>JAZQLP010000101.1:0-9251 GCA_045542755.1 Eubacteriales bacterium
CCGTCAAAGAAATGCTCTGCGTCAAAGAACACTTTACGTCCCTTTGATACCAGATATGCTATGGTTTCGGTAACGATACGTACGTTCTCCTCCCAGGTGGTGCGGAGAACCTTTTCTACCTGCTCGTCCCAACATTTTCCGTATATGGAAACGTATTCGGTACCCGCAGACAAAAGATCTGCTATGGCAGGGTCATCCTCGGGAGAGGATTCGGGCTTGCAGGTTCTTCCGAATGCAACTATTTTGGCGTTCAGGGATACGGATTTTAAGTCTTCAAATATCTCCCCGTTGTTCTGACCGAACATTGGCGAGGCTATCTCTATGTAGTCCACACCCAGAGAGTCAAGCTGCTTTACTATTTTGAGTTTATCAAGTCTGGAAAAGTTAATGCTTTCCCTCTGTCCTCCTTCTCGGAGTGTGGAATCGAGTACTTCAATCTTTCTCATAATACTATCCCTAATAATAATCTAATAATTAATTATACCATATAGAAAAATGTTTGTCAAGCGGCTTGTTTTGATAAAAGTTCAAGGCCGCATCCTTGACAATAGAGGGTGTTTATGTTATACTTAAGTGTAATGCTTAAAGGAGGACGATGCAATGATTGGAATATCCAGCGCGTGTTATTATTCCATGCCCACAGAAGATGCTTTTAAGCACCTTGTGAAAAGTGGCGCGAAGGTTTGCGAGATGTTTTTTAATACGTCCTCCGAAATCTCCCCGCCCTTTTGTTCAGAAATAGCAAAGGTTGCCGCTGATGCGGGAATGAAGATCGATTCAGTTCATCCCTTCTCGTCTTTTATAGAAACCGGATATTTCTTTTCCGATTATGCCAGAAGAATAGAAGAAGGTATTGATATTTACCGTAGATATTTTGAGGGCGCAGCAGGGATGGGCGCAAGATTTTTCGTCTTTCACGGCGCTAATCTTACCCTTGGAATGGAGCCCGAAAAATATGCCGAAAGACTTCATCTCCTTTCCACGGTGGCCAAGGAAGAGGGAATATGCCTTTGCCAAGAAAACGTTTCCAGATGCTTGGCGGGAAAGGTTGAGTACGTTAAGGCTCTCAAGGATATTCTTGGGGACAATATCTCCTTTACCCTGGATATAAAGCAGGCAAACAGAGCCGGTCAGGACCCCTTTGAAATGGCCAAGGTAATGGGGAAGAATATTAAACTTGTCCATATAAACGATTATAACGAAGAAAACGATTGTCTTTTGCCCTGCAGAGGTAATTTTGACCTTAAGGGATTGAAAAGCATACTTGATGCTATAGGGTATGAGGGCAATTATATTATCGAAGTATACAGAAAAAATTATACCGAGTACTCTGATATAGAGGACTCTTATACCAAACTCAACAAACTGTTTTACTCTTAAAGATCATAAGCGGAGGAAAAAATATGAAGTGTCCTTTTTGCGGCTATACCGAATCAAAGGTTATAGACTCCCGTCCTACCGACGGCAGTATCCGTCGAAGACGTGAGTGTCTGTCCTGCGAAAAAAGATTTACCACCTTTGAAGAGGTGGATCATCAGCCCTTAATGGTAATTAAAAAGGATAAGACCAGACAGCCCTTTTCAAAGGAGAAGCTTATGGCCAGCTTTTTAAAGGCCTGTCACAAGCGTCCCGTATCTATTAAGGTTCTTGACAAGGCCGTTAACGATATAGAGGCTGAGCTTCAGAACGATATGGAAAGGGAAGTATCCTACGCTAAAATAGGCGAGCTTGCTATGGAGAAGCTTAAGGAGATCGACGAGATAGCTTACGTCAGATTCGCTTCCGTTTACAGACAGTTCAAGGACGTAAGTACCTTTATGACTGAGCTTCAGACCATACTTGACAGAATGGAAAAGAATTCCTCAGGGGATAACAAATGAAGCCTGCCCAGACAAGAGAGGAAAAATTTATCCGTATGACCCAAACCCCCGTAAGGAGACTGGTGCTGTCACTTTCGGTTCCCACGGTTATTTCAATGATGATAACTTCGCTGTACAATATGGCGGATACCTACTTTGTGGGAATGATAGGCACCTCTACCACCACGGGCGCCGTGGGCGTGGCCATGTCTATAATGTCTCTTATACAGGCCATTGGCTTTACCATCGGTATGGGCTCGGGAAATACTCTTTCTCAATACCTTGGAAAACAGGACGTGAAGATGGCCGAGAGGGTAGCTTCAACGGGATTTTTTACAGCCTTTTCCATAGGTGCCGTTTTTTCGGCAATCTGTCTTATATTTCTTGAAGATATAGTTCTTTTGTTAGGAGCCACGGAAACTATTGTCCCTCTGGCAAAGGCGTACATAAAAATAATACTTTACGCTGCTCCCTTTATGATATCAACCTTTACCTTGAATAACATTTTAAGGTATCAGGGTAATGCCGTATACTCAATGGTTGGAGTTGCCATCGGCGGCGTTTTGAATATTTTTCTTGACCCTCTTTTTATACTTACCTTTGATATGGGTATTGAGGGTGCGGCCTGGGCAACTGCCATAAGCCAATTTGTAAGCTTCTGTGTTCTTTTGGCCGCCTGCTTTAAGGGAAATAATATCAGAATAAGAATAAAAGACTTTACCTTCCGTTACGGAGTTCACAAGAAGATATTCGTTGTAGGTATGCCCTCGTTCTTTAGACAGGGAATGGCAAGCATTGCGGCAATACTTCTTAACTACTACGCAGGTACACACGGCGGGGACCCTGCAATAGCGGCGATGACCGTTGTTACCAAGGTCTTTATGTTGGCTCAGTCGATGCTTATCGGCTTCGGCCAGGGCTTTCAGCCCGTCTGTGGATTTAATTATGGAGCAGGGCTGTATAAAAGGGTTCGCGACGCCTTCTTTTTCTGTGTTCAGGTTGGCGTTGGCATCTTAGCTGCTTTTTCCGTTATTGCTCTTATATTTTCCCCTGAATTTGTTGCTCTCTTCCGTGATGAGCCGGAGGTTATAGCCATAGGCGCAGAGGCCATGAGATATCAGGCCGTGCTTTTCCCTCTGGCGGCATGGGTAATAATGTGTAATATGCTGCTACAGGCTATTGGAAAGACTTTATCTGCATCCATACTGTCGATAGCAAGACAGGGGCTTTGTTTTCTTCCCACAATAATGATACTTTCTGCCTTGTTTAAGCTTCCCGGAGTACAGGTATCACAAGCAGTAGCCGATGCACTGACCTTTATAATAGCTTTGCCTATAGGTATAAAAGCTGTGAAAGAACTGACAAAACACGGGGACGTTCCCAGGGAAGGTGCGACTCTTTTATCTAAAACAGCGGTAACTTCAACAGAAGAATAAATATGATTTCAACCCCCTCGTCAATGGGGGAGAAGGAATAGCGCGAAAGATAATCTGCACTAACAATATATTGTGCGCTCTTCGCGCCGTAATTCAAAGCTCGGATTTACCGATCTTTGAATTATTTCTGAGTCAGCCGCATGGCGGCCGATATGGAGGATTAATATGATAGGAATTATTTGTGCAATGCAGGACGAGGCTAAGGCTCTCGTCGATATTATGACAAACGCCCGTACCGAAAAACACGGCGGTGTAGAATTTGTTATCGGTAGTATAGAAGGCGCTGAGGCGGTAATATCCGTTTGCGGCGTGGGCAAGGTCTTTGCCGCCATGTGCGCCCAGACCATGATTTTAAAATATGCTCCTTCAGAGATAATCAATATAGGTGTTGCAGGAGGATTGAATCCCTCCTTAAAGATAGGCGACACGGTAGTTGCCCAAAAGGTTTGTCAGCACGATATGGATACTTCTGCTTTAGGTGACCCCAAAGGTATGGTATCGGGCGTGAATATGATTTATTTCCCTTGTGACGAGTCTATCGTTGATGGGGTATGCAAGGCAGCCTCTTCGGTAGGTATTGAATGTCTGCGCGGAACGGTAGCCTCGGGCGACATCTTTGTAAGCGACAGTGAAAAGAAAAGCTTTATCAAAGAAACCTTTGCTGCCGATACCTGTGAAATGGAGGGCGGAGCTATCGGACAGGTCTGCTATGTGTCCGGCGTACCCTTCTGCGTGATACGTTCCGTTTCTGACGGAGGAGATGAAAGCGCCAATACCGATTTCTATACCTTCCTTCAGATGGCTGTTAAGAACGGTACCCGTATACTGCGCGCCTATATTAAATCAAAGGCTTAAGAGATATGAAGAACAATATAGTTAAACTCCGTAAGGAGAAGGGGGTTACCCAGGAAGACCTGGCTTTTGCCCTTAAAGTTACAAGACAGACAGTGTCTTCTCTTGAAACGGGACGATACAAACCTTCCATAGACCTGGCCTTTAAATTGTCCAGATTTTTTGCACTTCCCATAGAAGAAATTTTTATATATGAGGAACAGACAGATGCCTGATATTACGGTAAAATATAAAAAGCTTTCTCCCGATGCGATTCTTCCTTCCTACGGAACGGAGTTTGCGGCGGGGGCGGACATTTACGCTCTTTGCTCGGAGCCTGTTTGTATAGATGCAGGAAAAACAGTCCTTATTCATACGGGAATCGCTCTTGCTATCCCCGACGGTTTTGTTGGGCTTATATATGCAAGAAGCGGACTTGCATCCAAAAAGGGGCTTGCTCCCGCAAACAAAGTAGGAGTCATTGACAGTGACTACAGAGGTGAAATAATGGTTGCTCTTCATAATCATTCGGAGCAGTCCGTTACCGTAGAACAGGGTGACAGAATCGCCCAGCTTGTTATTGCGCCTTACTATACAGCGCAGTTTGAAGAATCTGACCTGACCGACACCGAGAGAGGTGTGGGCGGCTTTGGCTCCACTGGAAAATAGAAAAATAATATAAAAAAAGAGAACGACTCCCCTTGGGGAGTCGTTCTTTCTTTTTATTCTACGGGTTTAAAATCTTTAATGATCTTCAATGCTTTTTCTGCATTGTTTTTAAGCAGGTCGTAAACCGTACAGGCCATAAGTTTTGCGGGGGTGATATATACGGACTCTTTATCCGTTATCATATAATCTTCGCCGTGAGCCTTGCCCGTAATTCCGCCGAGAATGGGCTGAATAGAGGGAATCTTAAGGCTTAAGTCACCCATGTCTGTGGAACCGGTCATATCTATTCCGTGACAGATAAATTCTTCTCCAAGAAGGTCTTTTGCATTTTCCTCGAATATATCGCTTATGGTCTTGTCCTGCATAAGGGGCATATATCCTCGGATATCTTCTATTTCGCATTCGGCACCTACTGCCAAGGCTCCTGCCTTGACAGCATTATCCACCTTTTGACATGCGTCTTTTATCGCTGCGGGGTTGCCTCCTCTGACGTAGGTCTCTATTTCTGTCTTTGAGGGGATAACATTTACAAGCTCTCCGCCATTGGTTATTATGGGGTGAATTCGTATTTTATCCTCATCTCTGAAGGTCTCTCTGTTTGCGTTAATGCCCATAAGGGCCATCATTGCGGCATTGAGGGCGTTTGTTCCTTCCCAGGGGCGACTGCCGTGAGAAGCCTTGCCTGTAAAGGTTATATGCTTTGCAGTGAATCCGAGGCTGGTGCTTCCCATGTGAAGATAGGGAGCGGGGGAGTTTGCAAGGGCGTGAACCATTATAGCGATATTTACGTCATCAAAAGCTCCTATGCGGATAAGCTCCTGCTTTCCGCCGAAAAACTCGATCTTACCTTCCTTGCGAAGATTCATACGGTAGTCAAGCTCTGCAAATTCTTCTGCAGGTACGGCAAAAAAGGATACCGTTCCGCAGAGATCTTTGAGTACATCACTCTTTAAAAGTCCGTATGCTGCTCCCAGCATGGTGGCTATCTGGGCGTTATGGCCGCAGGCGTGAGCTGCACCGGTTTCAGGATCTGCAAAGGGGTGTCCGTAGCATTTTACGGCATCCATTTCGCCGATAATACAGATATTTACAGGTGTGTCGTCTATTTTATAGGTTGCTTTTACACCCGTTACCGCAAGCTCTGAAATATATTCAAGACCAAGGCTTTCGAATTCTTTTTCCACCAGAGCAGCGGTTTTAAATTCTTTATATCCAAGCTCGGGATTTTTCAGAATGGTTTCGCCGATGTCTATAATGTGTTGACGGTACTGGTCGATAGTTTCTATAATTGAAGTTTTCATTTTACTTTACCTTTGGATAGCCTTTATAGAGGTGAACGATGTTCAGGTCTTCGGGCATATCAAGACCGTGGGCACCGCATTCATCGTCGATTTCGTGACAGCCATGGTCCATGGCAAAGCCTACCAAAGTATTGTGGTTCTGCCAAAATCTCTCAATAAGTACGCTAAACTCACCAAATGCTGCAGCGTTCTGTCTTAATTCGCCCAGAGCATCAATGCTTTCGGGACCCGACTTGTGCATTCTTGCATCGTAATTTCCGTTATATACTACGATAAAATCATGCTCGTCCTTCATAATGAGCTCGGCAGCCTTGGCATTGATCTCCTCATAACTGTCGTAAATGAAGTAGTCGAGTTCTCTTTGGAGAAAGATTTTTGCTATACTACAGTTTTTAATCGCAATTATAGCTACCTTTTTGCCAGCTCTGATAAGGGCATCAAAGATAGTATCAATAGTAAGTACGGGTTTTGTGTATTTCTGAATGCCGTGAACCTCGGGCTGGGCTCCGGTATACATGGTGCCGAAGCAAACGGGGGTTACGGAGGGCATTACGGTGCGGTAAGGAAGGAAAAGCTCGGTACGGCTTATTGCCTCACGAAGCTGGAATGCGTATTTTTCATATACCCACTGACCAATGGCATCGGGGTTGTACATGAAGATTCTGTCGGCCTTTTCGCCGCCAAATACGGTATCAACGTATTCTTTAAGACGCTCATCGGCAGGAGCTGCCTTTTCGGGGGGCTCTATGCCTATGGTATATGACAATGCTGCGCAAAGAGTATCAAGAGATACCTCGTTAAGTGTGTTGTTCATTATTTTATCTCCTTTTAGTCTATGGGAATTTCCATAGGCTTTCTGTTTTTATAAAAATGGTATTTTTCAAAGCCTATCTTTTTTAGGATCTCCATTGATTCTTTAAATCCAATGGCAAGGCTACTTGTCCTATGAGCGTCGCTTCCTAAGGTGATTAATTTCCCACCCATATCACGGTAGGTTTTTATTATTTCTTCGTCGGGACACAGAGCGCCGCCGAATTCTTCTCTCGTAATACCCGTGGTGTTTATCTCAAGAGCTATCTTTCTGTCAATGATTACCTTCAGGATGCTCTTTATCATAGGTTCAAGGCAAGTAATATCCAGATTGCGCTTATGCCTACCGTTTATGTAGCGGAGAGGGCAGGTGAGGTGGGCTAAAACGTCAATATCCGTTCTTTCGGCCATGAGTCCAATGGCTTCAAAATATGCTTTGAGATAATCAATTAACTTTTGGTCTGATATGCTTTCGTCGTATACTATTTTCGAGTATTGAAGATCCCAATCCATATTTTTTAAGTAATGTATGGAACCGAGCAGGACGTCATAATCGTGAAGAGAAAGAAGTTCGTCGTTGCCCTTAGGGTCATCAAGATACTCGTCTACTTCAAGACCGCAGGTTACGTCAAGATGATGTCCGTATTTTTTTTGAGCGTAAAGGACGTCGGCAATACCCTGCTTTATTGCAGGCAGAGGCTTGAAATTGGGAAAATAGTGCAGGTATACGGGAGATACGTGGGTATGCTCGGTAACGGCAACCCCCTTTATGCCCATTTGTATGGCTGTAAGACAAAGATCGTCTATTGTCTGAACTCCGTCAGGGGAGTTTTTCGTATGGGTATGTGAATCGTACATTTTATTATCTTTCTATTGCTATGTCAAAAAATTCCTTAAGCTTTCTCGATGCCATTTCAACTTCCTCCTTCGTTGCCTTACCGACGGCGTAGAGATACATCATATCTCCGCTTATCTTTGCAAGTCGGTTATGGATGGGATAGAAGTGTTCCATAAGGAAGTTTACGTATTTTTGCAGTCTGTAATCGCCAATAATGCGGTACCTGTCTGCAGAGGTGTCAAGAGCAACGGAATACATATCCTTTACGGCGGCAATAATGTCTTTTCTCGTATTGCTCTTTGCAAAAACTATGGTAGAACTAACGTTTTGGTGGGGATTTCTTGCAGTTGAGCCGTGGCTGTCGTTAGAGCCTACGATTGGGTGTACTCTTCCTTTTTTCCACTCGTCGTAGTATATTGCAGCCTGAAGTCCGTTTTCTTCGTAGCTTGGCTGACCGCCTATTACTTCGTATGCATCAAAGGGATGCTTTTCGAGCATATATCTGGTAAAAGGCTCGGGTACGTTCCACATGTCTGCCAACCACATGGGATGCGCGAAAACTCCGAGGCCGTCGGCCTCTCTTATTTTGTCAAAAGCCCATTTGCATACCGCGTAGGATCTCTTTTCGACGTTATCGGGGCAGTCGGTTATTTCTTCGGCCATATTATCTATAATGGCGTCGTAGTCCTCCCTTTGGATGATTTCGGGAGGAGTAACGGTGTCGTCAAGTCTTCTCTGCTCCGGCGCACCATCTGTTTCGGTGTAGTTCTCAAGGGTGGGCAGGAGGCCGTTTACGGAAAAAAGACCGCCCGCATTTACTATGTGTACTCCGGTGCCGGGGAGATGAACTTCTTCTCCGGGAAGTATCTCCATGCCCGTATCTACGTCCTTGTAGGTATCAATGGCAATAAGAGAAGGGTAATAACGCTTATGGTCGGTTATGGTAATAAAGTCATAGCCCAGACTTCTGTAATTTGCGCAAACGATTTCGGGATCTTCCGTTCCGTCGGAGAATCTGGTGTGGGAGTGGAAGTCGCCGCGAAGAGGAGTTCTTTGAATAAGGTCGGACTCAAGGGCGCAGATGGCAAGCTGAACCTTTTTCTTGCCTTCGCTGAATATTCTGACTGCGTGTTCTCCTTCTCCGAGAGCCTTATATGTAAAGGTTATTACGCTGTTTTCGTCGGGTGTTACGGGGATTGCCGTGAGATTCCATGCGGTAAATTCCTTATGTCCCGTACCCGCATTCTTTCTTGTTATTTCAAGGTAAAGCTCTTCTTTTTTGAAATAACGGGGATTAAATACTCTATTTGAGAGGGGGCGTATAGTAAACGTAACCTCTTTGCCAACGGGAAATATCATAGGTGATATTTCAAATTCAAATTCATAGGGAGGCTGTGCCATAAAAGTCACTCTTTTCTTTATTTATTGTCTGTGTCTATAAGTATATATTCCTTTGAGCCAATTCCCAGATCTTGGGCAGCGTCAAGGGTGTGAATAAGTCGGAGGC
>JAZQLP010000102.1:0-51422 GCA_045542755.1 Eubacteriales bacterium
ATAACTTCCTCAAGCGATTTTTTACCAAGGTTTCTGACTCTGATCATTTCGTCCTCTGTACGGCTGATCAGGTCTTCTACCGTATCGATGCCTGCACGCTTCAGACAGTTGAAGCTTCTTACAGACATGTCAAGCTCCTCAATGGTCATCTCAAGTACCTTTTCCTTAACGGTAGCAATACTTTCAACCATGATTTCCGTATTCTTCGCCTCGTCCGAGAGATCCACGAACAAGTTGAGATGTTCGTTGAGTATCTTGGCGCCAAGTGAAATCGCTTCCTTGGCCGAGATTGTACCGTTTGTAAGAACATCGATAGTGAGCTTGTCAAAATCAGTGATGTTACCAACTCTGGTGTTCTCGACTGTGTAGTTTACATTGTAAACAGGTGTGTATATAGAGTCTGTGAAGATAGTTCCGATAGGAGCAGACATACCCTGATTTTCATCAGCGTAGAGCTGCTTGTTTCTCTCCTGAGAAACATATCCGCGGCCGCGAGCGAAGTTAAGCTCCATGTGGAATCTTACGTTTTCGCCCAGTGTGCAGATAACGTGATCGGGATTCAGGATCTCTATATCGGCGTCCTGCTGAATATCACATGCAAGTACTGTGCAAGGACCTGTCATGTCGATCATCACGTTCTTAGAGTTAACACCGTGCAGCTTAGCTGTGATGCCCTTTACGTTAAGAACGATCTCAGTTACGTCTTCCTTAACTCCATCGATTGTGGAGATCTCGTGAAGAACACCGTCGATCTTGATGTTTGTTACAGCCACGCCGGGGAGGGAGCTGAGAAGTACGCGGCGAAGGGAGTTACCAAGTGTGATACCGTAGCCTCTTTCAAGGGGCTCTACCACAAAGGTCGCCTGCTCGCCTTTTTCACTCATATTAAGAGTAACTATATTGGGCTTCTCTATTTCTATCATTTGTAACAACCTCCTAAATGTTTAGTTTTAGTCCTATATTCGGTCTGCGTGATATAGCGGTTCTATTTCAGGAGCTGCCTTGTACTCCGCGGCTTAATGCCGACCGCTATCTAAGACAGACAAGGCAGGTTATTACTTGGAGTAAAGCTCGATGATAAGCTGCTCGTTGAATTCGAAATCAACGTCATCTCTTGCAGGAGCAGCAACAACCTTAGCGGAAACTGCGTCCTTGTTAACCTCAAGCCACTTGGGTGCTGTAGCGTCAGCCATAGCTTCCATAAGACCCTTGATCTTTTCAGATGCGCGGCTCTTTTCCTTGAGAGCAACTACGTCGCCTACACGGAGAAGAATAGAGGGGATGTCTGCCTTCTTACCATTGAGTGTGAAGTGGCCGTGACGAACAAGCTGTCTTGCTTCCTTACGGCTGGATGCCATACCCATTCTGTATACAGCGTTGTCAAGACGTGTTTCAAGGATGGAGAGGAGGTTTTCACCTGCGATGCCTTCCTTCTTGTCCGCTGCTACATAATACTTCTTGAACTGCTTTTCCTGAACACCGTAGTAACGGCGTGCTGTCTGCTTTTCTCTGAGCTGCATACCGTATTCCTTAACAGTCTTACGGCCTGCACCGTGCTGACCGGGAACAGTTGCGCGTCTATCGATAGCGCACTTGTCGGAAAGGCAACGGTCGCCCTTGAGGAAAAGCTTCTTTCCTTCTCTTCTGCAAAGCTTGCAGGAAGGTCCAGTATATCTAGCCATACCTTTATATCCTCCTTACTGATTATACACGGCGGCGCTTGGGAGGGCGGCAACCGTTATGAGGGATAGGTGTTACGTCTTTGATGCGAGTAATGTTAAGACCTGTTGTCTGGAGAGCGCGGATTGCTGCCTCTCTACCTGTACCGGGGCCCTTTACATATACTTCAACAGTCTTCATGCCATGCTCCATAGCGATCTTAGCTGCAGTCTCTGCTGCTGTCTGAGCCGCGAAGGGAGTAGACTTTCTTGAGCCCTTAAAGCCCATTTCACCTGCAGATGCCCAGGAAATTGTGTTACCCTGTGTATCTGTGATAGTTACGATTGTGTTATTGAAGCTGGAGCGGATATGTGCTGCTCCGCTTTCGACGTTTTTACGGTCGCGGCGCTTCTTAACGGATTTCTTTGCTACGTTAGCCATTTATCTGCTCACTCCTTTACTTCTTCTTATTAGCGATGGTCTTTGCGGGACCCTTTCTTGTTCTTGCGTTGGTCTTTGTGCGCTGTCCGCGTACGGGAAGACCCTTTCTGTGTCTGATTCCGCGATAGCAATTGATCTCAACAAGTCTCTTGATGTTGAGGGCTACTTCTCTGCGAAGGTCACCTTCAACGGTAAGGTTTTTATCGATATAATCACGGAGCTTGGATATATCGTCATCGGTAAGATCCTTAGCTCTTACATCGGGGTTAATGCCTGTTGCGGCCAAAATATCTTTAGATTTATTGATTCCTATACCGTAAATATAAGTGAGAGCGATCTCTACACGCTTATTGTTCGGTAAATCAACACCGGCTATTCTTGCCATATTATTTTTACCTCCGAAAAATTAACCTTGTCTCTGCTTATGCTTGGGATCAGCACAGATAACCATTACTTTACCTTTGCGCTTGATAACCTTGCATTTGTCGCACATGGGTTTAACAGAAGGGCGTACCTTCATAATAATTACCTCCTATACGGCACAACGTGCCTTGGTAAATGTTGTTTACAGCGCTGCTTTTTTACCGCGCCATGTTATTCTGCCCTTGGTGAGGTCATTGGGGGACATCTCAACAGTGACCTTATCACCAAGAAGTATTCTGATGTTATTGAATCTGAGCTTGCCGGAAATGTAAGCGGTGATCTTAAAACCGTTGGAAAGTTCAACAATGAACTTGGTGTTGGGTAAGATCTCGATTACGGTTCCTTCGAACTCAATCAAACCGTCCTTAGCCAATTTAGTATGCCTCCTCGCTCAAGAACAATTTTAAGTATTTCCTGATAAAGGCGTCGCTTGGCTCTTTCCCGTCTTCAAAAAGCTTCATTGAAAGACTTTTCTCGGGAAGTACCTCGCAGTGCTTTATCTTCTTTTTTTTGGGTTTTGTGATCAAACGGGTTTTTCCGTCTGCCAAAAGCAGATACTGTCCGTTTTCCCCTTCCACTCCAACGACTGCAAAGCACAGTCCTTTATCGTGGCCTGCGGTGGAAACGACTACGGTTCCTTTTTGAACAGATTTCATAAGTTTGATCTCCGTTATTTTCGATTCTTTCATCGAATTACAGGGATGTGAGTATTAACGGCTCGTCATCGGTAACAGCTATCGTATTCTCGTAGTGAGCTGAAAGCTTACCGTCTTTAGTTACGACCGTCCAACCGTCCTTGAGGACCTGAACCTCGGGAACTCCCTGGTTTATCATGGGCTCTATTGCCAAGGTCATGCCAGAAGCAAGACGGAGGCCTTTGCCTTTAAGTCCGTAATTGGGAACGCTGGGGTCTTCATGTAACCGTGTTCCAATGCCATGCCCGACATAGTCGTGAACCACTGAATAACCGTTGCTTACAGCGTGTCTTTCAATGGCGTAACCTATATCGCCTAATCTGTTTCCGGCTACAGCCTGAGCCAAGCCTTCATAGAAGCATTCCTTGGTTACCTGAACCAACTTCTTTGCTTCTTCGGAAGCGTCTCCGGCGATAAATGTCCTTGCAGTGTCCGCATGGTAGCCGTTTAGCAGAACACCGACATCAATACTCACGATATCTCCATTTTCAATGCGACGCTCACTCGGGATTCCGTGAATAACCACATCGTTTATTGAGATGCAGGCACTTGCGGGAAATCCGTTGTAACCCAAAAAGGAGGGCTTCGCATTGTGGGACGTGATAAACTTGCGAATGATCGTATCGAGCTGCTTTGTGGTTATTCCGGGCTCAACGGCCTTTTCGGCAACCTCAAGAAGCTGGGCGGCAATATAGCCGGCCTTTCGCATCAAGTCGATCTCTCGCTTATTTTTAATAGTGACCATTTATCAAACCTCTCCCAACGCCTTTTTAACGTTTTCGACGGTGTCTGATAACTGTTCACAGCCCTGCGCAGTTACGAGCTTACCCTGTGCCTCGTAGTATGCCTTGAGAGGAGCGGTCTTCTGATGATAAACCGCAAGTCTGTCGGCGACTACTTCGGGGGTATCGTCAGCTCTTATAACAAGAGGCTGTCCGCACTTGTCGCAGATTCCCTCTTTTGAGGGAGGATTGTATGCTACATGGAAGGTGGCGCCACAGGGGCAGACACGTCTTCCGGACATACGAGAAATTATATCTTCGTCGGAAACCTCTATGGAAAGGACCTTATCGATCATTCCGCCCTGAGAGGCGAGCATCTCGTCGAGAGCCTCTGCCTGAGGGATTGTACGGGGGAAGCCGTCGAGGATATAGCCGTTTTTGCAATCGTCTTCAGCCAGTCTGGACTTGACAATCTCGACCACGTCAGAATCGGGAACAAGCTGGCCGGAACTGATGAGCTCCTTTACGCGAAGACCAAGAGGAGTACCCTTGTTTATCTCCTCGCGGAGGATAACGCCGGTGGAAATCTGAGGAATGCCATAACGCTGTGAAATCAGCTCTGCCTGAGTGCCTTTTCCGGCTCCGGGAGCGCCGAGTAAAATCAAACGTAACATAGTAAATCTCTTTTCTCCGACATACAAAACTCGAGGGGCAGGCAAACGCCGTTTCGTCGGGTCACGGCGCCTGCCTATTTACCCTGCTGACTGCAAAATGCAGATCTTATTCAAGGAAGCCCTTATAGTGACGCATAAGCATCTGGGATTCGAGCTGCTTAACGGTTTCAAGGGAAACGCTTACAAGAATCATCATAGAAGTACCGCCAAGACCGATGCCGGCGCTATTGGGCAGGAATAACTGAAGTATATAAGGCGCAATAGCGATAAAGCCAAGGAAGAGTGCACCGAAAAGGGTTACTCTGTTAACAACTTTATGGATAAAGTCGCTGGAAGGCTTACCGGGTCTGATACCGGGGATGGTACCGCCGTTATTCTTGATGTTGTTTGCGATTTCCACAGTATTGTACTGGATGGAAATATAGAAATAGTTAAACGCAATGATCAGTATGAAAGTAATGATCATGTATGCAGCGCTTGTCTGACCGAAGTGGTCGGTAATGAAGTTAGCGTATCCGGAGTTGGGGAAGAATACCGCAATCGTCGCAGGAAGGTTAACGATAGCGTATGCGAAGATTATAGGCATAACGCCGGTCATTGCAACCTTAATGGGAAGATGTGTATTCTGACCGCCATACATACGTCTACCCATCTGTCTTTTTGCATACTGAACGGGAATACGACGCTCTGCGTTGTCAACGAATACGATAAGTCCGAACATTACAACCGCAAGAACGACGATAATGACGGATACGTACCACTTTGCGCTAATAAGGTAGGAAACGAAATCAGGACCTCTTGCAACGATAGAAGCGAAGAGAATCATGGAGATACCGTTACCGATGCCTCTTTCGTCGATGCACTCGCCAAGCCACATAACGAGCATGGAGCCGGCTACAAGAGTTACGACGATAACAGCGATAGACAATATGTTGGAAAAGCCGGTGAACACCTCAAGAGCCTGATACTGCTTAAGGGTTACGTAATAACCTACTGCCTGAATAACGCCGATGGCGATGGTCAGATAACGGGTTATAGCGTTGATCTTTTTCTTACCTTCTTCGCCGCCCTCTTTCTGAAGTCTCTCAAAATAGGGGATAGCGATAGTAAGGAGCTGCACAATAATACTTGCATTGATGTAAGGCTGGATGGTCAGGGCGAATACGGTACCGGTTGCAAGAGCGTTACCGGAAAGCATATTCAGATAGCCGAGCAGACCAGCTGAAGCATTAGTATCAAAAAAGTACTGTATTGCGGATGCGTTGATAAAGGGAACGGGGATGTTTGCTCCGATACGGAACAGAACTATAATGAAGGCAGTGAACAGAACCTTTTTACGAAGGTCTGCTACCTTCCAGGCGTTAACGATAGTCTGGAGTATGGACATAACTTATGCCTCCTCTGCTTTGCCGCCTGCCGCCTCAATCTTTGCCTTTGCAGACTCAGAGAACTTAGCTGCCTTAACGGTGAGCTTCTTCTCGAGTTCGCCTTCGCCAAGGATTTTAACGGCCTTGCTTGCGTCGTTGATAAGACCCTCTTCGTAGAGTTCCTTAGCGGTTACTACGCTGTCGTTTTCGAAGTCGTTAAGGTCGCAAACGTTAACGATTTCATAAACCTTAGCGAAATGAGAGTTATCGAAGCCGCGCTTAGGCTGTCTTCTGTGCAAAGGCATCTGGCCGCCTTCAAAACCAGGTCTAACACCGCCGCCAGAACGAGCGTTCTGACCCTTATGGCCTCTGCCTGCGGTCTTACCATTACCGGTTCCGGCGCCTCTACCCTTTCTCTTAGCTTCCTTAACGGAGCCAATAGCGGGAGAAAGATCTGATAATTTCATGCAAGACACCTCCTTATTCTTCAACCTTGATCATATAGCTTATTTTGTTGATTTTACCAACAGTAGCCTCGTTATTGGGCTGAGTTACGGTCTGGCCAACCTTCTTGAGACCAAGGGACTTCGCGGTAGCGATGTGGTCCTTGTGTCTGCCGATAAGGCTCTTGGTCAGAGTAATTGTAAGAGTACTACCTGTATATGTCTGAGCCATGTAAATACCCTCCTTAACCTATAACTTCTTCTACAGACTTGCCTCTGGTTTCAGCAATCTGCTGGGCATCTCTAAGGGACATAAGACCCTTGATGGTTGCCTTAGCCAAGTTCTTGGGGTTTCTGGAACGGAGAGCCTTGGTTCTGATGTCCTTAACACCGGCCATCATAAGAACGTCTCTAACCGCACCACCGGCGATAACACCGGTACCTTCGGATGCAGGCTTGAGAACTACAAGGCTTGCACCGTACTCGGCAACAACGTCGTGGGGAATAGTGGTACCCTTAAGAGTAATTTTAACAAGATTCTTCTTAGCGTCCTGAACAGCCTTGGAAACTGCATCGGGAACTTCGGCGGATTTACCCATGCCTACGCCAACGGTGCCTTTTCCGTCGCCTACAACCATAAGAACGGCGAACTTTCTTTTACGTCCGCCCTTAACGGTCTTGGATACGGGATCGCAGGAGATCATCTTTTCATTCAGTGTGGAAACTGATTTTTCGTTCATCATATAGTCCTCCTCTTAGCGACTCAGAAATTGAGTCCGCCCTCTCTCGCTCCTTCTGCCAGAGCCTGGACTCTACCGTGATAAAGGTAGCCGCCTCTGTCAAAAACAACGTCTTTTATACCCTTTTCAAGAGCGAGCTTGGCGATGTCGTTGCCTATCTTCTTAGCCGCCTCGATGTTGCCGCCGTAAATATCGGAATATTCCTTGTTTGCGGTGGAAAGTGCAACGAGAGTTACACCTGCTTCATCGTCGATTATCTGGGCATATATGTTCTTAAGAGATCTGTAAACGCAAAGACGGGGGCATTCAGCAGTTCCGGAAATCTTTCCGCGAACACGAATGTGACGCTTTACGCGCAGAGCATTAGCATCTTTTCTTGTAACCATAATAGATCAATTATCCTCCTTGAATTATTTCTTACCTGCTTTGCCTTCTTTGCGGCGAACGAATTCACCGGCATAGCGGATGCCCTTGCCATGATAAGGCTCGGGAGGTCTCTTAGAACGGATTTCGGCAGCGATCTGACCGACCTGCTGCTTATCCGCACCGCTTACAGAGAAGGCGGTAGATGCGGTAACTTCAAAGGTGATACCTTTGATCTCGGGGATTTCCACAGGGTGGGAATAGCCGATGTTAAGAACTATACCGTTGCCCTGCTTCTGAACTTTGTAACCGGTACCAACGATTTCAAGGGCCTTTGTATAGCCGTTGAGAACGCCTTCTACCATGTTAGCTACTAAAGTTCTTGTCAAGCCGTGAAGGGATCTGTGCTTGGGAGCGTCGGAAGGACGGGTTACGTTGATAACAGCGCCTTCAACCTCTACCTTCATTTCGGGGTGGAGCTTTCTTACGAGCTCGCCCTTGGGACCCTTTACGGTGATTACATTTTCGTCAGCAACGGTAACCGTAACGCCGGCGGGTATATTTATAGGTTTTCTACCAATTCTTGACATTAATTTTTCCTCCAGTATTTTACCAAACGAACGCTAAAACTTCTCCGCCGATGTTGGCTTTTCTGGCAGCCTTATCGGTCATGATACCCTGCGAGGTGGATACAACCGCAATGCCAAGACCATTCATAACCTTGGGCATTTCTTCGCAGCTTACATAAACTCGGAGACCGGGCTTAGAAATACGCTGGATGCCGCGGATGGCCTGAGCCTTACCTGCGCCGTACTTCAAAGCAACCTTGATTATGCCCTGCTTGCCGTCGTCGATAACGTTATAAGACTTGATATAACCTTCATCGGCAAGGATGCGGGCGATTTCTCTCTTCATATTAGAAGCGGGAATTTCAACGCTTTCATGCTTAGCCGCACTCGCATTACGAATACGGGTGAGCATATCAGCGATAGGGTCTGTAATATGCATTTTGCTAACCTCCTTCTATCATTACCAGCTTGCTTTCTTTACGCCGGGGATTTCACCCTTGTAAGCAAGCTCTCTGAAGCAGATACGGCAGATGCCGAATTTTCTGAGGTAAGCGTGGGGTCTGCCACAGATCTTACATCTGTTGTAAGCTCTGGTAGAGAACTTAGCAGGCCTCTGCTGCTTGAGTTTCATTGATAATTTAGCCATTTGCTTATCCTCCCTTATTTGCTGTAAGGAGCGCCCATGAGAGTCAGAAGCTCTTTAGCTTCTTCGTCAGTCTTGGCGGTCGTTACAAACATGATATCCATACCACGAACCTTGTCGATCTTATCGAACTCGATTTCGGGGAAGATGAGCTGCTCTTTCAGACCGAAAGCATAGTTGCCTCTGCCGTCAAAAGCGTTGGGGTTGATTCCTCTGAAGTCACGAACACGGGGAAGAGCAACGTTGAAAAGACGATCCATGAATTCGTACATCTTTTCGCCTCTGAGGGTTACCTTCACGCCGATGGGCATGCCTTTACGGAGCTTGAAGTTTGCTACAGACTTGTGAGCCTTGCAGATGGTAGCCTTCTGACCGGTGATGGCGGTGATGTCAGCTGCAACAGCGTCGATTACCTTGGTGTTATCCTTAGCATCGCCGCAAGCAACGTTAATAACGATCTTTTCCATCTTGGGGATCTGCATAACGCTCTTGTAAGCAAATTTCTTCATTAACGCAGGAGCGACTTCATTGGTGTATAAATCTTTTAATGTAGACATCTTTACTTTACTCCTTCGTTAAAATGTTTCTTTGCAGTGCTTGCAAACTCTTACCTTCTTGCCGTTCTCAAGAACCTTGTGACCGACTCTGGTGGGTTTGTCGCACTTGGGGCAAACGAGCATAACCTTGCAAGCACGAAGAGGACCTTCGGTCTTGATTATGCCGCCCTGCTGCTGGGCACTTCTGGGCTTAACATGCTTGGAAACCATGTGTACGCCTTCGATAATTACCTGGTTATCGGAAGGAGAAGTTGCAAGAACTTTACCTTTGCTGCCTTTGCTTACGCCGGAGATAACCATAACGGTATCGCCTTTTTTAACATGCAATGTATTCATCTGAAACTTCCCTCCTTATTAAAGTACTTCGGGAGCGAGGGAAAGGATCTTGGTGTATTCCTTTTCTCTAAGCTCTCTGGCTACAGGCCCAAAGATACGGGTACCCTTGGGGTTTTTGTCTTCGTTAATTATAACTGCAGCGTTTTCGTCGAAATGGATGTAGGAGCCGTCCGCTCTTCTAGCGCCTTTACGGCTACGGACAACAACAGCCTTAACGACATCGCCTTTTTTAACGTCGCCGCCGGGAGTTGCCTTCTTAACGGCCGCTACGATTACGTCGCCTATGTTGGCATATTTTCTGCCTGTACCACCCAAAACACGGATGCACATGATTTCTTTAGCACCGGTATTGTCGGCAACCTGCAGTAAAGTTTGCTGTTGAATCATATCAATACTCCTTCTGCATTACTTGGCCTTCTCGATAATCTCAACCAAACGCCAGCACTTATCTTTAGAAAGGGGTCTGGTTTCCATTACCTTGACTTTATCGCCAATGCCGCACTCGTTATTTTCGTCATGAGCCTTCAGTTTGTAGGTTCTCTTTATAACCTTCTTGTAAAGGGGATGTCTTACATTCTCGAATATAGCCACGACGATGGTTTTATCCATTTTGTCGGAAACAACAGTACCGACTCTGGTTTTTCTTAAAGCTCTTTCACTCATCGTTTTTCCTCCTGACTCAACCGTTGAGTTCTTTCTCACGGATTATAGTTTTTACTCTAGCTATATCCTTCTTAACTGCGGCAAGCCTTACAGGGTTGTCCAGCTGCTGAGTAGCGTGCTGGAAACGAAGATTGAAGAGCTCCTGTTTCAGGTCCTTGAGCTTGGTTTCAAGCTCTGCAGAGGACATATCTCTTACTTCTTTTGCTTTCATTATTCGTTACCTCCGTTGGCATCAACCGCATCTTCAGCTGCTGCGGTCTGGGGCTTTGCGATAAATTTGCACTTAATGGGGAGCTTGTGGGATGCAAGACGCATAGCTTCTCTTGCGATCTCTTCAGAAACGCCTGCCATTTCAAACATGATACGGCCGGGTTTTACTACTGCTACCCAATATTCGGGAGAACCTTTACCGGAACCCATTCGGGTTTCAGCGGGCTTCTCAGTGATGGGCTTATCGGGGAAAATCTTGATCCAGACTTTACCGCCTCTCTTGGTATAACGGGTCATCGCAATACGGGCTGCTTCGATCTGGTTGGAAGTAATCCACGCAGGTTCGGTAGCCACGAGACCGTACTGGCCGCTGGAAAGAGTGTTACCTCTGCTGGCCTTACCGGTCAGTCTGCCGCGATGTACGCGTCTATATTTTACTCTTTTTGGCTGTAACATTGCGCTTTTCCTCCCTTGCTGTAAAATTCTTTCCGGAAGACAGAACCTCACCCTTGTAGATCCAAACCTTGACGCCTATACGACCGTAGGTGGTATGAGCTTCGGTGAAACCGTAGTCAATGTCAGCTCTGAGGGTCTGAAGAGGAATAGTGCCTTCATGATAATGCTCGGTTCTTGCGATTTCAGCACCGCCGAGACGGCCGGAAACGCAAACTTTGATACCCTTAACGCCGGTCTTCATAGTTCTTTCGATAGCCATTCTGGTGGCACGTCTGAAAGAGGTTCTCTTTTCGAGGTCGGCTGCGATTCTCTGAGCAACGAGAATTGCATTCTGGTCGGGTCTTCTTTCTTCAACGATTGTTATATAAACGTTCTTTCCGATGTAAGCAGAAACGTCTTTTCTGAGCTTCTCTATTTCGGAACCGTTCTTACCCATGATCATAGCGGGTCTAGCGCACTTGAGGAAGAGCTTAATTCTTCCGGAGTTGTCACGCTCGATCTCTATGCGGGCAACACTTGCACCTGCAAGTCTTTTGGTGATGAACTTTCTGATGTTATAGTCTTCAACGAGAGTATCGCCGAACTGTTCGTCATGGGCATACCATCTGGAATCCCAGTTACGAATAACACCAACTCTAAGTCCATGAGGATTAACTTTCTGTCCCATTCAACTATCCCCCTTATTCTTTCTCTGCGAGGATCATCGTAACGTTCGAGGATCTCTTAAGCATGATATCGGCTCTGCCTCTTGCTCTGGGAACCAGTCTTTTCATAGTGGTAGCAGGACCAACGTAACATTCTTTGACATAAAGCTTGGACACGTCCATACCATGGTTGTGTTCAGCGTTTGCTGCCGCAGATTTAACAAGTTTATAGAGAGGGAGGCTTGCTGCTTTGGGAGTGTTCTGCAGTATAGCCATTGCGGTACCCACATCTTTTTTTCTGATAAGGTCAAGAACGATCTTAACCTTTCTGGGTGTAATGCGGATGCCTCTTAAATATGCTTTTGCTTCCATTATTTATTCAGCCTCCTTGATTATTTGCCTGTGTTGGACGTTTTGGAGCCGGAGTGGCCCTTGAAAAGTCTGGTAGGCGCGAACTCGCCGAGCTTATGTCCAACCATATCTTCGGTTACATATACAGGAACGTGCTTTCTGCCGTCGTGTACTGCGAAGGTGTGGCCAACGAACTCGGGGAATATGGTCGAGGCGCGAGACCAGGTCTTAAGAACTATCTTTTCGCCGCTTTCATTCATAGCGACTACTTTCTTATAAAGGGATTCTTCCACGTAGGGGCCCTTTTTAATACTTCTACCCATTATTATCGCACCTCCTATTTAGCGTTTCTACGTTTTACAATGAATTTGTTAGTTCTGTTCTTCTTCTTGCGGGTCTTGTAACCAAGAGCAGGTTTACCCCAAGGAGTAACAGGGCCGGGACGGCCGATGGGGGACTTACCTTCACCACCACTGTGAGGATGGTCGCAGGGGTTCATTACGGAACCTCTTACGGTAGGTCTGATACCCATGTGACGGGTTCTACCGGCTTTACCGATCTTAACGTTTTCGTGATCGATATTACCAACAGTACCGATAACAGCCTTGCAAACCAGGAGAACAAGACGAACTTCACCGGAAGGAAGTCTTACCTGAGCGTAGCCGTTTTCTTTAGCCATGAGCTGAGCATTGGTACCAGCGGAACGAACCAGCTGAGCGCCTCTGCCGGGATGAAGCTCGATGTTGTGGATCATAGTACCAACAGGAATGTTCTCGAGGGGGAGGCAGTTGCCGGGCTTGATGTCGGCGGAAACGCCGGACTCAACAACGTCGCCAACCTTAAGGGAAAGAGGAGCAACGATGTAGCTCTTCTTGCCGTCAGCGTACTGAACGAGAGCAATATTAGCAGATCTGTTGGGATCGTATTCGATAGAAAGAACAGTAGCCTTCTCGTCAACGCGGTTACGCTTGAAGTCGATGATTCTGTACTTTCTTCTGTTGCCGCCGCCGTGATGACGAACGGTTATTCTTCCGTAGCTGTTACGGCCGGAAGTCTTCTTAAGGGTAGTAAGAAGAGATTTCTCGGGGGTGGTAGTGGTGATCTCTTCGAAAGTAGATACCGACATGCCTCTTCTACCGGGAGTGGTCGGTTTGTAATATTTAATAGCCATGGTCGCACTCCTTTACATGAGGTTGTCGAAGAATTCGATGGTCTTGGAGTCAGCGGTAAGGGTAACAACTGCCTTCTTGTAGGAAGCGGTCTTGCCAGCCTTGTAGCGAACTCTCTTTACTTTGCCGTCATACTTCATAGTATTAACGGAAAGAACCTGAACCTTGAAAAGCTCTTCAACAGCGTTCTTAATCTCTATCTTATTTGCATCTTTTGCAACTTCGAAGGTGTACTTACGTTCGTTGCGCATCAAATCCATGCTGCGCTCGGTAATTACAGGCTTCAATATAATGTCCTGAGCAAATTTCATCAGTTATATACCTCCTCCATCTTCTCAACAGCGGACTTGGTAACTATGAACTTGTCGTAGTTGATGATGTCGTATATGTTGAGTGTGTTTACGTAGAGGGTCTTTACATTGGGAAGGTTTTTAGCGCTCTGAACAACGTTCTTGTCGGGACCTTCGATAACTACGAGAGCCTTGCCTTCAACGTTAAGAGCATTGAGAACCTTGACCATCTGCTTGGTTTTGATCTCGTCGAACTTAAGGGTATCGAGAACGATCATGTTGCCTTCTGCCACCTTAGCGGAGAATGCAGACTTGAATGCCTGTCTCTTAGCCTTCTTGTTCATGGAGTATCTGTAGCTGCGGGGCTGGGGACCGAAAACGATACCACCGTGTACCCACTGGGGAGCTCTTCTGGAACCCTGACGGGCAGAACCTCTGCCTTTCTGGGGGAAGGGCTTTCTACCGCCGCCTCTGACCATAGAACGGGTCAGTGTGGAGGAGGTACCCTGGCGCTGGTTAGCGAGGTAATTCTTTACGGCTTCGTGAAGAAGAGCAAGATTTACGTCAACGCCGAATATGTCGTCTTTTAATTCTATGGTACCGGCTTCTTTGCCTTCCATATCGTAAACTTTAAGTTCCATATCTCTTCCTCCTTACTTCGCCTGCTTGATTGCGGTTCTTACGATTACGAGACCGCCGTTAGGACCGGGGATGGCACCCTTGATAGCGATAAGGTTGTTTTCAACGTCTACCTTAACGATGTCGAGGTTCTGAACGGTAACCTGTTCATGGCCCATGTGACCGGGCATGCCCTTACCCTTCATAACTCTGGAGGGGTCGGTGTTAGCGCCCATAGAACCCTGATGTCTGTGGTAGCCGGAACCGTGTGCCTTAGGTCCGATATGATAACCGTGACGCTTGATTGCGCCCTGGTATCCTTTACCCTTGGAAGTACCAGTTACATCGACGATATCGCCGGCTGCAAAGGTATCTGCCTTAATGATGTCGCCTACGTTAAGTTCGGAGTCGAGGTCGAATTCCTTAAGTACTCTCTTGTAAGCAACCTTAGCTTTGTCAAAATGACCTTTAAGAGGCTTGGTAACAAGCTTCTCTCTGATGTCTTCGAAGCCGAGCTGAACAGCGTTGTAACCATCGGTTTCAACGGTCTTCTTCATAACAACCACACAGGGGCCGGCTTCAAGTACGGTTACGGGAACGATTTTCCCGTTTTCGGTGAAAAGCTGAGTCATACCAACTTTTCTGCCGATAATTCCTTTTTCCATTTCTTGTTCTCCTTTCGGTTATTGGTTGGTTTCCCAACATGACCGCTACCCTTTCGGGTATCAGAACAGCTCGTAAAACCCGTTTGCATTATTGAAATATCATAATGTAATTCGGCGGTAAGGACCGGCATCCACAGAGCTGTCATCGGCGGACGACTTATTTTTCGAAATTCTTAGGGAAGTCATGGCTTAACTTCCGTGGCCTTGGGGTTCGTCCTTACAGCTTGATTTCGATTTCAACGCCCGCAGGAAGTTCTACGGACATAAGAGCTTCAACAGTCTTCTGAGTGGGCTTGATGATGTCGATTACTCTCTTGTGAGTTCTGTATTCGAACTGCTCACGGGAATCCTTATACTTGTGAACTGCTCTGAGGATGGTGATTATCTCCTTGTCAGTAGGAAGGGGGATAGGACCGGAGAATGTAGCGTTCATTCTCTTGGCAGTATCCACGATCTTCTCAGCAGCCTGATCGATAAGGTAATGATCATAGGATTTCAGACGGATTCTCATTTTTTCTTTTGCCATTTCTTTTTCGCCTCCTTAGTTGATCGAAGAACGCTTTTGCGATCTGATATTATTAATATGTTTGCAGACCAGCGTTTCTTCGTCGAAAGCTCTTCGTTTAAGGCTCAGCTTCAGCCTTTTTTGAAGAGGTGACAGGCGATTGAATATCCGAACACCAAGCCGTGCGTTTCACTTTTTGGGCATAATAAATCCGGACGCAGCTATACCGGTCCGAATAAAGGTGGTGCCCAGCGGTAAACGGTTCACGCTTACTTTGGCAAAGTTCGGTCAATCCAATCTTGTCGGATTATGCTCCATCGAAATTACCCGGAGAGGTTATTCAGGCCTCCCGGCAACCTCCGACTTCAACGCAATATTTAGCCATGCTCGAGTATTATATCATAATCTCAAGCAAAATGCAATACCTAAACGCAAATTTCTTTATGAACTTTTTGTAAACCAATTTTCCCCTATTTTCTCCCCTTTTTCGGCCATTTAAACTGCGGTTTCCCCTATATATATTAATAGGTAGGCAACTTTCAAAAATTGCAATTTTAAGCAGTGAAACACACGGGCGCGTGGTTTCCTTTTTCTTTATTTACAGCAACCGACCAACACAAAAAGACAATCCCGTACAAATTACAACGGTAATCCCCCGCCCCACAATATAGGGACGAATATCAAGGTTTGCCTCCTTGAGAAAACAAATCGCTTGCATATTTGCGCACAGTCCTGAAAAAGATAAAAGAAAGGCCGAAAGTACAAATCGCCAATAAATTGACGATATCCCTTCACCGAGGGCAGAAATTCCCGCAGTCAACTCAAAAAGCCCACGAAAAAGAGCTATTTTAACGGAATTATTTAAAAAGCTCCTCATCAAGCCCTCTCCCAAAGAAAGAAGAGCCGAAAAAAATATTACGAAGGAGCAAACCGTATTTACCGATTCCCAGCCTGATATACACGCCCCCGTAAATGAGGACAGAAAAGAATGCTTTTCAAGAGATCCTGATCGACTTTTGGAGCAAACAGTCCGCTCACATCCAAAAATACGACAGACAAGAGCTCCGCATATAATGGAAGAGAGAGCAAGCATGCAAAAAAGCATTACGCCTGCCAAGGGCGCATCAAAAAAGCCCCCACAAAAGGCTATTACAAAGGCAGGCGAGGGGCCGTTTGAAAAGGCCGCCCCGATTTCCGCCTCCCTCTTGGACAAAATGCCCGAACGGTACATTCCTGCTGCAGATTTGGCTCCAATGGGAAATCCCGCCACCAGCCCCGTCAACCAAAGGGCAAAAACCTCTCCTCTTGCCCCGAAAAGAGCCTTGGAAATTGAAGAAAAAGGGCGGGAAACCCACTTGGTAAATTCCGTTTTTATAAAAAAGGAGGAAAGTACCGCAAAAGGGAAAAGGGAGGGAATAACCCCATCCACGCAAAGAGAAAGTCCGGAGGCCACTCCCGCTTTTACTTTATGGGGAAAAGCCAGAAAAAGAAGAAACACACATCCGAAGACGGCTGTCCACAATCCTAAAGCCGACAGCCTCCCACTTTTTCGCCCACCGGCAACAAGAATTTTCTCCAAATAAAAACACCCCGTAAAAAATCTAATCAAGATTAATAACGCAAAAAGCCATAAAATATTACTTGTTTCTTTGATATTATATTGTATAATGATGTACAAAGAAGATTCTGACCGCGGTCAGATAAAATTTAAGGATGGATAGAAATATGAAAGTATTAGGCGTACTCACCAGCGGCGGCGACAGCCAGGGCATGAACGCAGCCGTAAGAGCAGTTGTAAGAACCGCCCGCGCCCAGGGTATGAAAGTTATGGGTATCCACGACGGATACAAAGGTCTTATAGAGGGTCACGTAGAAGAACTTACCGAAACCTCTGTTTCCGACATTATAGCAAAGGGCGGCACCTTCCTCCGTACAGCCCGTTGCCTTGAATTCAAGGAAGAAGCAGGCGTACTCAAGGCTGTTGAATCCTGTAAGAAGCTTGGCATCGAGGGTATCGTTGCCATCGGCGGGGACGGCTCCTTCAGAGGCGCCCGCGATCTTTGTCTCCACGGTATCAAGTGCGTAGGCATCCCCGGCACTATCGACAACGATATTGCTTGTTCCGAATATACCATCGGCTTTGACACCTGTCTTAACGTTTGCGTAGACTGCATTGACAGACTCAGAGATACCGCCGCATCCCACAGCCGTTGCTCCGTAGTTGAAGTTATGGGCAGAAACGCAGGTTGGGTTGCTCTTGAATCGGGCATTATGGGCGGAGCTTCCGCTATTCTCGTTCCCGAGGTTGAATTTGACCTCCAGAAGGACGTTATCGACAGAATCGAAAAGGCAAAGGCTCTCGGCAAGAACAGCTTTATCGTAGTTGTTTCCGAAGGTATCTTCGCTAACGAAAAGTCCAACAAGAACTACGAATACGTTGTTAAAAACAATATTGCAGACGCCGATGCTCTTGCAAAGGCAATAGAAGCTGCCACCGGCGTAACCTCCAGAGGTACCGTTCTTGGACACATCCAGAGAGGCGGCGTTCCCACAGGTAAGGACAGAGCAATCGCTTCCGAAATGGGCCACTACGCAGTATCCAAGCTCCTTGCAAACGACATCTACAACCGCGTTGTAGCAGTAAAGGACGGCAAGATTACCGATATAGACATTCTTGAAGGCCTTAACATGAAAAAGCCCTTCGACGTTGCCCGCTACGAAATGGCAAACACCGTCAACCTTTAATCAACACAAAAGAGGGTGTCGTCCTGCGGCATCCTCTATCTTTATATTCGAAAGGGAACAGAAAAATGTTCGATTGGAAAGAAGCCCTCAATTCTCCCATTAAAGAAGAACGCATCAGCGGGGTTAAAAAGGTAAAGGAAATGATAGACAGGGGTGAACTCACCCCCGACTGCGATATGCAGGACGTAAACAATCACATACACACCACCTATTCTTTCTCCCCCTACTCCCCCTCCCGCGCAGTTGTGGAAGGCTGGAAAGCTGGCCTGAAGACCATAGGCATTATGGATCACGACAGTATAAGCGGAGCCGCAGAGTTCGTAGAAGCAGCGGAAATTCTGGGAATTGCAGCAACGGTTGGTATTGAATGTAGAGTAAGAATGGATGCTACCCCCTTCCTCTGCAACATAAACAACCCCGATCAGGCAGGAGTGGCTTACGTTTCCATTCACGGAATCCCCCATCATCAGTTTGACAGAGTAAACGAGTTTTTCGCCCCCTACAGAGAGGCGAGAAATCTCCGTAACCGCAAGATGGCCCAAAACATCAACGCCCTCATGGCTCCCTATGGCATCACCCTTGATTTTGAAAAGGACGTTATGCCCATATCCATGACCCACGAGGGGGGCAGTATTACCGAAAGACATATCCTTTTTGCCCTGAGCCTCAAGATGATAGAAAAGGTAGGCAAGGCAGGAATAAAAGACTTCCTTACAAACACCGTAGGTCTTCCCCTTTCGGCAAAGGTTGCGGATTTCCTTTCAGACGTAGAAAACCCCTTCTTCGAATACGACCTTTTAGGCGCCCTTAAGAGCAACCTCGTATCCAGATTTTATGTGAATGCAGATGCAGAATGTCCTACCCTTGACGAGTATATCGCATTTGCCGAAGAAATCGGCGGCATCTCAGCCTACCCCTATCTGGGTGACGTGGGAGATTCTGTAACGGGTGACAAAAAGGCACAGAAGTTCGAGGACTCCTTCCTCGACGAGCTTTTTGAATTTCTCAAAGAAAAGGGCGTAAGAGCCATTACCTATATGCCCTCCCGTAATACCAAGGCACAGCTTGAAAGAGTACAGGCTTTGGCAGATAGTCTGGGCTTTTTCAAGATAAGCGGCGAGGATATAAACTCCCCCCGTCAGAACTTTATCTGCTACGCTCAGCGTGACGAGATGTTCACTCCCCTCTACGACGCGGCTTGGGCTCTTATCGGCCACGAGCAGACTGCCACAGAAGACCCCGAAAAGGGATTCTTCTCCCCCGACACAATAAAGGCATTCCCGACTATAGCCGAAAGAACGGCTTACTTTGCAAAGCTGGCAAAGGGCAAATACGGAGCCGATAAATAGGTTACTTTGGGCTTTTTTATGAATATACGCCCCTAACTATTGAAAAACACCAACGAATGTGTTATTATATAATGTATATTATATTGCTTTATCAGAATAAAGCATAGGGTAAACCCCTAAATTTACGAAAGGACAGGTCGCACCAATGAAAAGAGTTACCGTTAAGGAAATCTTCTCTGCACCCGAAAGCTTTGCAGGTAAAGAAATTACCGTTGCAGGCTGGGCAAGAACAATCAGAGACTCCAAGGCCTTCGGCTTTATTGAGCTCAACGACGGAAGTTATTTCAAATCCGTACAGATAGTATTTGAAGAGGCTAAAATAAATAATTACAAGCAGATTGCGAAGCTCAACGTAGGCTCTGCGGTAGCAGTTACGGGCGTTGTTGTAATGACTCCCGAAAACAAGCAGCCCTTTGAAATCAAGGCTACGACTGTGGAAGTAAAGGGAGAATCCACCCCCGATTATCCTCTCCAGAAAAAGAGACATTCCATGGAGTTTCTCCGTGAGAAAGCATATCTCCGTCCCAGAACCAATACCTTCTCCGCAGTATTCAGAGTTCGTTCCGTTGCCGCATACGCAATCCACGAATTCTTTAACAGCAGAGGATTCGTATACGTTCACACTCCCCTTATCACCTGCGCTGACTGTGAAGGCGCCGGCGAAACCTTCAAGGTTACAACTATGGACTTTGACAATCCTCCCAAGACAGAGGACGGCAAGGTAGACTACTCCAAGGACTTCTTCGGCAAATCCGCAAACCTCACAGTTTCAGGTCAGCTTAACGCCGAGACCTACGCCCTTGCATTCGGTAAGATATACACCTTCGGTCCCACCTTCAGAGCTGAAAACTCCAACACCGCCCGTCACGCGGCAGAGTTCTGGATGATAGAGCCCGAAATCGCATTTGCAGACCTTAACGATGATATCGAGCTTGCAACCGATATGATAAAGTACGTTATCAACACCGTTATGGAAAAGTGCGCTCCCGAAATCGAGTTCTTCAACTCCTTCGTTGACAAGGGTCTTATTGAGCGCCTTACCCACGTCGCAACCTCCGACTTCGGCAGAGTTACCTATACCGAAGCCGTAGAAATACTCAAGAAGAACAACGAAAACTTCGAATACAAGGTTGAATGGGGCTCCGACCTCCAGACCGAGCACGAAAGATACCTCACCGAGCAGGTATTCAAGCGTCCCGTATTCGTTACCGACTATCCCAAGGAAATCAAAGCCTTCTATATGCGCTTAAACGACGACGGCAAGACCGTTGCCGCAACCGACCTTCTCGTTCCCGGTATCGGAGAGATAATCGGCGGGAGCCAGAGAGAAGAGCGTCTTGACTACCTCATGGCCGCATACGAGCGTATGGGACTTAAGCCCGAGGATTACTGGTGGTACACCGACCTCCGTAAGTACGGCGGCGTAGAACACGCAGGCTTCGGTCTTGGCTTTGAAAGACTCATTATGTACCTTACCGGTATGAGCAACATCAGAGACGTTATTCCCTTCCCCAGAACAGTTGGCAACGCACAATACTAAAATATAAATTAACTAAGAATTGGACTGATGATTCAGATGATAAAAAATCTGAGCAAAGAAGCTCTTAAGGAATATTATCAGGAGCTTAAAAACAAATACGAAGAATACAAGGCTATGGGTCTTAGACTGGATATGTCCAGAGGTAAGCCCTGTCAGGAACAGCTTGACCTTTCGGCAAAGATCCTTACGGTTCTTAACGACAGCGAAGACTGCATCTCCAAAGACGGTACCGACTGCCGTAATTACGGCGTTCTTGCAGGTATCGTTGAAGCAAGAGAGATGTTTGCAGAGCTGTTTGACGTTGAGGTGGAAGAAACCATCGTTGGCGGCAACAGTAGCCTTAACATGATCTACGACACCGTTTGCAGAGCAATGCTCTTCGGTGTTTACGGGGGCGAGAAGCCCTGGGGTCAGCAGGGCGAGATCAAGTTCCTCTGCCCCGTTCCCGGATACGATAGACACTTCGCTATCTGCGAAGCCTTCGGGATCAAGATGATAAACGTTCCCATGACGTCCACCGGTCCCGATATGAAGATAGTTAAGGAATACGTTGAGTCCGACCCCCAGATAAAGGGTATTTGGTGCGTTCCCAAGTATTCCAATCCCGACGGTATCACATATTCCGCAGACACGGTAATGGCCCTTGTAGACCTTGAGCCTGCCGCACCCGACTTCAGAATATTCTGGGATAATGCCTATGCGGTACATTACTTTGCCGACGAGGACGACAAGCTTGTAGAAATAATGAACGAGCTCAAGAAGCGCGGTAAGGAAGATATGCTCTTTATGTATACCTCCACCTCCAAGGTTTCCTACCCCGGCGCGGGCGTAGGTGCTATGGCCGCTTCCAAGAACAACGTTCAGCTTATTCTTAAGCAGATGATGCCCCAGTGCATCGGTCCTGACAAACTTAATCAGCTCCGCCACGTACGTTATTTCAAGGACGCGACGGGCTACAAGCAGTACATGAAAAAGCACGCAGCTATTCTCCGTCCCAGATTCGAAACGGTTCTTGAAACCCTTAAAAGAGAGCTTGGCGGCGAAGATATTGCCCACTGGATAGAGCCTAACGGCGGTTACTTCGTATCCCTTTACGTTATGGAAGGCTGTGCAAAGAGGGTTGTTTCCCTTCTTGCAGAAGCGGGCGTTAAGATGACCTCCGCGGGTGCTACCTATCCCTACGGAAAGGACCCCTACGACAGCAATATCCGTATTGCTCCCACCTATCCCACCACCGACGAGCTTCACACAGCAATGGATATGCTCTGTCTGTGCGTAAAGATGGCGGCAGCAGAAAAGCTTTTGGAAAAATAAATTTCCCATAAAAATAAGAACAAGCCTTTTGGCTTGTTCTTTATTTTTTGCTTCTTTATTTCTTTCCGAAAAGGCCGCCAAGCTTACCTACTATATTGCCAAGGCCGCCCTCTTTTACGTCGTCAACAAAGCCGGCTACTTTTTCAGCGGTCAGCTTTGCTTTAATAAGCTCGATAAGCTTCTCCACCTGATCATCGGGAAGATCAATGCCTATAAGCTTTTCAAGAGTTTTTACGGGTTCTTTTTGGAAACCGTCAAGAAGCTCTTTGCTGTCCTTTATTTTTTCTACGATCTCTTCTGCCTTTGCTTTAAGAGTGTTAAGGTCTGCCATAATTGTTGTCCGCCTTTCATAATGTCATATATTGTAGCAAGAATCAGCCTTCTTTAAATCACTTTTTCTTGCGTATGCACTTATTGCCGTTTTTGCCGCACCAACTGCCCCTTCGGAATCAATAACAGTCAGACGAACAGGAAGAGAATATCTGTCCTTTACCACGTCCACAAAGGCGGGACACTTGCGGGCAAGGTTACCCGTAAGAACTATACCGTCAAAGCCTCCCACCTTGAGGAATTGCTCGTAATAGGGGTGTAACTCCTCTGCAATACCTTCAAGAACCGAATATGTCAGTCTGTCGGGGGTAAAGGATTCGGCGTAAAGATTATTTATTGTCCCCCTCTTAAAGGGTTCCTTGCGGGTGCCTACAAAACATGTGGAGGTAACAGGCCTGGGTTCACCCTTCTTTTCAAAGGTGTCCATGGTATGGTATATCTCTTCAGCGGTTTTCTCAATACCAAAAGAAGAAAGAACCTTTCGGAAAAACTCGTTGAGAGCCGCATATGCCGCACCGCAGCATAAGGATGATGCGGTATATATATACTGGTTGTCAAAATAGGGTCTTATTTCTGTGTTTTCGTCCACGTCTACGGCGTTTTTCATAACGCAGGATATCTGACCGCCAGTACCAACGTTGAGGATCATCTCATTCTCGGTAGCTCCCGAACCGTAAAGAGCCGCCTGGCTGTCGCCAACGGCACAGCAGACGTAAACTCCGCTATCGGTCTTGCCTATAACGGTAACGTCGGCAGATACGTCGGGAAGAAGTGAAGCCTCAATATCCAACATTTCAAGAGAATCGGTATCAAAAGCATCCCTTGCTATGTCGTAAAGGCCTAGACTTGCGGCGTTGGTGGGGTGAATGGGGCATTCTGTTCTGTTTGCAATCTGCATAGCAACGTAATCGCCTATGGTGCAGATCTTATCGTATTCAGCGGGGAGCAGACCTTTATCAGCGAGGTAGAAATGGGTGCAAAGACCGTATCCCGAAAATACCTTATACCCTGTTCTGAAGCTGATATATTCTGCATAGGTCATGCCGCCTCTGTATATTTCGTTTCCGCAGGCATCCTGCCAGGTATACAGGGGAGACACGGCCTTTCCCTTATTGGTATAAAGTATGCCGTGCATCTGACAGCAGATTCCTATACAGTCGGGGGAATCCTTACCTTCAGACTCGGACAGAAGCGCGTCAAGATTTTCCTTAACTATCTCCGCTATTCTTTCGGGGGATTGCAGACTGTGGGGCGCAGAAGCCGAAAGGGTAGCATCATTCCTTACGGAAAATTCCTTGAGAAGCTTTGCGCTATTGCTGATTTTTACAAATGATATCGTCGTAGTACCGATGTCTATGCCGATATAACTCACTTATTTTTCCTCGCTTACAATAGATTTATTTGCGCTATAAAGGGGCTTTATTTCCTTTTTCCATATTCTTATAAAGAGAAGGGTACTTACGGTAACGCTGGCAAGCTCCGCGATGGGGAACGCCAACCATACAGCAGAAAGGCCTACCGTTCTTGACAGAATAAAGGCCACGGGAAGGAGAACCAGAAGCTGTCTTGCCATGGAAACTGACATACTGGAAAGACCGTGTCCCAGTGCCTGGAATACGGAACCTACCACTATACAGTAACCTGCCAAAAGGAAGCTTATGCTTATGGTTCTGAGGGCAGGAATACCCAGCTCAAGCATAGTAGCAGAGGGGTTAAAGAAGCCCAAAAGAACATGAGGAAATGTCTGAAAAAGGACAAATCCCAGTGCCATGACACTAACGGCACCCACGATACTCAATTTAATTGTTTTGGATATTCTGTCGGGGCGTATTGCGCCGTAGTTATATGCAATAATGGGAACCATACCGTTGTTTAACCCAAACACGGGCATAAACACAAAGCTCTGAAGCTTAAAATATGCCCCGAATACCGACATGGCCGTATCTGAAAATGTGCCTAATATGAGATTCATACCGTAGGTCATAATGGAGCCTACCGCACCCATAAGGGCGGATGGAATACCAACGGAGAGTATCTTACCTATGGTACGGAAGGAAATTTTAAATTTACGATAGGAAATGTGTACTTCCTTGTTATACCTGAAATGCAGGAACATGGCTATTCCCGCAGAAGTGAACTGTCCTATAAGGGTAGCTATGGCAGCGCCGGTAACACCCATATCAAACACAAAGATAAATATAGGGTCAAGGATTATATTGACTATGGCTCCCGTGGTCTGGGAAATCATTGAGAAAAGAGTCTTTCCGGTGGAGAGAAGAAGCCTTTCAAAGGTGACTTCCACGATGAATCCAAAAGAAAACACGGTGATATAGAAAAGGTATTCCTTGCCGTATTCTATAATCTGAAGATTCTCTGTCTGGGATGCAAAGAACGTCTCTGTAAAGAAGAGACCAAATACGAGGAATATGGCGTAAATAGCCACCACGATAAGAAGTCCGTTTGATGCCACCTTCTGTACGGCCTTCATATCCTTTTCTCCGAGCTTGCGGGAAAGGAGGGCATTGATACCTACACCCACGCCTACGGAGCAGGCTATCATAAGATTTTGTATGGGGAAGGCCAATGATACAGCGGTAAAGGCGTCCTCGTTTATCATTGCAACGAAAACGCTGTCTACTATATTATATAGGGCTTGTACCAGCATTGAAATAACCATAGGCAGCGACAAAGTAAAGAGAAGCTTGCCTACGGGCATGGTGCCCATTTTATTTTCGGTAACCTCTACGGGTTTTGTTTGGGTCTGATTTTCCAATTATCCGTCCTCTTTCATCATTTATACAAGATATTTTACCATAAATAAATATAAAAATCAAGAGGAGCCAAAGGCTTGTTACTTTTTTTTCATTCATCTTTTACCTTTGGTATACTTACTCCAAAAGACGGAAATAATATCCTTAAATTCCAAAAAGTCGCAGGAGGAAAAATGGTGATAAAGGGTAGTATGAAAAACGTTATCATAATTAAAAATACGGGAAGCGAGGTTTTTGAGCAGGCAATCTTTATTCTACGCCCCCACAAAAAAGAGTACAGCGAGAAGCATATAAGGAACGAGGCCCGCAGGATAATTGCGGAAAAAACCGACTATTCAGGAAGAAACAGTAAACTTTTCGGGAAATAGCATTTTTGTGCATTTTGCCAACTTGACAAAAGCCCTAATCTACGTTTTGCGATATCAAAACACCCACTTTTGTTTTACACCCTCATTCGACAGGTTTTGCATATTTTCTGTGGAAAACCCTGTGGAAAAAGTGGATAAGTCCCTATGTTAAGCCGTTTTTTGCCTACTATGATATTTGGAAATTTTATTAATATGCAAAAGTAAGGGCATACCACTTTAACTGAAATTATCCCTATTTAAGCATATTTTTCCACTTTTGCTATACTGATTTACCCCTTTATCCACAGAAAGCGGCCACTTTACAGTCAAGTTTTATACTCTGTGATAACAGGGTTTTCAACTTTTTCTGTGGAAAACCTTGTGGATAATGTGCAAAACCCCGTTAGTTTAGCCATTTTTCCAGCCAAATAGTGGTAGTTGATAACATCTGTCACATTTTTGTGCCAATTAAAAAAGTGGGTAAACAAGAGGTTTTTTTTGCCTGTGGAAAAGTTTGTGCAAAGTGCTTAAAGCCATTCACTTGACAAAGCTTTTTAAGTGATGTATAATCAAGGTAAACACACAACGAAAGGACCTACCAAAATGAAAAAGTTCATTCTTCCCTTTCTTCTTATTTTTACCCTCTCTCTTATCCTCGGTGGCTGTAGAAATGACGTAGATGAAAAACTGCCTGTTCCGGAGCTTTCGGTATTGGGCGAAGAGCTTGTTACGGCAACCGCCATCAAGAATCCAATGGAACTTACTTCTGATGAAGCCGAGATGATAATGGGCATATCATCTGCCGATATTGCAGAATCCTATATAAGAATATCCGAAGAAGCCATAGAATCCGAAATGGTCTGCATTATCAAATGCTCCGATGAGGTCGCCGCCGAAAGGGTTAAAACGGCTGTTTCCTCTTATATCTCTCACCAGGCCGCAACCTTCCAGTCCTATCTTCCCGAAGAATACGCAAAGCTTAAAGACGTTACAGCAAAGGCTGACGGCCTTTACGTCTACGCCGCAGTGGGAGGCGACAGAGATACCGTAAACGAAATATTTGCAAGATATTTTAAATAAGTTATAAAACCGTAAAAGACCGACCTATGAGTATCATAGGTCGGTCTTTTTATTAAAATCAATTTTTATAGCCCAAAGTGAATTATCCACTTATTTTCGCTGTACGCTCTTTGGGATAACTCTTTAAGTTCTGTTAACTCGGGAACACCTTCAATGACCTCAACAAAAGCGTTTATTGAAGCAGGGGGAATAAGAGTAATGCCGCAATAGGCTATCCCCTTACCCTTAACGTCAAGAGTGTGCCAATAAAAATCTATATGGTTGAAATTATCGACTATATTTTCAAGATAATCGTCGTTAACCGAGATACAGTCGTACTTTTCGGGCTCGTACTCGTCGTACCTCTTTCCCTCTTGGGGAGGGGTGGGCATGATGCCGAATTCGTGCCTTGCCATAGGGTCACCGCCTTTGCAAATTCAATCAATATCTGCCTCTGGTATAGCCTTCTCTGATTTTTCCCTCACCGGAAAGGTAGGCTTCTATGACGGCCGCCGCCGTATCCTTATCCTCATCGGTAAAGTAAAGCTCAAGGAAGGGGAAGCTTTCGGGCTTCTTATCCGCAAGCCAAAGAATATCAGAGTTAAATAGTCTGTTTCTGCACCCGTATTCGCAGTCTAAAAGAAACTTCTTGCCCTTACGGTCACGGAGGTACTCAAACTTTCCGTGCTCTTTTTTAGCGCAGTTACGGGTCACCATAAAGGGAAGTCTACCATAGGCTATTATGCCGGTATCACCCTCCGCCATGGCTCTGACCTGTCCCATGGGTGCTTCAAAGGTGAGAAGCATTGACGAAAGCCCCATCTGTCTGTAAAAAGCAGCACTACGGGAGTTATAAACGTTTAGGCCGTAATCGCCGTGAATACGGAGATTGGGATATTTGATAAGACGAAGGTCTGAAAGCATCTTTACCTGACCGATATTTCCCGTGGCAAAATCCACTATACCATAATCCTCCACTGCAGAGGTAATAAGGGCGGATATTTCGGCCTTTTCGGTGTCGTGATATACGGAGGGAAGGACAAAGCAAAGCTTTTGTCCGTACTTTTCCGCGGCCGCCTTTCCCGCCTTGGTTTTAAGACAGGTAAGGGGAAGCTGTATCATTTCAAGCTTATCCCAATTATGGGGAATGGAAGAGGGCCTCAAGAAAAAGCCTCTTAATGCCGTGGGCCCCTTGACGGGTATCCTTTCAGGCAACTCTTCCTTTATTTTTAAAAAGCCGCCCCCACGCACCGAACGCATCATTTCAAGGCTCGTAAGACAGTTTCTTCTGGCGTTATTAAGAGCAGATACGGGGGCAAAAAGCCCGTCGTCAACCCTTACGGACACCCCGCCTACAGTATACACAGTATCCCCAAGCTTTGTAAGGGACTGAATTATACTCTCTTCACTAAGGGGTGTATTTTTAGCAGGCTGAAGAGGGATATCATCCTCGGCCGAAAGACCTGTGGAGTCGGTATAAACCACCTTTAAAACCTTATCTTCCCCTGCGGAAACGCTGGTTACGTTAAGGTTAAGGGTAAGACGCTTATATTCCTTTTCAGGAACCTTCTTTACCTCTCTGTCGGGGGTTTCGGTCTTGGTGCCGAACATTCCCTTTCCAAGGGTAGAAGTCCAATATCCGTCGGTAAATCCCCCTCTTGAAAAGACCTCTTCAAGCTCACGGATATCCTCTGCCGAAATATTCATACCACGCATAGCGTCGGCATACTTTTTAGTAACGGTGTAGACGTATTCGGGGCTCTTCATTCTGCCCTCTATTTTAAGTGAGTCGATTCCAAGCTTCCGAAGCTCGTTAAGATGCTCCACCATACACATATCCTTAAGGCTGAGTCTGTATCCTCCGTCGTAAGGAAGTCTGCAGGGCTGGGCGCACTTACCCCTGTTACCGCTGCGACCGCCTATAATACTGCTCATATAACACTGGCCGCTGTAACACATACAAAGGGCGCCGTGAACGAATATTTCAAGCTCAAAGCCCTCGGGGGCGTGATTTCTGATATAAGAGATATCCTCCCTTGAAAGCTCTCTGGAAAGAACAGCTCTGGTATATCCCATATCCGCCAGGGCGAGAACACCCTCAAGAGAATGTACCGTCAGCTGGGTACTTCCGTGAATGGGAACCGACGTGCGCTTTGCCAAGGCTCTGCCAAGACCAACGTCCTGAACGATAAAGGCGTCAATACCTGCAGAAACGAAAAATTCCGCCAGAGAAAGAGCTTCCTCAAATTCCCTGTCGGAAACAAGGGTGTTCAGCACCGCATGGCACAGAACACCCCTTTTATGGCAATAGTCAATAGCGGCAAGGATATCTTCCCTGCCGAAATTGCCCGCGTTTATGCGGGCGTTAAAATTATCGGCTCCGAAATATACCGCATCAGCCCCTCCGGCTACGGCTGCTCGCAGCGCCTGGGGAGTACCTGCGGGAGAAAGGAGTTCCATAATTTATCAGTCCTTTTTCTGGTTGGACATATCTATTTTAAGAGCGAGGAGATCGTTCTTAAACTTATCTGCAAGTCTGCGAGCCTCGTCTCTTTCAGCGGCTGCCTTGCTTGCTTCGTCCATATAAGCCTTAAGCTGCATACGCATATTATCTGCGCCGGCCTTGAACTTATTCAGCTCGTCGCAATAATCCATAGCGGCAAGAAGGGATGCGGTAATAACGGAAATAGAAAGGTTATCACCCATAATTTCGCTTATTTTCTCGTTAACCTCAGCGGCTATGCTTTCTGTATATTCCTGAGTTTCAGAGGAATATATCTGCAACTCCATGTTTGCGATCTTTACCGAATAAATCTTATCCATATGTAGGACCTCTCATTGATTGAAATTTATTTTTTAACTGGTAGGCTATTTACTTTTCCGAAAAAATATGCTATACTATTCTATACAAGATAATATAACTTGTTTTTTAACAAAAGATTACAATATCCTTAATATATTATACAATAAATGGGGTATAAAATTCAACACCTTTACGCATAGAATTTAGCCGTTCGAAAAAAGCTTTTTTTGTGCAATATGCACAAGGGAGGGGTTATCTTGTCGGTCATCCAAAGTATTCTTATGGGCATTGTTCAGGGGCTTTCGGAGTTTCTGCCCATATCATCGTCGGGCCATATAGTTATTATGTCCCAGCTCCTTAAAATCGACACCTCGGTGGTGGAAAACGACTTTTTTTACACCATGATTCTCCATTTGGGTACCCTGGTGGCAGTATTTATAGCCTTCAGAAAAACCATTATTGACCTTATAAGGGACTTTTTCCTTTTGGCAAAGGCACTTTTTACGGGGAAATTCAGCAAAAAAGACCTGACCAATATGCAGAAAATGATAATCTGTCTTATTGTGTCCCTTCTTCCCCTGATTGTGGTATTTCCTTTTATGGATGCCATAGACGGATTTTTCTCCACCCTTTTCCCCGTAGGTATGGCGCTGCTTATTAACAGCATTGTCCTTTTCTTCTCGGATAAGATAGTTTCCGGCGGAATAACCGCAAAGAATATGGGGGCAAAGGAAGCTATTGTCATAGGCATTGCCCAGTGCATAGCCGTAATTCCGGGTATCTCCCGTTCCGGCTCTACCATAACCGCAGGGGTTGCGGCAGGACTTAAAAGAAAATACGCCGCAAAATACTCCTTTATTCTATCCATTCCTACCATTCTGGGCGGAACCCTCATAAGCTTTATCAAGGTAATAACCTCGGGCGAAGGTATGAACACCGACCTTTTCCTCCCCTATCTGGCAGGATTTATTGCGGCGGCAATAACGGGTTTCCTTGCCATAAAACTCCTTGAACTGCTTCTCAAAAATCGCAAATTTATTATATTTTCCATATACTGTTTGGTTCTGGGCACCGTTACGGTGGTGGCAGGCCTGATAATGTAACACCAAAGCACAAACAAAAGAAAGGAATTCTCAAACATGGCGGCAAAAACAAGCTCAACGAAAAAATCATCCACAAGAACCGTGACCGCAAGAAGAAAGAAAAAGAACTCCAAGCTTCATGATACCATGATGTCCGTTCTTCTCGTAGGTATCGGAGTGTTTATGTTTTTAAGTCTTATCACCAATCTTATCGGTATTTTTGGTGATTGGATACGCAGTTTTACCCTCGGCCTTTTCGGCTTGGGAGGATTTCTTATCCCTCCCGTGCTGATTTTTGCGGGAATACAGATAATCCTTAATAAAAAGAAGCTTAAATCCAGAATGATTGTGGCCTCCTTTTTCCTCTTAATGGTATCTGCCCTCTTTAACACCATACGTTTTGAAGTCCCCGCAAGACCCGACGGAATAGTGTTTGCAGACTATTTTGTAGACCTTACAGAAAGCCTTTATCTTGAAGGCGCGGCTCTTACTTCCGGCGGTGTAATAGGCGGATACGTAGCCGTACCTCTTACAGCCCTTTGCTCAAAGGTAGGCGCCATTATTATTCTGTCTGTTATCATCCTTCTCACCGTAATATTTGTGGGCAAGTTCACCTACGAAAACCTCTTTGTCCCCTCTGAAAGTTCAGATAAAAAAGAGGCTACAAGGGGAACCTCCAAGGCCGTACAGAAAGAATTGCAGACAATCCGCAAGGATATACATCAGCTCCGTACTGACAGAGACAAGGATATCAAAGCTGCCGCAAAACAGAGAAAAATATCCACTGAGGCAGACCTTGACAAGGAGCTTGACGATATTGAAAGGCCCTATAAAGATGCCGCAAAGAAGTCTGGCTTCCGTATGAAGCGTAAGACGGACGACGCTTTCGCCCTTTCCGAGGAAGAATCCGTTATTCCCGAGGGCACGCCCTCGGTTATTGAGGGGCCCACTCCCGCAGTTCTGGGAATAAATCCCGAATATAATCCCGAAAACGACCTTATTCCTGAGTCGGTCAAGCCCCGAAAGGGTCATACCGTCGTAGAGGAAGAGCCGATTATAGACGATCCCCTCCGAGAAATGATACTCAAAAAGGTAAACGAAGCCGAGGCAAAAGAAGCCGAGATCCAGCAGGCCACCGCAGAGGAGGAAACCGCCCTCACAGAGGTGGTTGCCGAGGTAGAAAAGAAACCCGAAATAGAAGAGGACAAGCCCCCCGAGTATATATATCCGCCCCTCTCACTTCTTAATTTCGTACCCAAGGCCTCTAACGAAGATTCCGTTGAGGAGCTTCACAAGACCGCCGAAAAGCTTATGGAGGCTCTCCGTACCTTTAACGTAGAAACCAAGGTTCTTGACTTCTCAAGAGGTCCTACGGTTACAAGATATGAGCTTCAGCCCCTTCCCGGCGTAAAAATAAGCCGAATAACAAACCTTGCAGACGATATCGCCCTCCATTTGGCCGCTACCGCGGTCCGTCTTGAGGCTCCCATTCCCGGCAAGGCCGCAATCGGCGTAGAGATCCCCAACAAGAGCACAAATATAGTATACTTACAGGAAATTCTGGCAAGTAACGAGTTCAAAAATGCAAAGAGCGCACTTAGCGTATGTCTGGGTAAGGATATTGCAGGCTCAAGCGTGGTTATCGACCTTGCAAAGATGCCCCACCTTCTTATCGCGGGCTCTACGGGTTCGGGTAAATCCGTATGTATCAACACCCTTATAATCAGCTTGCTTTACAGATCCTCCCCCGAGGACGTTCGTCTTATCCTTATCGACCCCAAGGTTGTTGAGCTTAACGTTTATAACGGTATCCCCCACCTTCTCATCCCCGTAGTTACCGACCCCAGAAAGGCGTCGGGAGCTCTTAGTTGGGCAGTAAGCGAAATGCTTAAGAGATACGACCTCTTCAAGGAAAAAGGAGTAAGAGATTTTGCGGGCTATAACAGAAATCTCGCTGAAGGCGAAAAGAAGCTCCCCCAGATAGTTATAATCATTGACGAAATGGCCGACCTTATGATGACGGCGAGAAACGAAGTTGAAGACTCCGTTTGCCGCCTTGCCCAGATGGCAAGAGCCGCAGGTATGCATATGGTTGTGGCTACTCAGCGTCCTTCAGCAGACGTCCTCACAGGCAACATAAAGACAAACATCCCCTCAAGAATAGCATTTGCCGTATCCTCACAGATAGACTCCCGTATTATACTCGATAGCTCGGGCGCCGAAAAGCTGGTAGGTAAGGGCGATATGCTCTACGATCCGCTGGGAGCAACCAAGCCCCTCCGAGTGCAGGGATGTTTTGTTTCGGATAAAGAGGTTGAAAACGTCACATCCTTTATAAAGAACAACTACACCGCCGAATACGACGAAGAAGTTATCAAGTCCATTGAACAGAAGGCCAAGGAACAGGAAAAGGGCAATAAGGGAGGCGTTGACGAAGGCGACGACGATGACGACGATCCCATGCTCCCTCAGGCTATCGAAGTAGTGGTAGCTGCAGGTCAGGCCTCCACCTCCACCCTCCAGAGAAAGCTTAAGCTGGGCTATGCCCGTGCCGCTCGCATAATGGACCAGATGGAAGAGAGAGGTATTATAGGCGAGTATCAGGGTTCCAAGCCCAGAGAAGTCCTTATATCCAAGCAGGAATGGCTTGAAATGAAGAACCGTTGGAACGGTAATTTTCAATAAATGATGAATAGGTAAGTTATGGCTGACAGAAGAGATTTTTTGCCAATATCAAAAGAAGATATGATCGAGCGCGGAATAGAGCAGCTTGATTTCATATACGTAACGGGTGATGCATATGTAGATCACCCATCCTTCGGCGCGGCCATAATTACCAGAGTTACCGAAAGCTGCGGCTTTACCGTGGGCATAATTGCCCAGCCAAACTGGAAGACCACCGACGACTTTATGAAGTTGGGTAAGCCCAAATACGGCTTTATGGTATCTTCGGGCAACATCGACTCCATGGTAAACAACTACACCGTAGCAAAAAACCGCAGAAGCCAGGACCTTTACGCTCCCAACGGAGAGGCGGGTCACCGCCCCGACAGAGCAGTTATAGTATACTGTAACCGCATCCGGGAAGCCTATGGACGTATTCCCATAATAATCGGCGGGCTTGAGGCATCCTTAAGACGTTTTGCCCATTACGACTATTGGCAGAACGAGGTACGCAAGTCCATAATCTTTGACAGCGATGCAGACCTTATTTCCTACGGCATGGGTGAGCATCAGACAAGGGAGATAGTAACCCGTCTGGGCTCAGGAGAGGATATTTCCACCATTACCGATGTAGCGGGCACCTGTTATATTTCCGATACCGTACCATCGGGAGCTGTTGAATGTCCCTCTTATGAAAAGGTCAAAAAGGATAAGGTTGCCTACGCAAACGCCGTAAGAATACAGTTTGACGAGCAGGATGCCTACGGCGGAAAGACGGTGGTACAGCGCCACGGCCTGAAATATCTCGTACAAAATCCCCCCTCCCCTGCCTTGGAAAGAGAGGAGCTTGACGAGGTATACGACCTGCCCTTTACCCGAACCTATCACCCCATATACGAATCCATGGGCGGCATCCCCGCCATAAAAGAGGTTGAAAACTCCATAATCCACAACCGCGGATGCTTCGGCGGCTGTAATTTCTGCGCTATTGCTATGCATCAGGGCAAGAGAGTAACCTCCCGTAGCAAGGACTCGGTAATAAAAGAGGCAAAAAGAATAACCGAAAGCCCCTCCTTCAAGGGCTATATAAATGACGTTGGCGGCCCCACGGCAAACTTCCGTGGCCCCTCCTGCGGCAAAAAGTCAATGTGTAAAAACAATAAGCATTGCCTTGCCCCCGAACCCTGCCCCAACATGAAGGTTTCTCACACCGAGTACGCCGAAATGCTCCGCGAGCTCCGTGCCCTTCCCAAGGTAAAGAAGGTATTTATCCGTTCGGGTATCAGGTTTGACTACCTTATGCTGGACAAAAAGGGCGCTTTTTTTGAGGAGCTTATAAAATACCACGTCAGCGGCCAGCTCAAGGTGGCTCCCGAGCATTGCTCTGACAGGGTTCTTTCCTACATGGGAAAGCCCCCCTTCAAATATTATCAAAAGTTCTACGATAAATTTTTCGAGCTTAACAAAAAGAACGGCCTTAAGCAGTTCCTTGTTCCCTACCTTATGTCCTCTCACCCCGGATGCACCCTTGAGGACAGTATAAAGTTGGCACTCTACCTTAAAAAGATAAACTATCACCCCGAACAGGTGCAGGATTTCTATCCCACCCCCGGTACGGTATCCACCGCAATGTTCTGGACGGGCCTTGATCCCTTTACAATGAAAGAGGTATACGTTCCCCGTTCGGGCAAGGAAAAGGCTATGCAAAGAGCCCTTATGCAGTGCAATTTGCCCCAAAACAGAGCCCTCTGCGAAGAAGCCCTCCGCACCGCGGGTCACCCCGAGCTTATCCGGGTACTTCTCCCCAACAGAAGAGGGATACATTCCACCCAAAAGCCTCCCGTCAAGGGAAAGGCAACGTCCTACAAAAAGCCCACGGCAAAAAAGAAAAAATAGGAGAATTAGGGTATGTCTGAATTTTTAGCGTCCATTCACCCCATAGCGGTATGCCTTATTGTATGCGCCGCTAAAATAATAGAAATATCAATCCAGTCCCTTAAAACCTGTATGATGGTCAAAGGACAAAGGCTGAAAGCCGCAGGCTTAGGCTTTATAGAATGTATGATCTGGGGTCTTGTTATTTCCACGATCATCAGTACCTTAGGCGATAATCTTTTCTTGCTTCTTTTCTATTGTCTGGGATATGCCGTCGGCCTTTTCCTCGGCTCCACCATTGAAGGGAAAATTGCTCTCGGAACCTCAAACCTTGAGCTTATTGCAAATAACGACTCCACCGAAAAGATAACCGCATACCTCAAGGCAAACAACAAGGGATATACCGTCTTTGAGGGTCACGGCTCGGTAGACAAAATGAATATGATATTCATTGTTATTCCTCGCAAGGAAATGCCCCGAATCCTTAAGGGCATAAGAAACTCCTGCGACAATAAGGTATTCGTGGTAGCCTCCGACGTAAGCAAATACGCCGGCGGATACGGAATGGTGAAATAATAGAAGAGCGGTAGCCTTTTCGGCTACCGCTGATTTTTTTATATCTTATCTCCAAAGGTCTGGGAAAGGTCGCTGATTGGCAGAACAAGAGGAGGCATAAGGGCGCTTGCGGTCATATTGGTGACCATGGTACGAAGGTATGGGAAAAGTATTCTCAACCCCTCGCCCTTTATGTACTCTTCCCTCTCCTCTTCGGGGAAAAGGGTAAGGTTAAATATTCCCGTGATGCTGATATAGAGGTCAAGAGGTGTTTTTCTTTCCTCGGTACTGGCAATTTCCACGTTAAGCTCAAGAAAATATCTGTTCCCCTTAAGCCTGCCTATTTTTCTGGTAAACTTTGGGGAAAGAGCAAACTTTCCCAAGGGCAAATTGTTATTTTTTATCCTTACCTCGTTGGTAACTATCTGCATAGGTGCTATTTTTTTCATCATTATTCTCCCTGTATTTTCTCGTTGCTCTTCGAGGGAATAGGCAGAGTCTCTACCCGAACTGCCTCCACTGTGGGTTCCATAACGCGGTTAACTATAAACTTCAAAAATCCCATGTCTGCCTTTGCGATAACGTTGCTCAAAAGAGGAACGTTGTCAAGGGTTTCAAGATATTTTTCTGCAAACTGCACAAGATAAGCCTCTCCGGGCTGTTCCTTTATCTCTACGTTGACCCTCTTGTACGCCGATGAAGCAAAAAACCTCATCTTTATTTTTCTCGAAAAAGGAGTTTCGACAAAGGCGACCTTTACGGTAAGAACGTAATTATCCTCCTCGTCGGTGGCAAATCTTCCCAAAACGCTTACTCTGAAAGGCTCTCCGTCGAAAAGAATATCGCAAATCTCCGCCTTTTCAAAACCCACGGGAACAGAGTATTCGGAATCCCCCTCGGTGAAGGTCATCAAAAGCCCATCGCCATTATAGGAAAACCCTATACGGGAAATACCCTTGGTAAAGTTATTCTGTGTTACCTGCAAGGTTGCGGGCATAAACCCAACGGAAGGGCAGGGTTCCTTTGGCGCCAAAACAATCCCGTTCAAAAAGCTCTTTGCCTGAGAAAAAGCATCTTTCTTATAGAAGAAGCTTAAAAGCCTGCGTTCTCGCCTTTGGGTTCTGGTAAAAGAGCAGTCCTTTTCGGTCTTTCTGAGAGCGGAAAGGTCTGCCTTATTTTCGGGCAGAACGTCTTCAAATCTTCCGCCGAAAAGCTCCTCGGCTATCCTATAATAGGGGCTTGACTGGAACACCTCGTCGTTACCCGCATTGGTAACGACAACTATACCGTTATCCCAAAATCCCAGAACGTTCTGGCCAAACATCCCGTTAAAGAGATAGGTATTACTCTTGCGGCCAACCCAAATATGGTATCCGTAATTATAATCTCCGCAAATATCGGGTGTAATAGCGTGGAGGGAGGTCATATCTTCAATCCAGGACTCTGAAATAAGTCTTTGACCTTGCCATAAGCCCTTGTTCATAACAAGCTGACCTATCTTTGCCAAATCCTCGGGGTGAATATAAAGCCCCCAGCCGCCCTTTTCAATGCCCATAGGGCAGGTTTCCCAGTAAAAATTCTCTATTCCCATAGGGTCGAAGAGATTTTTATTCAAAAATTCCGTCAAGGTTGTCTTGGTTACCTCAACCACGATGGAGGATAATAAATAGCTGTTAAGGCTGTTGTAATTAAAGGTTTCGCCTATTTTTCCGTTTACCACGGAATTAAGGAATCCCTTTTTCCAATCCTTTTCCACAAGACTGCCCGCCTCGTTGAAAACAAGTCCAGACCTCATGGAAAGAAGATCTTCCACAGTAAGGTCTTTAAGTGTTATTTTAGAAAGAGGGGTCAACTTTTCGGGGAAAAACTTGCTCACTTTATCGGAAACGGAGATAAGGCCTCTGTCAACAATCAGACCTATTGCAAGCGACGTCACGGTTTTTGCGGCAGAATAAGTCATTTTCCATACCGTAGGGTCTTGAATACCAAAAGATGCCTCGGATATTATCTTTCCGTTACGAAGGATAATAATATTGTGCATATCAAGACCTTCGTCGTCACGAAGCTTTTCCAAAAACCGCGCAACCAGAGCCGAGGGTACCCCCTGAGATTCGGGAGATACTCTTTCAAAAGGCTGATTTACGGCAGAGGTATCTGCCACGGGCTTATTGGATTTATGCTCTATCATAGACTGAGTGCTTTTTCTGGGATCGAATATCCGAGCCACCATATCTATGGTCCTGTTAAAAACAGAAATGTTCATATATCTCCCTCCTTTATAATTTGAGTATAACAAAAAGTATAGTCATTTTTTTGTCTTTTTACCCATAAAAATAAATATCCGAAATATTTTTTTCTTTCCTTCGAATAATAAGGGAACAGAGTGCTTAAGTCTTGACATTTACAGATAAAAATGATATACTGTATTGTGAATTATTATTTAATAACGTACGGAGGTATAAACATGGAACCCAAGAAGCTCTACAGAAGCAAAACTCAGCGCATAATCTGTGGCGTTTGCGGCGGTCTTGCCGAATACTTCAATATTGATGCCAACATCGTTCGTCTTATCAGCGTTGTTCTCGGTCTTTCTGGCGCGGGACTTCTGGTATATATTATTGCCGCAATAATCCTTCCCGAACAGGAATAAAAATATGCCCACCTTCTATGGAGGACGGATATGTATTATTATATAAGCGGAAAACTGGCTTACTGTACCGCCGATACGGCCGTTATCGACTGTGGGGGCGTTGGATACGGAATAGCCATATCCATGAACACATACAAACAGATACGGGATAAAGAGAGCTGCAAGCTCTTCACCTACCTTAACGTAAAGGAAGATGCTCTCGATCTTTTCGGTTTTGCCGACGAGCAAGAAAAGCAGTTCTTTATCCTTCTTCTCTCGGTAAGCGGCGTTGGCCCAAAGGTTGCTATGGCCCTTCTTTCGGAAATGACTCCCGAAGAGCTTGCCGCGGCCGTAATCTCATCCGACACAAGAAGAATACAGAAGACCTCGGGCGTAGGAGCAAAAATGGCTCAGAGAATATGCCTTGAGCTTAAGGACAAGATCTCCAAGCTCTCGGTGGCCGCCTCCGACATCCCCTTCGCAGCGGAAGAAGACTCCTCTGCGGAAATTGCCGAAGAGGCAGTATCGGTACTCGTAGCCCTGGGTTATACCAAGGCCGATGCATCTGCCGCCGTAAAGAAATGCTCCGCAGACAATACCAACGATTTGGTTCGTCAGGCTCTCCGCCTGCTTTCCCGCAACTTAAAGGGAATGTAACACCCCACATCAAAAGAAAGGACCCCGAAATATGGAAGGCGATTTTGACGAAAGACTGCTTTCGGCCCGTACGCTGAAAACAGACGATGAAAACGAGCTGTCCCTCCGCCCTCACAGGCTTGAAGAATACATAGGACAGGATAAATCAAAAGAAAACCTCAAGGTCTTTATTCAGGCAGCCAAAATGAGGGGCGACGCTCTTGACCACGTGCTTCTCTACGGCCCTCCCGGACTTGGAAAGACCACCCTTGCCAACATAATTGCGGCAGAAATGGGAGTTTCCATACGTATTACCAGCGGCCCCGCCCTGGAAAGAACCGGCGACATCGTGGCTCTCCTCACTAACCTCCAAGACGGTGACATACTCTTTATTGACGAGATCCACCGTCTTTCCAGAACGGTCGAAGAGGTTCTCTACCCCGCTATGGAGGACTTTGAGTTTGATATAATTCTGGGAAAAGGCCCTTCTGCCCGCTCCATTAGATTTGACCTACCCAAATTCACCCTTATAGGTGCAACCACCCGATCGGGTCAGCTAGCATCCCCCTTTAGGGACAGATTCGGAGTCCTTCTCCGATTGGAGCTCTACTCGGTAGACGACCTTAAAAAGATAGTTACCCGTTCTGCGGGCATACTTTCCATTCCCATTACCGACGGTGGCGCTCACGAGATCGCCTCCCGTTCAAGAGGAACTCCCCGTGTGGCAAACAGACTCCTTCGTCGAGTAAGAGACTTTGCACAGGTAATAGGAAGCGGCGAAATAAACGAAAAGATCGCATCCGAAGCCCTTACCAAGCTTGAAATAGACCACTTGGGTCTTGATAATATGGACAGAATGATGCTTAAGGCTATCATCACCAGCTACGGGGGAGGCCCCGTTGGTCTTGAAACCCTTGGCGCCCTCATTGGTGAAGAGCCCGTAACCATCGAGGACGTTTACGAGCCGTATCTTATGCAAATAGGATTCCTCAACCGTACCCCCAGAGGCCGTTGCGTAACCCCTGCAGCTTACCAGCATCTGGGAATCCCCTTTGGTCAAAAGGACGGTAAGCTCTTCTAAAAAGAAAGGATATGAAATAATTAATGGAATTTTCCGACAAGATAAAAACCGTAAAGCCCTCTGCTATCAGAGAAATATTTAAGGTATTGGGCGACCCCTCCATAATCTCTCTTGCGGGAGGAAACCCCGACCCTCGCTCCTTCCCTGTTGAAGAGATGCAGGAAATCGCAAACGAGATATTTGCCACAAAAGGCGCTCAGGCTCTTCAGTACGGCATTACCGAAGGTTATCCACGCCTCCGCCAGCAGATAGCCGAAAGACTTGAAAAGAAATTTAATAGCTTTAAGGAAAATAAGGATACCCTTCTCGTTCTTACAGGCGGCCAGCAGGGTATTGACCTGACCACAAAGATACTTTGTAACGAGCACGATACCATTATATGCGAGGATCCCACCTTTATAGGCGCCCTCAACGCATTCAGAACGTATAACGTAAACCTCTGCGGTGTTCCCGTGGATAGCGACGGCATCAATATTGAAGCCCTTGAAAAGGCACTTCAGACCCAAAAGAACGTAAAGATGCTCTATCTTATCCCCACCTTCCAGAACCCCATGGGCGTATGCATGTCTGCCGAAAAGAGAAAGGCAGTATACGAGCTTGCCAAGAAGTACGGCGTAATCATCCTTGAAGATAACCCCTACGGCGAGCTGAGATTTGCAGGAGAAGATATCCCCACCATCAAGAGCCTTGACACCGACGGTATAGTAGTTTACTGCGGCTCCTTCTCCAAGATCCTCTCTCCCGGTATGAGAGTGGGCTTTGTTTCCGCCCCCAACGAAATCGCGGCAAAGCTGGTAGTTGCAAAGCAGGTTACCGACGTTCATACAAACCTTCTTTTCCAGATGATAGTAAGCGAGTATCTTGACAGATACGACCTTGATAAGCATATCGAGGGCATCAGAGCCCTTTATAAATCCAAAAACGAGGCTATGCGTAAGGCTATCGCAAAATATATGCCCGAAAACGTAAAGGCCACTAATCCCGAGGGCGGTATCTTCCTCTGGCTTGACCTTCCCGAAGGCATGGACTCCCAGCCCTTCTCTTCAAGACTTGTTGCAGAGAAAAAGGTTGCGGTAGTTCCCGGCAGCGCATTCCTCCCCGATGAAACCAAGAAGACTAACGGTATACGTCTTAACTACTCCATGCCCACCGAAGAGCAGATAGAAGACGGTATCCGCAAGATAGCAGAATTCTTAAAAGAATACAATAATTAAGGACAAACTTATTATGGAAAACAACAACGTAACACCCGCTCCCGAAGCGCAGAAAAAAACCATACTCAGCGGCATAAAGCCCACCGGCTCCCTCAACCTTGGCGGTTATCTTGGCGCCATGAAGAACTGGGTAAAGCTCTCCGAGGACTACAACTGTCTTTTCTGTATTGCAGACCTCCACGCCCTCACCATACGTATAGAGCCCTCCGTTCTTCGCAGAAACTCCATGGAGCTTTTCGCCCTCTATATTGCTTGCGGACTTGACCCCGAGAAGAACCTTCTTTTCTTCCAGAGCCACGTTCCCCAGCACGCAGAGCTTGGCTGGATACTTGACTGCTACACCATGTTCGGCGAGCTTAACAGAATGACCCAGTTTAAGGATAAATCCGCCAAGAAGGCAGATAACATAAACGCAGGTCTCTTTACCTATCCTTCCCTCATGGCCGCCGATATTCTTCTTTATCAGGCAGACCTTGTACCCGTAGGCGAAGACCAGATGCAGCATCTTGAGCTTACCAGAGATATTGCAACCCGCTTTAACGGTATCTACGGCCAGACCTTCAAGATTCCCGAAGGTTATACTCCCAAGGTTGGCGCAAGAATCAAATCTCTTTCCGAGCCCACCCAGAAGATGTCCAAGAGTGACGAGGATCAGAACGGTACCGTTATGCTTCTTGACAGCCGCGACGTTATCATGCGCAAGTTTAAAAAGGCGGTTACCGACTCCGAAGCAAAGGTACGCTTTGCCGAAGGTAAAGACGGCATAAACAACCTTATGACCATCTATTCCGCAATTACAGGCAAGACCTTTGAGCAGATAGAAGACGAGTTTACAGGCAAGGGTTACGGCGACTTTAAGGTTGCAGTAGGCGAAGTTGTTGACGGCGAGCTTGCAGGTATCAGAGAAAGATACAACGAGCTTGTTTCCGACAAGGCCCAGTTTATCCAGATGTACCGCTCCGCAGCAGAAAAGGCCTCCTATCTTGCAAACAAGACCTTGAGAAAGGTATACAAGAAGGTCGGTCTTATCGAAAGATAAGGGTGAAGCCGTGGCAAAGAAAATAAACGAGACTATATCCCGCATACTCCCCTACCTCCAACTGCTTCTTGCCCTTGCGGCTTTGATTGTATTGGTGTATACTGCAATATCCCTCGGTCTTGCAGATTCCCCCGCAGTGAGATTTGTCAGGGATTCCATATGGAGAATAGTATGTTGTGGGTGCATTAGCCTTATTTTTCCCTATCTGGCAATAACGCAACTCATTAAGGAGGGCAAGAAGAATGACTGATTTCAAAGCCCGTCGCCCCATTATTAAAAACCTCATACAGCTTGTTCTTTCCCTTGGTGTGGCGATAGCCCTGATACCCGTTTTTACAAGCTTATATCAGGCCGAGCCCTTGGATTTTAAGCAAAAGCTCTTTCAATGTGTACTGTTCAGCATCTTCGTGGTTTGGGAGGTATTTAACCTTTCCTTCTTTGTAGATGGTCTGAGAAGCCTTTTGGCTCCTCCCACGGTAGAAATCAGGGACGGAAAGCTTAAGGTTTTCGGCTACAGACCCGTTGAGACATCTTCAATAGAAAAGACTGAAATAGTAAACCTTGCAAAAAATCCCAAAAAGAATTTCCCAGCAATAGCAGTCAGCATCAAGGGCGAAAATGACCCCGTAATTATCAAAAAAGAGCTTACGGGTATTCCCTTGGATACTGTAAAATACGCCATTGACGTAAGAATATAATATGTAAAAGAGCCAAGCCTAAAAGGCTTGGCTCTTACTATTTTATTTATTTAGTATGCTTCATCCAGAATAACGTCAATCACTATAGACTCGGCATCTCTGAGCACCGTTACGGTGCATTTATCTCCGGGCTCGCATTTTCCAAGGGCGGCAATAAGCTCTTCGGAGGACTTGATGCGCTGAGAATTAAACTTGGTGATTATATCACCGGGCTGAATACCCGCCTTTTCGGCAGCGCTGCCTTCGTTAACGGTAGCCACCCATACGCCCCCGATATTAGGTTCTGTCTTGCAGGATATTCCAAGGGTGGGGCGCTGAACGGAACCATTGTTCACAAGATCCTCAATAACGTCCAGAACACTGTTTATCTGTATTGCAAATCCGATATTATCGTAGCCGGTTACCTTTATAGCGTTAATTCCTATAACCTGACCGTACATATTAAAGAGGGGGCCGCCCGAGTTACCCGAGTTTATAGCAGCATCGTGCTGGAAAACGTCCAACAGAATACCCAATTCTGCAAAATGATAGTTGTTTCTTATGGCCGAGATACCTCCGTAGGTACTGGTAAAGGAAAGAGAGGTATCGTAAGGATTACCTATAGCAACTACGTCTTCACCAACAACCACCTTTGAGGAATCCCCTATTTCAACGGGAATAAGGTCGGTTGCCTGAATTTTAAGAACCGCCACGTCGGAAGCAGTATCCATACCAACGATCTCTGCGGCATAAGAGGTTCCGTTGTAAAGGCCGACCTTAACGGTAAGGGCATCGTCAACCACGTGAGCATTGGTTATTATAAGCCCGTTTGAGGTAAATACAAAGCCCGAGCCCATGCCCTCACCCATAGCGGTCTGGGTAGTTATGAGCACTGTGGACGATATAACCTTGTTTACCACACCCGCCTTATCGAGAAGAACGGCGTTATCCTCGGTAATGGATGAGGTATACTCGTAATCGGGGGTATATACGGGGGGCATCTTAAGGGCTTGGGTATTATTGTCAATAGCTAACCCAATGGCAAACGCGATAGTAGCCACACAGATGAGGCCAAGCATTATGCCTACTGTAAGAAGGCCCGCGTTTACCTTCTTTTTCTTTTTGGGGGGCTGTTCTTCTATTATACAAACGGAGGTGGGGCCGTCGTTTTCAAAGCCAAAAGCATCCTTCTCTTCAGAAGGCTCCGCAGTCACTTCTGTGGTTTCGGTTTGTTCTTCTTCAACAGTAACAGCTTCGGAGCTCTGCTCCTTTTCGAGAGTAACCGTTTCGGTATTTTCCTCTTCAAATATGCCGTTTATTTTTTCTTCCATAAACGAAAGTTCCTTTCGTGATTATTTTATACTAATTATACACCATTATGTTGTAAACTTATTGACCTGCTTTTGAAAAAAATTCGGCAGACGTTAACTTATACCTCAACAGCAGCGCGGTTTTGGTATCATCTTCCCTCTCCGCAAAATAAGAATCCTCTTTTTCCCCGTCGGGAAGAAATCCTATCTTTTCAAGAAGCTTATACGAAGCCGTATTTTTCGGATGACAAAGGGCATATATAATATTTATCCCCGCTTTTTTGAAAAAGAATTCGACAAAGGCCCTTGCCGCCTCGGTACCGTAACCTTTACCCCAGACGTCCTCTGCAAGCCAATATCCGATATAGCCGATATCCTTGGTAAAATCAATATCGTGGAGATTTATTACCCCCACTGCCCTTCCGGATTCCTTTTCTTCTATTACAAAATCGTAGCAAAATCCCTCGTCGTAGCATAGCATAAGGTTATTGACGAAGTTCAGTGTCTCAAAAGGACTAGCGTGTCTTCTCCACCCCTCGTACTTGACCACGTTGGGATTGCTGGTGCAGATAAAAAGGTCTTCAGCATCAAAAAGCAGAGGGCGACGAAGCTTAAGCCGTTGAGTATTTATGGTTTTATGTTTAAACTTCAAGTGCATCCCTCCACAAGTTTTTATTGATTATAACACATAAAACGCCCATTGTCAAGCATCATATAGAGTATAGGTGCAGCTTGCTTCCCACATTGTTAACTTTATGGGAAATTTGGGCGGCCGCTATTGAAAAGGAAACAAAAATATGCTATAATAAGGCGTAAATTATGTATATGATTTACACTAATAAGCAGAATGGATCTCGGTGATCGATATGTCTTCTAAAAACGTTACCTGTGTAATTTGCCCCGTAGGTTGTACAATAACCGTTAATTATGAGGGTGATAAAGTCCTTGAAGTTGTAGGCAATAAGTGCAAGAGAGGTCTTGCGTACGCTTCTGCGGAAGTAATTGCCCCCCAGAGAGTTCTTACCTCCTCTGTTTTCTCGGCAGATGCAACCCATAAAATTCCCGTAAAGTCTGCTTCTCCCGTACCCAAGAGCAAGCTTTTTGAAATAATGGAAGAGATCAAAAAGACCCGTGCGCCCGAAGGCGTGCAGATGGGTGATGTGATCATCAGCAACGTTGCCGGAACGGGCGTTGACATCATAGCAACCATTTCTGAATAAGAAGAACGCTGGTATGGCTCAGTCGGTAGAGCGGTTCACTCGTAATGAACAGGCCAACGGTTCGATTCCGTTTACCAGCACCACCAAGGGGTCGTCGCAAAGCGGCGACCCCTTTTGGCAAATATTAACCGAAAGGACTGCAGAACAGTGTCGAAAAAATTCAATGTCATTCTTTCAGCTTTGTTTATAATATTTATATCTGTGTTCGGCATTCTTCTGCTGGTAATGCCTGACAGAGAGTTTTCCGATAACGAAAACCGTACCCTCCAACAGCTTCCCACCCTCTCCCTCTCAAAAATAATCGACGGAAGCTTTATGACTGAAATCGAAGATTACGTAATAGACCAATTCCCCTTCCGCGACTCATGGATGGCGGCAAACAGCGTTATAAAATCCTCTATTCTTAAAAAAGACATCAATGGTGTTTATCTTGGCAAAGACGGGTATTTGCTTGAGGTTTTCGACAACATAGACATGTCACTTTATAACCGACAGATACAGGCAATAAACAGATTCTCTCAGCATTGGGAAGAAAGTGATATAAACTTCTACATGGCCATGGTACCAAATTCCCTTTGCGTTCTTGAGGACAAGCTTCCCGCTTTTGCTCCCGTAAGAGACCAGGAAGAATACATTAATAGCCTATATTCAAGCGTTTCCGATGCTCTTTTTACTAAAATAACCATTACGCAAGACCTTAAAGCTCACAGCGACGAGTATATTTATTACCGTACCGACCACCACTGGACTTCCTTGGGCGCCTATTACGGCTATGCGGCCATAGCGTCCACCATGGGGCTTACACCTTCCCCGCTGGAGGATTATACGGTAACCACCGTTTCCGAGGATTTCAAAGGCACATTCTTCTCAAAGGGCAATTTCCCCGTTGAGGCTGATACCATACAGAGATTTGACCTTTCTACGCCCGTAACCCTCACCGCTTGGGGTGACGACGGAGTAAAAACCGATTCTGTCTATTTTGCGCCTGCTCTCGAAATAAAGGATAAGTACACCTATTTTCTTGGCGGAAATCCTGCCCATTATACTGTGGAAACATCCTCTGCTTCGGGCAAAACTCTGGTTATGATAAAGGACTCCTACTCCCACAGTCTCCTTCCCTTCTTCCTTGAACATTACTCCGAAATACATCTCATAGATCTTCGTTATACCAACAAAAACGTTTCCCAACTCATAGAAGAAATCGCTCCCGACGACGTATTGCTGGTATTTAACGTAGTTACCTTCTCTACCGATACAAACATCACAAAGCTGGGACTTATCCCTCAATCTTAAAAAATGTTTAAGCTAAAAGATTTTAAAATAAGCACAAAAACGCTTATACTTACAGCGGTGGCGGCCGTGGCTATAATAGGCCTTTCCGCCATTTTACTCCCCTTTGTACTTGCCTTGAAGGAGCCCGAAAATCAACAAAGATTTTCCGAGTTTGTAAAAAGTCTGGGCGGGTGGGGACCTATTCTGCTGCTGATAATTCAAATGCTACAGGTGTTTGTGGCCTTTATTCCCGGCGAACCCATAGAAATAATCGCGGGACTCATGTACGGCACGTGGGGCGGCCTTGCCCTTTGCCTTGGTGGCATCCTGATTTCCACAGTTATAATATACTTCGGCGTCCGAAAAATAGGCAAAAACAAGCTCTCTTCTATATACGAAAAGGAAGAAAACGCAAAGTATTCCTTTATTTTCAAATCGAAAAACCTTTTATACGTGGTGTTTATCCTCTTTCTGATACCAGGCACACCAAAGGATATACTCCTCTATCTTTGCCCCTTTACCAAAATCAATCCACTAACCTATTTTGCCATAGCAACCTTTGCGAGAATCCCCAGCATAATCACAAGTACCCTTGCAGGCGATACATTGGCGGAGGGAAGCATATGGACTTCGGTCATAATTTTCGGAGCTACCGCGATTTTAGGATTAGCAGGAATTACCCTTAATAAAATATTTATGGATAAACAAAATAAAACCGAAAAGTAATTGTAGCTCTCCCCGCAAATTGCGGGGAGATTTTTCGCATAAAATACCCTTCCCCGTCATAGAAATTGAATAAAACAATTCAAGCGGGGGCGGAAAAATGAAAAATACGGACCTTTATCCCGAATATATCTTCAAGCATGAGCGGGCAGTTAAAACGGGGGAATACATAGTGGAGCACCAATGTACCGTACGAGAGGCGGCAAAAGAGCTGGGAATTTCCAAAAGTACGGTACACAAAGACGTTACGGAAAAGCTTTTTCATTATGACGTAGAGCTTTTTGAGGAGGTAAACGCCGTTCTAAAAAAGAACAAGGCTGAACGACACCTTCGTGGAGGGATGGCTACGAGAGATAAATATCTGGCCATAAAGTCCTGTCGGATAAAAATAAAAAATATATAAGAATTAAGGATTTTTTGGGTCTTTTTTGTCAAAATAAATCTTGAACTAACTGTTAAAACTATTGACATAATATGTAAAAAATGATATCATTAGGGAGTAAAAAATCTTTAAGTTTGGTACCGAGATGCCGATAAGATTCATATCTTCCCGCCCCTTGGGGGCAGTGGACTTAAGTCTTGTCAGCAGGTGATCGACCGTCTTGGACAAGACGATTTTTTATGCAAATTTTCAGGACAGGCAGAAGGGAGGAGTTTCCGTGTTTAAGGCCGAAATCCTTGATAAGTCAGCGGTAGAACGCTCTTTGATAAGAATGGCTCACGAGATTATTGAAAAAAATAACGGTGCCGAAGGGCTTATGCTCGTTGGTATTTACAGGCGCGGAGTTCCTCTTGCAAAACGTCTGGCAGCAAATATCGAGCGCTCTGAAGGGGTAAAAGTCCCCATAGGAATGTTGGATATTACCCATTATAGGGACGACCTTACCATGATTTCGGACGAGCCTACGAGCAAAAAGCCCGAGTTCCCCGAAAGCCCTCAAGGTAAAACGGTAGTGCTGGTGGACGACGTTCTCTATACCGGACGAACCGCGCGCGCGGCCATGGAAGCCGTTATAAAAGCAGGGCGTCCTGCCGCTATACGGTTGGCAGTACTGGTAGACAGAGGGCACAGAGAGCTGCCCATCCGAGGCGATTTTGTGGGGAAAAATCTTCCCACCTCCAAAACAGAGGTCGTTAAAGTTTGCATAGACGAATACGATTCCAAGACCTGCGTCGAACTCCACGATGCCAAATAAGAAGGAATAAAAAAACGGAGGTCTTTATGAAACTTATTTACAATGTAAACGACAAGCCTAAGTTCGGCCAGCTTATCGTTTTCGCCATCCAGCAGCTTCTTGCCATTATGGCAGCCACTCTTGTAGTTCCCGCTATCGTTGGTAACGGAATGAGCTCTGCCGCAGCACTCTTCGGTGCAGGTGTAGGTACTCTCGTTTACCTGGCGTTCACCAAGGGCAAGAGCCCCGTATTCCTTGGCTCTTCTTTCGCTTTCATTAACTCCATGTTCGCAGCTTTTGCAGGCGCCGTATCTGTTGCCGCAGGCTATCTTGGAATTATCCTCGGTGCAGTTATTGCGGGTCTTGTTTACGTAATTATCGCTATTATCGTTAAGTTTGCAGGCGTTAACTGGCTCAACAAGCTTATGCCTCCCGTTGTTATCGGCCCCACCGTTGCTATCATCGGTCTTTCCCTTGCCGGCAACGCTGTAGGCGATCTCCAGCTCGGAGACGTTATGGTAGACAACGTTTCCACCGCTAATGTTCACCTCTGTATCCTCGTTGGTCTCGTAACCCTTATCGTTACCGTTATTTGCGCTACCTTCGGCAAAAAGATGATAAGACTCATCCCCTTCATTATGGGTATCCTTGCAGGTTACGTTGTTGCAGCTATTATCACCGTTATCGGTCTTACTACCAACAACTCTGCTCTTCAGATAATCGACTTCAACTTCTTTACCAATCTTCTTCCCGAAGGCAAGGTTGCTCTCTCTACCTTCCTTGAGCTTCCCCAGTTCACCTTCATTACCGCCTTCGGCGCGTTCGGGGAGATATCCTGGTCTTATATTGCTACTATCGCAGTTGCTTATGCTCCCGTTGCATTCGTTGTATTTGCAGAGCATATTGCAGACCACAAGAACATCTCCTCTATTATTGAAAAGGACCTTCTTGAAGATCCCGGTCTTCACAGAACCCTTCTCGGAGACGGTATAGGCTCTATGGCCGGTGCATTCTTCGGCGGATGCCCCAACACCACCTACGGCGAATCCGTTGGTTGCGTAGCTATTACCGGTAACGCTTCAGTTGTTACCATTCTTACCGCTGCCATCGGTGCTATCCTTATCTCCTTCATCTCCCCCTTTATCGCATTCGTTAACTCCATTCCCTCCTGCGTAATGGGTGGCGTTTGTATCGCCCTTTACGGCTTCATTGCTGTATCCGGTCTTAAGATGGTACAGAAGGTTGATTTGGAACAGAACAAGAACCTCTTCGTTGTTTCCACCATTCTTATCTGCGGTATCGGCGGTCTTTCCATTACTTTCGGTAAAGTAACCCTTACCTCTATCGCTACCGCACTTATCCTTGGTATTATCGTAAACCTCATCCTTGGCAGAAAAAAGGACGAGTCCGCTGAATAAGCAATAACATAAAAAACCGGCAAGCCTTAATCGGCTTGCCGGTTTTTTATTAAATATAAATTATTTCTTTTTTTGCGGATATGAGTTTCTTCTCCATCGTTTTTATTAAGCTATCCTTATTAGACATAAATATATTCCTACCTTTACACATAACCACAACATCGACAGCACGAGTATATACATAATATGGGAAATAATAATTTGGATCAGAATAGTAATTTTCGTATGGACTTATACTGTCTGCTATTGCACAAACAATTTTAATCTCTTCAAGATTTTTTGATATAGCCAATTTCTCTCGTATAGGCAGTTTAATATATAATATTATATTATCATTTTCTCTCTTTACTTCCGCTACACAGCGAGCTGCCAGAATTTCAAAACCAAGGTCGGCTACGGTATAAAATTCTTTTACGCCCTTTTCGACAAGCTGGTTTATAATCACCAATAATTTTCTCTCAAGCTTTTTCTTTTTATGCTTGTCTATTTTATCTGTACCTATGAAAAAGCATCTCTTTGATTGCATGATACGACATACTCCCCTTCTCGTTATTACCCATATTCGGGTATATACGAAGTATAGCAAAGTTTTATCCGTTTGTCAACCCGTATTCGGGTAATAACAGAGTGTTTTTAGTGTATGATATTCTTAAAATAACCTATATATGGGTAATTTTAGGAGAAGCTATGAGATATACAACAATTATTATTGAGAGAATTCAATCTTTATGCGCAGAACGAGGCCTTTCAATAAATAAGCTCGCAAATATGAGCGGACTTAAACAATCCACTCTTGACAACATAATGAGAGGGCTTACAAAAAATCCGGGCATTCAAACGCTTCACAAGATAGCAAACGGATTAAGTATGACACTTGCAGAATTACTTGACATCGAAGAATTAAATAATTTTTCTTTTGATGAATAAGGTCATAAAAATGTTTATGAACAAAAAGATATCCACCGCGAATGCGGTGGATATCTTTTATTTATATCAAATTATTTAAGCAACAATCTGATTATTCGATAATTTCGGAAACAACGCCGGAACCAACGGTCTTACCACCTTCACGGATAGCAAAACGGAGACCCTGTTCGATAGCGATGTGAGTGATGAGCTCAACGCTGATGGTAACGTTATCGCCAGGCATACACATATCAACGCCTTCGGGAAGGTTGATGATACCGGTAACGTCAGTAGTTCTGAAGTAGAACTGAGGTCTGTAGTTGGATACGAAGGGCTTATGACGGCCGCCTTCTTTTGCGGTAAGAACGTAAACTTCGCCTGTGAACTTTGTATGGGGGTTGATTGTGCCGGGTTTAGCAAGAACCTGACCTCTTTCGATGTCTTCTCTTGTTACGCCACGGAGGAGACAACCGATGTTATCGCCA
>JAZQLP010000103.1:0-2990 GCA_045542755.1 Eubacteriales bacterium
GTTCAACGGCAACGCAGTCGTTGAGGAGATATATATTCCCGGCAGTGTAACTCATTTTGAGAGCTACGCCTTCCGTCTTGCAAGCAAGCTCAAGTCTGTCAACGTTCCTCAGCACGTGAAGGAGATCCCCGAGGGATGCTTTGCGGAATGCTCCAGATTTTCAAGCATCGCCATCAGCGCTTCCGTTGAAAAGATCGGCAAGGGCGCGTTTTATAACTGTAAGTTCCTTCAGAGCGTAAATATTCACGGCAACGTGAAGTATATCGGCGACTACGCCTTTGCAAATTGCCCCATCTCAAAGATAGAGCTGTCCGAAAGCCTTGAGTCTATCGGCACCTATGCGTTTATGGGCTGTGCGGCTCTTAAGGAGGTAAAGGTTCCCGAAAAGATAAAGGCTATCCCCGACGGACTTTTTGCAGACTGTCTCAGCCTTGAAAAGGTAAGCTTTTCCGACGGAGTGACCTCCATCGGAGAGGGCGCATTTTTTGGATGCGAGATGCTGAAGACCTTTACGTTTCCTAAGGGAGTAACGACGCTGAAGCCTTACGTGCTCAGCGAGTGCCTTTCTCTTGAGAGCGTGGAATTTAAGGGAGACGTCACCGCCATCGGCGAGGCGGCCTTCTATAACTGCCCTGCGCTCGGTGAAATCAAGCTTCCCGAGAGTGTAAAGGACATTGATATGTATGCATTCGGTTACTGTACTTCCCTTACCGAGATGAAGATACCTGAGGCGGTGGAGGATATCGGAGCCTATGCCTTTGCGGATTGCAGCGGCATAAAGACCATAAACATTCCCAAAAACCTTACCATTGTCCGTGAGTACGTGTTCGCGGGCTGTAAATCTCTGGAAAAGCTGGAGATACCCGAAAAGGTGACTATGCTCAGCCCCGGTGCTCTTTACGAGTGCAAGGGCATTAAGGATCTTACTGTTCCCGCAAGCGTCACATCTATTGGCGTAGGTACTCTGGCGGGTATGGAAAAGCTTGAAAAGCTTTACGTTAAGGGCGATTTTAAGGATATTCCCGAATATGCCTTTGACGGAACGAAAAACGTGACCGTATACTGCAAAAAGGACAGTCAGATGGCCAAGTATGCAGAGAAAAATAAGATCAAGTTTGTAGCTGAGTGAGGAAAACGAGAAAACCATACAGCCTGGGCTCCCTGTGGGTGGGGGTGGGATGCGCGATGCGTATATTCCAGATCCTCTGCGTGTACGTTTTGCCCTCGCTTTACGGAAACAGAATAATATATATGGCAATGCTTTGCCTTCTCGTGGGAGGCTTTGCAGTGCTTATTTATGAGAAAAAGGGAAGGGCGTCCCTGTTTGCGGTGGGCGCTACCGTTTCTGCTCTTATGACTACAGTCATGGGCAATATGTCTGACGGAGGAGACGCTCTCAGAGTGCTTTCCGCCCTCTTCCTTTACGCCATGTTCATCTTTGCGGCCCTTCTTATGCTTATGAAGCGCTCGGGATGGGCGAAGATTGCGGGAGGGCTTACCCTTCTTCTTGCGGCAGGACTTGTGGTGTGCACCCTTTGCCCCGTGCCGGGAGCTATGGTAACTGCCATACTTTGCACGGCGTATGCCGCAGTCGGCATCGGTCTTAACGTATAATAAAAAAGCCCTCATTGAGTGAAATGATAAAATGATGGTAGACACTAAAAAAAGTGTCTACCATCATTTTTTTGTGTTAAGATAGATAAAAAGAAAGGGGTTGAAAGGAATGGGAAGACATAAGGGTGGAATAAATAAGATCCACAGCAAAGAAGAGAAAATGGCTTTGGTAAAAAGAAACTTAGCCGGAGAAACATTAACAAGTATAGAAAGAGATACTGGTGTAAATTGCTCATTAATATACCAATGGACAAAAAGATATTTGGAAGGAGGAGAAGCTGCGCTTGTAAACAAAAGAAAACCCGGCAATCCTTTGGCAAAGTATACTAGCAAGAAGGAGTTAACACCTACAGAACAATTAGAATACAAGATCGCGTTATTGGAACGCGAATTGCTTAAGAAAGACGGAGAGATAGTTCGCTTAAAAAAATCAATAGAACTAGAAAGGGGAGATGCAAAAAGAAAGTGATACAGCAAATATATGCTTGTATAAAAAGAGAAAGCGAGAAACACTCCGTAAAAGAACTTTGCGATGTTTACGAGGTTTCCCGCTCGGGATATTACAAATGGTTAAACAGAAAAGGAACTATGAACCGTTACGAAAAACAGCAGTCAGTGCTAGATTATTACGTTGCAGACGTACATAAACATTACCCTTCTCAAGGCTACAGAACTATTGCAGATACCCTGTTAAATGAGTACGGTTGGGTAGTTACAGATATTTCTGTGCTTAAATCAATGCGAAGATTAGGTATTAAAGGCTATGTGAGAAAACAAAAGTTACCTGAATCCACAGGAGATGAGCACAACAGGTTTTCCAATATTCTCAATAGAGAGTTTTACTCAGATAAGCCCATGCAGAAAGTAGTTACAGATGTTACATACATCAAGCATAAGGATAAGTGGTATTACTTTGCATGTTATCTTGATCTGTTTAATAACGAGATCCTTGATTGGGAATTGAGCGATAAATTTGACAACTATCTTGTAATGAAGCCTGCAAAAAGAATCCTTGAAAAAGCAAAGAGTACCGGCACCCAAATCATTTTGCACAGCGACCAGGGTGTTCAGTACTCCTCAGCAGGTTATTGCAACCTTCTTAAATCATACAACACTATTCAAAGTATGTCAAGGGCGGGAACTCCGAGAGACAATGCTGTGATCGAATCTTTCTTCGGCAGGTTCAAAGACGTAATGCCACCACACTTCAGGTACCTGAAGTGTGATGACATTACAAAGGTTGTTGCTGATACTGTACACTACTTTAATTACATTAAACCTGTTCGCAAACTTAATAGAAAACCGCCAGTCCGATATAGGCTCGAACTGGCAGCTTAATTTTTCTTTTTTGTGTCTACTAACTATTGACTATTTCA
>JAZQLP010000104.1:0-6421 GCA_045542755.1 Eubacteriales bacterium
TTCCTGTATAAGTTTACGCTCTAATTATATATCACCGTAGGTGATTTGTCAAGGGGCAATTTGATTTGTTTCCATATTTGCCACAAAAATCACATATGAGATATGGTAAATACGCAAATTGTGATTATTTGGTGAAATAATCACAATACGTATTGACAAAATGCACGTTATGAGATATAATATGCTCGTAATAAAAAATTATATCACTTTGAGTGTGGAGGTGTGAGCATGGAAAAAATCATTGCTGTAAGAAATTCAAGAAGTGAAACCGTTCTGAAAATAGAAAAGACCGCTTATATTTTTCTCGGTCTTCTCACATATATTGCAGGTCATATAAAGGCAAAACTTTTCTCTTCCGATAATAGTGACAGAGTTCTATCAAATAGAAAAACGGCACATGTGACCCGTGACAAGGAAACTGCTCTTGCAGATTTTTGTGCTGTAAGCGTGGCCTTTACCGTGGCATCGGTAGTGTACGTTACCATGCTCTTTTGCGTGGGTAAAGGATATTCCAACGGTATAGGAACGGAGTTTTTGGTATCGGGCGGTATTTTTGCCGGAATATATAGTGTAATTCGGTTTTTAACAAGCATCAGATAACTTTGTTCAATCCCTTTCTTTTTATATAAAAGCGTGTTGTGCAAAAGGACCGCCGCAGTTTTCTGCGGCGGCCTTTTGCGTTATTTTGTTCTCGTTATTTTTATTCGGGTATTTGGCTCAATAGTGGAGGGAAGCTCTTCCGAGACTATCTCTATCTGCCATTTGTCTGTGTTTTCAGCTTTATTCATCAGATCGCAAAGGCTTGTTGTATACGAGTTAATCTGATTTAAAAGCTCGGATTTTGATATCTCTTTTTCCGATGTAACGATCACTTCGTATTCTTTACCCTCAACGGAAAGGTATACTGTATACCCGAAAATAGCTTTGCCGTAATAGGTATCAGATACCTTTACTGTTATTTCGCCGGTTGTTTTTTTTGCATTATCGGAGGGGGTAAAGGTTGTGGTACCCATTTGTGAAGATGCCAAGTTTAGGGTATAAACTTTTTCGCTGTCTTCGGTATGAGTTTGTTCATCATTCTCTTTTGGGGAAGAGGACGCGGATGAAGAAGGTACATTGTTTGATTCTGCATTATTCTCGGTTTCTTCAAAGGAAGTATCGGATGTTGCGGGAACCTTGTCGTCTGGAGCCATGTCAAAATCATCGCTGTTTGATTTATATGGGTCTTCTGCTATTACCATATCTCCTTCGATTTTGACGGTATCAAAATCTTTTGGCAGAGAAGAATTAACATTATCCTTTAGGCCTACGCTGACGAATATCAGAACTGCTGCGGCGCATGCGGCAAAGGGGAGAGCTACTCGCGTAAGTCGAATAACGGGGGATGTCTTTTTCGTAGCTTTAGCGGCCTTTACGACGGAGCGTGTAAATTCTTCGCCGAGAATATCTTCATGCTCTTCTTTCAAGATGCTACGCACGATTATATCCTTTTCCGTTTCAGTTGATAGCTCGTCAAGAATCTTTTTCTTAAGGTCTTCGTTTCTGTTCACGGCTAATTCTCCTCCTTTCCTGTGTCTTCTGTAGTTTTAGACGGGTTTTGTTCCTGAATGTTCCATTTATGGGATAAATAATTTTTTAAGGTCAGTCGGCCTCTGAAAAGCCGTGATTTCAGCGTTCCGGATTTTAATCCCGTTACTTCAAGTATCTCCTCATAGGACAATCCGAGAACGTCCTTAAATTCAATGAGAATCCTCTGTTCTTGGGGTAAGGTTCGTAATCCCTCTTTTATGTCTGCTCTGATTTCAGCCGCTTCTAAAGCCTCTTCCGGAGTTTGTGTGTCGGCTTTGAGGGAGAGCAATTCAATATTTTCGCTATCGTCAAGAGATTGAGTCAATAACTTCTTTTTTCTGTTTTTTTTCAGGTAGTCTAGGCAAAGATTGTAGGTTATCCTATATAACCAGGTGGATAGGGAAGAACGGCCGGAAAATCCTTGAATAGAGGTGTACACTTTTATAAAGACTTCTTGTGTCAGTTCCTTTGCATCTTCTTCATCTTTCACCATAGAAAAGGCAAGTCTGAATATGTAGTTTTGATATTTTCTTACCAGTTGTTCAAAAGCAGAATCGTCGCCCTGCTTGATTTTGGTCACAAACTCTTTTTCTTCCATATTCAGCCCTCCTTTCTGTGGATATTGATGATTTACTACTTATTAAGGGTTTCCAAAAAGTCCTCTGTTATTTTTATCATTTCTTCTTCTGTGGTGGCTGCAAAAATAAGATTCTTTATCTTTGCGGAATTCTTCATTCCTTTAAGATACCATGCCAGTTGCTTTCGAGCTTCAGGCACCGCAACCCTCTGGGACTTAAATTCTACTGCTAAATGGAGTTGCTTTAATGCTGTTTTCAGTCGCTCTTCTTCGGTGGGGAAGGGTTGGTAACTGCCTGTGTTTATATAGCTTTTTACACGGCTGAAAAGAAAGGGATTTCCCATGGAACCGCGGCCAATCATTATGCCGTCACACCCCGTATGGTTTATCATTTTAAGTCCGTCTTCCGGGGTGGTTATATCACCGTTGCCAACTACGGGTACGGATACGGCTTCCTTTACACGTCGTATTATATCCCAGTCGGCTTCTCCCGAATAAAGCTGTGCCGCAGTTCTTCCGTGAACTGTTATGAAATCCGCACCGCCGCATTCAAGAGCCTTTGCAAATTCGGGAGCGTTTACGGTAGCATCCGTTCTTCCCTTGCGTATTTTTACTCCTACGGGAAGAGAAACTGCTTTTTTGACTGCTGAAACAACGGCTTCGGCCAATTTAGGATCGCTCATCAAGGCGCTTCCGTCACCGTTGTTAACTATTTTAGGCATGGGACAACCCATATTTATATCTATAAAATCAGGGTTTTGAGCCTCTGCTACCCTTGCAGCATAAGCCATTATTTCGGGATCTGAACCGAATATCTGTATACCGTAAGGACGCTCCTCTTCGCTAAATGAAAATAGCTCTGCCGTTTTTTTGTCCTTATAGTATATCCCTTTAGCGCTTATCATTTCGCTTACGGTAACGTCTGCGCCGTTTTCTTTGCAGATTATTCTGAATGCCTTATCCGTCACTCCCGCCATAGGCGCGAGAAATATGGGATGGTTTGAAAAGTCTATATTCATAGGATTTCCTTTATCGTATAATGTCTATATTATGATATAACAATTCGGGGCAAATGTCAATAGAATAACCCTTAACTTTTGAATAAGACGGTAGTATTAGACTGACAAAAGGGCAAAAAAGTTCCGCCACTTGTAAAAATATTCCGAGGAAAATTTCTCCCTCGGAATATTAGCCTTTTTATTTTATACTGTCTGTGGTATTGTTCAGGGGAATAGTTACTTCAAAGACCGCCCCAAGAATGACGTTTGAAGCTTCTTCCGTTTGTCCGTAACGGTTATATGCCCTGATAGTTCCGTTGTGAGCCGTAGTTATTGCTTTGGCTATTGAAAGCCCAAGCCCATGGTTACCTTTTTTGCCCTTGTAGAATCGGACGAAAAGGTTATCCATATCCTTATCTGCAATACCCGGGCCGTCGTCGGACACAGTAAGTACCAGTTTTCCCTCTTCGGTTTTAGTATTGATAGATATCGTTGTTTTGGCAAATCTTACACAGTTTGATATAAGATTGGTCACAACCGTGGCAAGCTTATCGCAATCTCCAATAAACGTTACGTCGGGGGGAGAGGGAATTTCTATTTTGAGGTCGTTATGGAGTATCATTCCCGAAACACGGCTGTTTACTTCGGATATAAGTTCTTCCGCCGTCATTGTGGAGGGATTGTATATACCTTCTGCGGTTTCTATTTTAGAAAGGAACATGACGTCGTCTACCAGACCTTCCAGTCTGCCAACCTGGTCAAGGATCATATCCGTAGCTGTTGGTACGTCAAATACCCCGTCCCTTATACCTTCCACAAATCCTCTTATGGACGTGAGGGGCGTACGGAATTCGTGGGATGAATTCTGCAAAAAGGTTTTTTGCTGTATATCGTATTCTTTTATGCTTTGTGCCATAACGTCAAAGCTGTTTGACAGTTCCTCGATTTCATCGTGAGAGGATATGGGCAACGTTGCATCGAATTTTCGGTTTGCCATTAAATTTGCCCTTATCTTCAGCTTTTTCAGGTTGCGCGTAATGGTACCCGACAAAAATCCGCCTATGATTATGGCAAAGTTTGCGGATATGATTATGGTCAAAAGATAAAACGTAAAGAAGGGGCGAGAGAGGGAAAAGGCCTTTGCGGAATAAAAGGGGACAACGTAGCATATCCTTTCGCCCGTTTTTACGCCCCCTACGGATTGAAGATAGATTGCGTAGGATTGTTCGTTATATTCCACGCGGTAGGTGCCCTGACCAAAAACTCCCTCATCAAGTATTTTTTTTGCAAATTCTTGGGCCTGAGCCTTTTCGAATGAGGTGTTATATCCGTATATCGGGGTACCGTCCGTAGCTACTACCATAAGGGAATAGTTAAAATCCTTTAACCGTTGGTTGAGAAGTATTTCGCTGTAATCGTTTACTATACTTCCTTCAAGGCGGTAACTCGCTTCCAATATGGCCGCAAATTCCTTGGCTTCTTCTTCAAGCTTTTCGTTGGCGTCGTAAAGCATATATGTTTCATAAAACATAGAAACGAATAAGAGAGAGAAAAAGGCCATAACAAGAACTATACTGACATAGGAGATTATGATTTTCGCTCTTATGCTGATCTTTATTTTTTTCTTTTTCTTTGCAGGTGCGGGGATAATGTTCTTTTGCATTTTTTAACTCGCTTATTCTTCTGTAGGAGATACGTCGGTAACCTTATATCCGTAACCCCATACTGTTTCTATTGCAAAGTCGGTATGGGCGGCATCAAGCTTTTTACGTATTCTCTTAACCAGGTCGTCAACGGCGCGGGTGTCTCCCATATACTGATAATCCCAAACCTTTGAAAGAAGCTGGTCACGGGTAAATACTCGTCCCTTGTTTGATACCATAAAGTATATAAAATTGAACTCCATAGCAGTAAAGGGGATTTCCGTTTCCTTGCCCTCAACTATATGGGCAATGCGGCGTTCTGCAGGGTATATTTTAATATCCCTGCAGGCAGGGTTGTCCTTATCAGTGTTGTTCATGCTTTTGTCTATTCTGCGGAATACGGCATTTACCCTTGCCATAAGCTCCTTGGGGGAGAAGGGTTTCATCATGTAGTCGTCAGCGCCCATCTCTATTCCCAGTATTCTGTCGAGCTCTTCGTCGCGGGCAGAAACGATAATAATGGGAGTGTTCTGCTTTTTTCTTATTTCGTTGCAGAGTTCAAAGCCTGAGATTCCCGGCATCATAATGTCGATAATAAACATATCGGGAAAACCTGCGGGTAAGGCCTTGAGAACGTCGTCTCCGTTTTCAAATTCTGTTACCTTATAGCCCTCTTTTTCCAGATAGGCTCTTATTACTGTTCTTATATTTTCTTCGTCGTCAACTACGAAAATCTGTTTTGACATGGCTTTACCTCCAATTTTTCAGTCGTTATATATTCTGGTGTTATTTATTTAAGGACATACTATTACGTTTACAATTTTATTATATCGGTACAATATAGCAAAAAAATGACTCAATTGTTAAGATAATATGTTAAATGGGGGCAAGAAAACAGAATCTGCCGCAGGCTGTTCTTTCTTTGACAACTTGCGGCAGGTGTTTTATTCTTAATTTTTACATTTGAGAATGTTTTCGAGAGCGTGGGAAACGTGTTCACGGGCTAAAATTTCTGCTTTTTCCGTGTTTTTTGCCGTTATAGCATTAACTATATCTCTGTGCTCTGAAACGGCAAGCTTTGCTCTTCCTTCACTTCTTATGGACATCTCACGGGGCTTACGGAGATAGTTGTGGAACTGGCTCAACACCGTCTGAAGGGGATGGCTTGCGCTTGATTCATAAAGTATTTCATGAAAGGTTCTGTCAAGCTGCCATATTTTTTCGGTATCGTTTTTGGAAAGGTAGAACTCCTGTAAATCTACAGTGTCGGTAAGGTCTTTTAGCTGAGAAGGGGATATGTTTTCCGCCGCCCATTTTGCCGCAAGAGCTTCCAAACTCATTCGTATGGTGTAGATATCGGTTATATCCTTATCCGTTATTCCGATAACGGTGGCACCTTTATTAGGAACAGTGCGTACAAGACCTTCGTTTTCCAGTTGTCGAAGGGCTTCCCTTACGGGAGTTCTGCTTACGCCCAAATCGTGGCATATTTTAAGCTCCGTAAGCTGCTGTCCCGGAGGATAGGTTCCGTTAAGTATATTCTTTTCCAATTCTCTGAACACCGTAACGTGCAAAGATTGGGGCCGAACTTCTGTGCGTTCCATTACTTATCTCCATCGTTAGGGGCAAAAACA
>JAZQLP010000105.1:0-5373 GCA_045542755.1 Eubacteriales bacterium
ATACCTGTTTGTCGTAGCAGCCCTTACAGGCGGTATCAAATGGTATTTATTTTTGGCATTTCCCATTACGGATGCCGTATTTATTTTCATTTTTTATATAGCCTACATGACCAGAAATAAAAGGCTCTCCGTTCCATTAAAAATAGCGGGAGTATTGCTTAACGTGGCTATTCTCTGTATTATTATAGATTGCCTTATAAATTTTTATCTCCACTCTCGAATTACCATGTTCTGGTCCCTTATAGTTGCGGTGGTCTGCATACTTTTTGCCCTTATATTTTTTACCCTTCACAGAAGAAAAGCGCTTCTCGAAGAAATAAAAAAGCGCCTGTTTATATAAAAAAATCTGCTCCCCGCGGGGAGCAGATTTTTTTTCTTAATTACATCAATTTTTCGTCATATACGGCCCTTGAGCCTCCAACGAACGGAAGCCTCGTTCTTGCGGCTAACAAGACGGCATCGCCTATACGTGAAACAGAAAGTCTTACGGGAACTGCTACCTTACGAAGATGCATACCGATAAGAGTTCCGCCTATATCAAGTCCCGCATCGGCTCTTACGGAAGATACTGCAACGGGATCTTCAAAGCCTGCGTAGGCCGCCGTTGCAAAAGAGCCGCCAGCCTTGGGCTGAGGAACCACGTTTACAATATCATCTCTGGTTGCTGCCGCGCGTTCAATGATAAGAGAACGGTTAAGATGTTCGCAGCACTGCGCAGCAAGATATATACCTTTTTCCTTCAGAACTCCATATATCCCTTCGAAAAGAGCCTTGCCTACTTCGGGGCTTGAATAACTGCCCACATTATGTCCCTGCACCTCAGAGGATGAGCATCCCACAACGAGAATATCGCCCTTTTTAAGACCTGCTTTTTCACATATTTCAAGGGTGGCCAAGGCCGCCTGATTCTTATATTCCTGAAGATCCATAATACTTACCTCGCATTAAGCTTTATTTATTTTTGAAAGTAATTTTCGTATTACCAAGGAAAGAGGCACACCCACGGCAACACCGAAGACACCCTGAACAACATTGGAAGGGACCGTGGTCAGAAATGCCGCCATACCCTCGCCGAAAATCAATGCCGCGTATAGAAAATATCCTAAAACCATTATAATTTCGGCTACCAGGGCAGCTATAAATCCCGCTAAAACGCCGTTAATCTTACCGAGTTGTCTGCTTAAAAGACAGGCGCAAAGGGCAACGAGAGCCTTTATAACAAACGTTCCGGGAGCGTAAACCGCATATCCCAGAAACAAATCCGCCAAAGCAGAACCCAGTGCTGCTGCAAAAGTGCCGTAAACGGGGCCTAATATAAAACCGGCAGCAAGAACGAGAGCATCTCCCGCGTGAACGTATCCCCCTGCAGGGACAGGAATCATTACCATAGTGGCAACGCAGCAAAGAGCTGTAAACATCGCCGCGGTGACGGTCTTGTGAAGATGACTTTTACCCATGCCATCAACACCTCCTATACAAAAAATAGCATATGCTACATTTCATACGCCGAAGTCATCATATCACAAAACCCCGAAAAATTCAATACGTTACTGCGAATATTCACGAAAAAGTTATAACTTTCAAGCCTGAAAACATACGATAATAATCTTCCTCTTTCAAGCGCATAAAGCCTTCTTCTTTTTCCAAACAGTGCAAATATCCCGAACATTTATTGACATTTTCAAACAAACCCTTTAAAATGCTCCGAATATATGGTATAATGCCTTGATATATAAAATAATATATCACAAATTCTTTTATGTTTATGTAAAATCTTTAAGAGAGGAAGAAAATATATGAGTAATCCCAAAGTTTGCGCTGTTCCTTTCAACGGTACTCCCGAACAGGAAAAGCAGTTAAAAGAAGTCATCGCAGAGCTCAAGGACGTAAAAGGCGCGCTTATGCCCGTTATGCAGAAAGCACAGGACATCTACGGCTATCTCCCCATCGAAGTTCAGAGAATGATAGCTGACGGCATGAACGTTCCTATGGAAAAAGTCTACGGCATTGCAACCTTCTACGCACAGTTCGCCCTTAATCCCAAAGGAAAGTATACCATCGGCGTATGCCTCGGTACCGCTTGCTACGTTAAGAATGCACAGGACGTATTTGACAAGTGCCGCGAGGTTCTTGGCATAGAAGCCGGCGGCATCACAGAGGACGGCAAGTTCTCTCTTGAAGCAACCCGTTGTATCGGTTGTTGTGGTCTTGCTCCCGTTATGACAGTAAACTCCGACGTTTACGGCAAGCTCACCGCAGACATGATCCCCGGAATAATAGCAAAATATCAGGACTAATACAGTAAAAACTTATCTGTGCAAGTAAAACCTTGCGCACTCTTCATAATTTAGGTCACCTCAAATGGTGGCGTAAATACTCAAAACAGACGTTCAACACAGAAAGGAACGGACATAAATCATGAAAATAAACACCATTGTCGAGCTTCTTAATGCAAAGGTCCTTTGCGGTGAAGACAAACTTGAAAACACAGTCAACTCCGCCTGCGGCTCCGATATGATGAGCGATGTCCTTGCCTATGTGAAAGAACAGGCGGTACTTCTGACCGGACTTATTAATCCTCAGGTCGTACGCACCGCCGAAATGATGGATATGCGTTGCATCGTTTTTGTCAGAGGAAAGGCCCCTGCAGAAGAAGTAATTGATCTTGCTGAAGAAAGCGGAATCGTGGTTCTCACAACCGAAGAACGTATGTATACCGCCTGCGGCAAGCTCTATGCAAACGGACTTTCGGGAGGTAGCAAACATATATGACAATGCCTATTGACCCCGTCAGATTTCATTTTGACGTAAACGGAGAGAATTTCACCTCCGCGGGCGAGGCGTCTGTCAAAGTTAAAAAGCTGCTCCGACAGCTTAATATAGCACCCGATATCATTCGCAGAGTTTCCATTGCGATGTATGAAGGTGAGATAAACATGGTCATCCACGCCAACGGCGGAGATGCCGACGTTCTCGTCTACCCCGACAAAATACAGATAATTCTCAAAGATACCGGCCCCGGAATTGCAAACGTTGAACTTGCCATGCAGGAAGGCTTTTCTACGGCAAAGGATAACGTTCGCTCCCTTGGATTCGGTGCGGGAATGGGTCTGCCGAATATGAAGCGTTACACCGACAGTATGAATATTGACACTCAGGTCGGTGTGGGCACTACCGTAACAATGGAGGTTACGATACCTCAGCAGTAACATCGGAGGCCATAATGAAACAGTATATCCACTCGGTTTCCTTGGATATTGACAGATGTAAAGGTTGTACGACCTGTCTTAAGAGATGTCCTACGGAAGCTATAAGAATAAGAAACGGTCACGCCGTTATAAAAAACGAGCGTTGCATCGACTGCGGAGAATGTATAAGACTTTGCCCGTATAAGGCGAAGAAGGCTCTTTACGATTCATTTGATGAGATAAAAAACTACAAATGGAAGATCGCGATCCCCGCTCCTGCCCTTTACGGACAGTTTGATAATCTCGAAGATCTGGACTACGTCCTTACGGGACTTCTGGACATAGGATTTGACGACGTTTATGAGGTGGCGTGTGCGGCAGAGCTCGTGTCTGAATACACCAGACAGTATATCAACCAGTCGGGAATAAGCAAGCCCGTAATTTCATCGGCCTGTCCCGTTATAGTACGGCTTATCACCGAAAGATTTCCTTCTCTTTACCAAAACGTGCTCCCCGTGCTTCAGCCTGCTGAGCTTGCCGCTTCAATGGCAAGACAGGAAGCGCTGAAAAACCACCCCGAGCTTGAAAGCGGTGACGTAGGAGTGTTCTTTATTTCACCCTGCCCCGCAAAGGTAAGTTACGTTAAAAATCCTTTCGGCATAGAAAACTCAGACATAGACGCAGTCCTCTCCATGAGTGACGTGTATTTCCGTTTAGTCTCGGCCATGAACAAAATAACCACCCCAAAATCTCTCTCTAAAACGGGTCTTATCGGCATAAGCTGGGCAGGAACGGGCGGAGAAGCCTCTGCACTGTTCAACGACAGATATTTGGCCGCTGACGGCATAGAGAACGTTATAAAGGTTCTCGACGAAATAGAGAATGAAAAATTGGCAGACGTGGATTTTGTTGAGCTTAACGCCTGCAACGGCGGGTGTGTAGGTGGTTCTCTTACCGTGGAAAACCCCTATATTGCGAAGGCCAGACTTCAAAATCTCAGGAGATACCTTCCCGTTTCCCAGAACCATCTGTTCAAAAACAGTATAGATGGTGAGGAAAACGACGTAACAGCGCTTGCCGATAAATACCAGTGGAAAATCCCCTTGGAATACGCACCCGTAGCGCAGCTCTCACAGAACAGAGCTGAAGCTATGAAGAAGATGAAGGAAATGCAGGAGCTTCATTCCCAGCTTCCCAAAATCGACTGCGGTTCTTGCGGATCACCCACCTGTATGACATTGGCAGAGGATATAGTTAACGGTCACGCGCAGATCGACGACTGCGTAATCAAAATGAAAGAGCATATCAAAATAGCCATCGAAACTCTAAAAAAGATGGAAGAGGAACACAAACAGGAGGCCGACAATGACGGTAAATGAAGCCATTGAAAAATTTGGTCTTTCAGTAGTGGCTCTTCCCGACGGCGGCAGAGAAATAAGCGGAGGATACTGCGGAGACCTGCTCAGCTGGGTCATGGGCAGAGCGGAGAGCGGCCAAGCGTGGATAACGATAATGTCAAACCTTAACGTTATTGCCGTTGCCACCCTTTGCGATCCCTCCTGTATAATTCTTGCCGAAGACGTTACGGTGACTGACGATATAAAGGCAAAGGCAGAAGAACAAGGAATAAATATTCTCTCTTCGCCCGACCCTGCATTTGAGATCTGCGGAAAGATATACGCAAATCTCTAAAAAGAAAGGTCATAAAGATGAACGAATATTTTTACGACCTACACATCCACTCATGTCTTTCCCCTTGTGGGGATGACGATATGACTCCCAACAATATCGCAAACATGGGCTCTCTCCTCGGGCTTGGGGTTATGGCTCTCACCGACCATAATTCCTGCAAAAACCTTCCCCCCTTCTTTTCCGCCTGCAAACGCAACGGAATAGTTCCCGTGGGAGGGATGGAGCTTACGACGGCAGAAGAAATTCACCTCGTATGTCTTTTTGAAGGCCTTGAAGAAGCTCTTGCGTTTGGGGATGAGATATACCCCCACATTCCACCCATAAAGAATCGACCCGATATTTTCGGAAACCAGCTAATTACCGATAATGAGGACAACGTTATAGCAGAGGAAGAAAAACTTCTTATCTCGGCCACAGACCTTGACCTTTTTACGGCGACAAAGCTTGTAAAGAAATTCGGTGGAGCGGCCTATCCGGCCCACGTGGACAGGGA
>JAZQLP010000106.1:0-4040 GCA_045542755.1 Eubacteriales bacterium
TTGTGCCTCGGAGTATGCTAAAATTATTGTAAACTCATATTATAAGCCAAGCCCGTAAGGGCTTGAAAGGAGAAAGATATGAAGAAGATACTGATCGCGATCTTATGCATTGCAGTCTGTCTGCCTGCCGCTTGCGATGCATCGCAGGTAGACACCCAGGGTACCACTGTGCCGCCCACACAACCACCGACCCTTGAGGGCGTAGATGCCTATGCGGACAATGACGGAAATAACGTAAACTACCTTTGCGGTATAGACGTTTACGGCAGAGTGTTCCAGCCTGTTGCGGGCTTTGATGAGACCAAGGAGGTGGGTATATTCTACTTCTTATGGCACGGTGAAAGCGGAAAGAGCACCTTTAACGTTACCGAGCTTTTAAAGAACGACCCCGAGACCCTTTACGATCTGAGCAAGGATACCAACGAGTTTCACTACTGGGGCGAGCCTCTCTACGGCTATTACAGGTCCTGGGATCAGTGGGTGATCCGCCGTCACGTTGAGATGCTTATAAATGCGGGTATAGATTATCTTATTTTTGATGCAACAAACGGCTTCCACTACAAGCGTTCCTATACCGCAGTGTTTGACGTGCTTACCGAGTATCAGCAGCAGGGATGGGACGTTCCTCTTGTGTGCTTTTATACAAACTCGCATTCCTGCAACACTGTAAGGAACATATATATCGACGTGTATAAGAATGGAAGCTATAAGAGCCTTTGGTATTGCCCCAAGGGTGATAAGCCCATGATAATTACCGATACCGACGATCCGGACTTTAAGAATTATCAGGATATTCTTGCCTTCTTTGACGTACGCGAAAGCCAATGGCCCAATGCTCATTATCTGAGCGACGGTGTACCGTGGATGGAGTGGAGCTATCCTCAGCCCCTTCACAATAACGGATATATGAATGTTTCGGTTGCTCAGCATCCTCAGCTGCCCTTCAGTGCCTCCATTACCGACAGAAGCAGAAACTGGGGAAGAGGCTATAACTATAAAACCAAGCAGAACGTGGAGGAGGATTTCCGCAAGGGAACCAACTTCCAGAGCCAATGGGATACTGCGCTTAATGACGACAAGGTTACAAACGTATTTGTTACCGGCTGGAACGAATGGATCGCTCAAAAGCTCAACATCAACAACGAGCTTTATTTTGTGGACTGCGCAAACGAGGAGTTCTCCCGTGATATCGAGCCCATGAAAGGCGGATACGAGGATTCCTTCTATCTCCAGCTTTGCGACAATGTGCGCAGATTCAAGGGAATCAAGGAGCAGATAAGAAAGACCTATAAGACCACGGTGGACATAAACGACCTTGCCTCCTGGGATGGGGTTACCAGCCTCTATAAGGCGGTCTCGCAGAATTCTGTGGCTCGCGACTCCTCCTCTGTGGATAGAAGATATCAGTACAAGACCGATGCGGCACGCAATAATATTCAGCAGGTAAAGCTTGCAAACGATTCCGAGAAGCTGTACTTCCTTGCAACCGCACAGGAGGAGCTGAAGTCATGCGATAGCGCGGATTTCGTAAACCTTTATATCGGCGTGGGCGACCTTGAGCTTAAGGGCTGGAACGGCTATGAGTTCGTTTTAAGCTGTGGAGATAAGGCTCTCTATGCACTTGATGCAAGCGGTACCCGTACAAAGGTGGCAGATGCACAGGTGGCCGTAAGCGGTAAAAGTGTAAGCGCCGCCATAAGCCTCTCCGACCTTGGCCTGGCGGATGCTCAGGGCATCTACTTCAAGGTGACCGATGGCGTAGGCTCTACCGATATCATGGATACCTACGTTGACGGTAAGTGCATGCCTATGGGTAGACTAAGCTATTACTATTACTTTGGCGTATAATTAACAAAACGATAAAAGTGCGAATATAGCGCTTATGTGTATAAATGCACATAGGCGCATATTTAAATAAAGGAGTAAAAAATGAGATATTTTGAATTTGATATGCATGAGCTATTCTGGGGATGTTGGCAATAATCGATGCACTTTTATCGAATATTAGTGGAATGATTAATTCGACCGGGATGATGCAGCGCATCAATTCGATCTTGGACAAGCTTATCAAAAAGCATGCTCAGTACAACAAACATCAAAATGGGTACATCGTTATTGCAAAAGGTTCAATTCTGAATGATCCTGAAACAAAGAATATCACTTCCAGCTTTTGATGGTAAAGAGCACGGATTCTTCATCCTTCGCACGCATTTCTACGAAAATCTTCATGATGGCACCATCTTCCGTATCATGCATGGAAATGTAGTTCTTCATCTTCTCGAAAGTCAGACCGGCGTAAAGCTGCTTGCTGTTGGTACCCTTGCGGGAGACAACCTTCACAGAGTAGCCAGGGTTTTCCATCTGAGCCTTCTTCAGAGCGTTATACTCATCAGAACCGAAACGGGAGGCAGCCTTCTCAAAGGTCTTGCTGATTTCCAGAGTGCGCATCTTGCGGTTGACCTTGATGTTCTGGGCGGCGGCGTTGTAGGAAGTGGTGGCGGCGGCGTTCATAGTAGTCATAGTAGTTACCTCTTTCTTTCCGGGCTCTTGGCCCTGTCGTCTTATTTCCGAAGGTGTTGTTCCCTTCGTTGTGTCTATATAATACCATACCCCTCCGCCGAACCTGTCGTAAAACCGACGTATGTTCATTTTTGTTTCAAACTACTTTCCCCATACCCGTTTCCCGATTTTCCTTGCTGTTGGATTGCGATTCCTGAACCATAAAAAGATGCATCAAAGTTGTTAGATAGATGCTTGAAAGATGATGGATTCTTGCTTTGAAGTTGTTAGAAAGATGCTTGTTTTGGTATCCCTTCTGTGCTATACTGGCGTTGCGGACACACCACTTTTTCGACTGACCACTTTTGGGTGTTTTGAGGGCTTTTCAAAGCACTCAGCTTGAAAGACTAACCACTTTGTGACCACTTGATGTTAGGAGACACAAAAAAGGGAACCACCCTTTTCAGAGTGATTCCCTTGAAAGCCCTTGATTTTACTGGATTTATTACTTGCCGAAGTAGCGCTTCAGCAGGCCTTCGAAAGCCTTGCCGTGACGGGCTTCGTCACGGGCCATCCAAAGTCCTTGGGCAATGTGTCCTTCGCCTCCTTCGGAGGCTCAGGCCACAAATAGCCCTGCGGCCTTGGGTGTTCATGCACGGTGTCATGGATGGCTGCTGACTGAAATTCAGACATCAGTTTGCTCACAACAACCCTTCATGTCAGAACAAATGACTGAAGGAGAATTGCAACATGAGTACAACTGATGCAGGAATTCGGCAACTGAAGAATGGAAACTGGGCCTATCGGTTCAGTATCAGTGTGAATGGACAGAAGATTTCGCAGAGAGGATCGACCAACAGCGAAGGCCAACCCCTGAAAACAAAAACCGATGCTATCAGGGCCAGAAAGAAGGCAATAAAACTGGCACAGCTTGCTCCATTCTTGCATGTAAAGGAAAAAGAGCCTGAAAAGCTGACTGTCGCCCAGGTTTTTGAAGAGTACAGAGAAAAAGGCAGAAGCGACAGAGCCTACAACACCATCCTCAAACAGGACAGTCTGTGGATGAATCATCTGCAAGAGGCATTTGGTCATCGCCCTCTGGAAGAGATCGAAGTAGCTGAAGTTTCAGACTATCTTGCCAAGCTGTACTACGAAGAGGAATACTCTTTTCGCTATGTGGAATCCTTCCTGAAGATGTTTTACCTGATCTTCGGACAGGCCTATTCCAGAGGCTATCTCTCTGTGGACAAGTACAACAGGCTGTGTGTGAACAAAGACACCAAGATTCACATGCCCAAACTGAAGACCGATGATGACCTGGACATTGTGGCTTTTTCAGATGAAGAGTGTGCTGTGATTGAGGAGCATTTCCGAGGGACGAATGCCGAAACAGCCTACATCTTGGGGAGGTACTGCGGCCTGAGAATCAATGAATGCTTTGGCCTCAAATGGCAGAATGTTGATCTGCAAGAGGGAGTCATCAGGATTGAGCAGCAGATGCAGTATCAAGAGGGATTGGTGAAGCTGGTTCCTCTGAAAAC
>JAZQLP010000107.1:0-7959 GCA_045542755.1 Eubacteriales bacterium
GATATGCTTGAGCTTGGCGAGTATTCTTCTCAGCTCCATCGTGAGGTAGGCGAGGCCTTGGCAGGGATAGACTTTGTAATTGCTTACGGAAACTTCGCAGATGATTACGTTAGTGGCGCAAGGGTTGCCGGCCTTTCCGAAGATAATATTTTTATTGCAAGAGATACCTCTCATGCGGCGGATATTCTTTCTTCCGTAGCAATCGAAGGCGATGGGATTTTGTTCAAGGCATCCCGCGGAATGCACGCAGAAGAGGTTATAAAAGGATTTTTGGCTTGATGCCAGGTAAATGAAAGGAAAAGTTTATGAATATACAGCTTGTAGTAATTGGAGTAGCGCTCTCTCTTCTTTTGGCTACTGCCTGCGCTCCCATTCTTATAAAGAAACTGAGAATTCTGAAGTTTGGACAGCAGATAATAACCGAATACGGCCCCACCTGGCATAAAAATAAGCAGGGCGTTCCCACTATGGGCGGCTTAATTTTTATCCTCTCAACCGCAGTATCCTTTTTAATATTGGGTATCTGGCATTATTCAAAGGGAGATAACTTCTTTGGGGAAATGTTTTTAGGTGCTCCTTTTATGTCCCTTTTGGTATCCATTCTTCTGGGAGTTATGGGATTTGCCGACGATTTTACAAAAATAAAGCAGAAGCACAATCAGGGACTTACGGAAAAGCAGAAGATAGTCGTTCAGAGCCTTATAGGAATAGCTTTTATCGTTTTTGTCGCTATTCGTAACGGCGGAGATACCTCTGTTCTTATTCCCTTTACCGATTACAGGCTTGAACTTTCATTTCTTTATTACGTTTTTGCCTTTGTCGCCTTTATAGGGTTTGTCAATGGTTGCAACTTGACAGACGGAATTGACGGCCTTGCCGCATCCGTAACCCTTCCCGTAATGGCTCTTTATACTGCAGTTGCGGTATTCTTTGGCGCTACTGATATAGCGATTCTTACCGGCGCATTTTTCGGCGGATTGATTGGTTATCTCTTCTTTAACTGGCATCCGGCAAGAGTATTCATGGGAGATACGGGTTCTATGTTCCTGGGTGGGATTGTCGTAACGGTTGCCTTTTGTCTTGACATTCCCATGGTTCTTTTCCTTGCAGGTTTTGTATATCTTGCAGAGGCCTTCTCCGTACTTATACAGCAGACTTATTACAAGATAACAAAGGGAAAACGCATTTTTAAGATGACTCCCATCCATCATCATTTTGAGCTCTGCAACTGGTCAGAGGTTAAAATAGTATGTGTGTTTACTGCGGTTTCATTTATCACCTGCGCTCTTGCCGCACTTTGGCTGTTCTTATAGAATAAAGTTTTTTTGATATCCTTTTACGGGAGGAAAGCAAATGCCGAATTTAACGGTATATGAAGGAAAAAAGGGACGTCAGCCCTCAAATAGAAACACAGCAAAGACCATTAGACAAAAAGCGGGCAGAATAGATGCCGTTTATCTTACTATTGCTATCGCTCTCGTTGTCATAGGTCTGATAGTTCTTTTGTCGGCAAGTTATGCTAAAGCCATTGATGATGGCGAAAGCGGTTACTTCTATTTTGCAAAGCAGCTTCGCTGGGTTTGTGTGGGTGCCGTTTTTGCGGTATTTTTTACCTTCTGTCATGACAAGCTTCTCCGTAGCGGTGCTGTGGTTGTTTCTTTGGGGTGTATACTGGCTCTTATATCTCTTTACATTATTCCCACGGCCAGTAACGAGCGCAGATGGTTGTATATAGGCGGATTTCAGTTTCAGCCCTCCGAATTTGCCAAGTTAGCTCTTATAGTTGTTCTTGCCACGTGGTTTGCGGGTGAACAGCATCCCTTTTCAAAAATGCCCACGGTTGACCGTAACAAAGTAAACTGGATAGTTGTTCTTTGGAAGGCATATCCTTATTTGCTTTGCCTTGCATATTTCTTCCTCATTCTTTTTGAAACCCATCTTTCGGGTGCAGGCCTTATAGCTATAATAAGCCTTTCCATGATTCTGGCCGCCCGTAAAATAAAGGTTCGTTGGTTATTACTTATTCTTGTTATTATTTTAATCGTCTGTATGCTGGTGCTTTTTAGTAACGAGTATATGCTTAACCGTGTTAAGGTTCTTTTGGGTATGTCTACCGAAGGTAGCAGCTCTGGTGACGATTACCAGATAACACAGTCATTTTTAGCTATCGGTTCCGGCGGTCTGACCGGAGTGGGGTTGGGAATGTCGAGACAGAAATATCTGTATCTTCCCGAGCCTCAGAACGACTTCATCTTCGCCATTGCTTGCGAAGAGCTTGGGTTTATCGGCGCGGCCCTTATTGTGGCTCTGTTTATGCTGTTTATATGGAGAGGTATGACCATCGCCTTAAGATCGAGAGATAAATTTAAAGCTCTTGTGGCGTTGGGTATTACTTGTAACCTTGGAGCTCAGATAGTTCTTAATTTGCTGGTCGTTACTGGTATATTCCCCGTAACGGGTATTTCGCTTCCCTTCTTTAGTTACGGCGGTACGGCTATAATGATTCAGCTTGCAGAGGTAGGTATGATGTTGCATATTTCAAGGTATGCAGACCTTGAGCCTGTTCCCAAAGTGGATAAAAGAGAAGTGGTTGAGGTTCTTCCCCGATAAAAATAGGGAACTACCTTCGGAAAGGATAAATTATGAAACTGTTAGCGGCAGGAGGAGGAACCTCTGGGCATATAAATCCCGCCCTTGCAATTGTCAGAGAGTTTGTTAAAAGACATCCCGACACAGAGGTTCTTTTCATAGGAACAGAAGGCCACGCAGAGGCTGATCTTGTTCCCAGAGCAGGCTTTAATATAAAATTTATTGAGATATCGGGGCTTAGCAGACAAAAGAGCTTTTCTGCGGTCAAGCATAATATAAAAACAGCCTTCAAATATCTCAAAGCAAAAGAACGTGTAAAGCAGATAATTAAAGAATTTAATCCTGATATCGTCCTCGGAACGGGAGGTTACGTAAGTGCTCCCGTGGTCAGACAGGCCGCTAAAATGGGTATAAAAACCGTTATACACGAGCAAAACGCTTATGCGGGAGTGTCGACAAAGATGCTTGCTCCCGTAGTGGATAAGGTGTTTTTAAGCTTCCCTTTAGCAAAACCCATAAAATGTGATGCCTCAAAAACAGAAGTCGTGGGGAATCCCGTTAATCCCGATTTTCTTGGCATTGACAGAGAAAGCGCCAGAATAGAGCTTGGAATTCCCGACGGTCGTCCCTTCGTTCTTTCTTACGGAGGAAGTCTTGGTGCAAGAAAAATAAACGATGCCTTTGCTGAAATGGCCGCAGTTTCGGCCGAAGAGGGTCTTATACTTCACTATCACGGTGCGGCCAGAGATTACGACTATCTTAATCAAAAGCTTGGTAGTGTTGCCCAGGCAGATAATATAAAACTCTTTAAATACATTTACAACATGCCCACCGTTATGGCGGCGGCAGATCTTATAATTGCTCGTTCGGGCGCAATGACTCTTACGGAAATTGCGGCGCTGGGCAGAGCGAGTATACTTATCCCTTCTCCCAACGTAACTGAAAATCATCAATATTACAACGCAAAGGGTTATAGTGACGTGGGTGCGGCCATTCTTATTGAAGAGGTGGACCTGTCGGGAGAAAAGCTTTATCAAACGGTAAAAACTCTTATGGATGATAGGGCAGAATTAAGAAAAATGGAAAAAGCGGCTCTCGGCCTTGCCCGTACTGATGCCGCGGCCCGTATTTGCGACGAAATGGAAACCTTGATTGGTATTTAGCCTCTAAACGGCACAATTCTCCCATATTCGGCATAATATGTATTATTAAGACGGATGGGGGAATGGGTAGTGGAAAAGTTTATCGTTGAAGGCGGATATCCTCTTTGCGGTGTTGCAGACGTTCAAGGAGCAAAAAACAGCGTCCTTCCCATAATGGCTGCAAGCCTTGTTTGTGACGGGGAATGTGTTATTGAAAACTGTCCGAGGATAACCGATACCGATGCCGCTATTGAAATTTTGCGTGAGCTTGGCGCCGTAGTTACGGTGCATAACGATTATATTACTGTTAACCCTGCCTACGCGGTAAGATATGAGATTCCCGACAGACTTATGCGCAAAATGCGGTCGTCTATAATGTTCCTTGGGGCGATTCTTACCCGTTCAGGGAGAGCTCTGGTGTCTTTTCCCGGTGGTTGCGAGTTGGGGCAGCGCCCTATAGACCTTCACCTTGCGGCATTGTCTGCTATGGGGGTAAAAATCGAAGAATCATACGGATTTCTTGACTGCTATACCGACGGACTTAAGGGCTGCGAGATAACTTTATCCTTTCCCAGTGTAGGCGCGACCGAAAATATAATGCTTGCAGCTGTAAAGGCTAAAGGCATTACAGTTATAAATAACCCCGCGAAAGAACCCGAGATAGAGGACCTTCAGAACTTTCTCTGTAAGATGGGTGCTAAAATATCGGGGGCGGGTACAAATCGCATAGTTGTTGAGGGTGTTAAGACCCTTAATGGCGTAAAACACAGGGTTATCCCCGATAGAGTAGCGGCTGCAACCTATCTTTTTGCCGTTGCTGCCACAAGAGGAAATGCTCTTATTAGAAAATGTTGTCCCCAGCATCTGTCAACTGTTACTGCGCTGTTGCGGGATGCAGGGTGTAAAGTAGATGTGCTTGATAGCTCTATTTCCATAGAATGTGACAGCCTTCGCTCTTTGAGGGTGGTAAGAACTATGCCGTATCCCGGATTTCCCACCGATATGCAGGCCCCGCTTATGGCTTTGATGTGCATTGCAAAGGGAAGCACCGTGTTTATAGAAACGATTTTTGAAAGCCGCTATAAGCACGTGGGCGAATTGGTAAGAATGGGTGCAAAAATAACCACCGAAGGCCGAGTAGCCGTGGTGGAAGGCGTTCCTCATTTGAAATCTGCGGCAGTGGAAGCTACAGACCTTCGTGGAGGTGCCGCGCTGATGATAGCAGGGTTGGCGGCAGAAGGGGAAACCGTAATTAGTAATTTGCATCATATACAAAGAGGATATGAACGCCCCGAAAAGATACTTTCTGCTTTGGGCGCAAAAATAAGGATAGAGAACAACTGATATAAGAAAGGATTCCTATGAACAGAACCGTTGACAATAAGTCTGCAATGGATAGGAAAAGCCGCATTATAAGAATTAAGAGGACTTTGAAAATAGTCGGTTGGTCAGTAATTGTTATATGCGTTTTAGCCTTTGCGCTGAATATGATATTCGTGGCACGTACTCTCCGCGTTGTAAACAGTACAGGGTATTCCTCTGCGGAGATACTTGCCGCGGCTGAGATAGATATAGGTACGCCTCTTTTGCAAGTTACTCCCTCAAGTGTGTACCGTAAACTCTCCTCCGGTTATCCCTATATTAAAAGCGTTGACGTTAAGTACGATTTTCCCTCGTCGATTACCGTTATCCTTGAGGCTACCGAACCCTATATGGCTCTTGAACGCGCCGATGGCAGTTACGTTTACATTGATTCGGATATGAAGGTTCTTGAGCACAGCCCACAGCTTTACGCGGGTGTAACCTTGGTTACGGGAATGAGCTTTGAAAAGTATTCTCTTTCCGATGGGTCTGTGTCCGTTGATAACGACATTCCTCTCGGATCTTATATGACACCGGACGAAAATCTGGAAATGGAAATAGTTGCGGATATTATAGAGAATCTTGAAAGCTATTCTATATTGGACAGATTGACGGAGATAAATCTTTCAGTAAAGTATAATATTCGATTTGTTCTCGATGACAGAATCTACGTGGAATTGGGAACTTCGGAGGACCTTGATAAGAAGTTTGAAAAACTTAAATTGATACTGGACAAGCATCCCGAAATAGCCCCCATGGAGATTAACGTTAGGGATTATACCCAGGGAAGATGGCGTTTGCTCACTGAGTAGACTGTGTTAAGAAACCGTTAAAAATGTCGGCAAATGTGAAAAAATAGTGATATTTAACTAAACTTTTATACAAACTGTTGACTAATAATTAATAATATGGTATTATATCAAGTAAAGAAAGGGTTGATAATATGGCATTTAGAAGTGTTGAAGAAAAAGAAAATATAGTTACCATTAAAGTTATAGGTGTAGGTGGCGGCGGTAATAACGCTGTTGACCGTATGATAAGAGACGACGTTAAGAGCGTTGAATTTATTGCCGTTAATACGGACAAGCAGGCTCTTAATTATTCTCAGGCTACCCATAAAATACTTATTGGCGATAACGTTACTCACGGCAGAGGCGCCGGCGCTAACCCTGAGGTTGGCCGTAAAGCCGCTGAAGAGAGTAAGGCTAAGATAGAAGAAGCCCTCAAGAATACCGAAATGGTATTCGTAACCGCAGGTATGGGCGGCGGTACCGGTACAGGTGCAGCTCCCGTTGTTGCTCAGGTTGCTAAAGAATTGGGCGTTCTTACTGTAGGTATCGTAACCAAGCCCTTCGGTTTTGAAGGTACCCATAAGATGAAGCAGGCTGAAAAGGGTATTCAGGAGCTTCTCCAGCAGGTTGACGCTCTCGTTGTTATTCCCAATGAAAGACTTAAGCTTGTTTCCGACCAGAAGATAACTCTTGCAAATGCATTTGAAAGAGCTGACGATATACTTAAGCAGGGTGTACAGAGCATTACTGACCTTATCAAGAGTCACGGCTTTATTAACCTTGACTTTGCTGACGTATCCGCTATAATGAAGGATGCAGGCTACGCTCATATGTGCGTTGCTGCCGCAAAGGGTAAGGAAAAGGCAGAAACCGTTGCTCGCGCAGCTATTACCAGTCCCCTTCTCGAAACCTCTATCTCCAACGCTAAGGGTATTATACTTAACTTCACCGCAGATCCCGAGATTTCTCTCGACGATATATACCGCGCTTCCGATATTATCAAGGAAGAAGCTCATCCCGATGCTCAGATTATCTGGGGTGTTGCTCTTGACGAATCCCTCGAAGACGAGCTCCGTATTACCGTTATTGCAACGGGTTTTGACGATCCCCACACTGTAACTGACGAGGATGCCGTTGCTGCTGTAAGAATGTCTGCTAAGACTGTAGAAGCTGCTCCCGCAGAAGAGGAAGTTTCTTTTACTCCCCGCACACAGTCTAAGCCCCAGCCCTCCCGTCGTGTAGCTGAATATGAAGACGATGATGATTCTGACGAAGCCTTTATGAAGCTTCTTAACGATATCACCAAGTCCAAGAAGAACGACTAATTTATTTGAACATAAAAAAAGAAGCACCGCTGAAAAGCGGTGCTTCTTTTTTTATTAAAGTCCTTGATCTTCGTCAAATAAGGGCAGAGTTTTATTTTTCTCGTGCTCTGCTCTGTCTTCAACTTCCTCTATCTCGTCAAAGTTATGAAAATCATTATTGTCAATGTGATTTTTCTCGTGTTCATAAACCTTGCGCTGTTGGTCGGGAGGGAGCGTGTGATTTATATAGATATTGTAATCGTCGTTCTCATCAAGCACCGTAACTCCCTTTACAGAGGACGGAAGATTTACGAGTCTTACGTATATGTCGTTCATATCTTTACTTCTGATTCTTGAGTGCCTCTATTATTGCAACGGTTCTTTCTATGTCTGCGCGAGTAGCATTTTTGGAAACGGAAAAGAGCATCTTCATTTCGGGTCTTGAGCGAAGAAGGTCTCTGATTTCCATTACGTCGCTTTCGGTACCTGCATAATCTGTGGTTTCTGCGCCGATAAGCAGTACGTCGTGAGAAACGTTAAAAAAGTCTGCAATTTTGTTAAGCATATCGTAGTCGGGCTGCCTTGCGCCGGTTTCCCACATGGCTACTGTGGAAAGAGCAACTCCCAACTGGGTGGATAACTGCTTTTGGGTTAATTTATGGGTCTTACGGAGAGATTTCAGATTTTCGCTGAAACTGATTTCTTTGATTGCCATTATTCTGACCTAACCTTTCCTTTTTAGGGCGGATTTGAATTGATAACACACACCTG
>JAZQLP010000108.1:0-2323 GCA_045542755.1 Eubacteriales bacterium
GCCAACTCTTTGCATCTGTCTTTTCCTCCTTACTTACTGTATTTTCTGAATGCGCTGACTATTGCCTGCTGGGGAATATCGTCGTCAAGCATAGCGGGAACGTCGTCAGCCTTAAGATGATTTTTGCCCTGCTGTCTTATAACTGCGAGACGCACTGCTTCTACCAGCTTCGCAGGTTCAACCCCTCTGGGACATCTGTCTACACAAGCAAAGCAGGTAAGACATCTGTAAAGAGATTTTGATTCTGCAAGGGGCTCAATATTTCCGCTTTCAACCATAGATACGAACTGGTGAGGATGAAATTCCATTTCATCGTAGGCGGGGCAGGTAGCAGAGCATTTGCCGCACTTCATACATTTTTTCGTATTTACGCCGCTGATTCGGAGAACAGTGTTTCTTATATCGTTATTCTGCATCTGCGTTACCCTCCTTTACACCCAGCGCCTCTGCTAGAAGCTCGGTAAAATAAACAACGGGCAGGGGACAGCCGCTCTTCTCAAGGTTGTATTTGCAAAGAGGACAAGCGGTTACTATCTTTTCGGCACCGAAAATGAGAGCACTTTCCATTATCTGGGCACTTCTCTTTTTAGCAAGGTCGGGACTCTCCATCGTAACGTATCCGCCGCAACATTCGTTACGTGCAGGGTATACGATAGCCTCTCCTCCTATAGCTCTTATCATGTCCTCCATGATTGTGGGGTTTTCAGGGTCATCCATCTTCATTACGCCGTTGGGGCGGAGAAGAAGACAGCCATAGTAGGCAGCAATCTTCTGGCCGTTTAAAGATGCAACAACCTTTTCTTTAAGATTTTCAAAGCCCACCTTGTCACGCAGGAGTTCAAGGTAGTGATATACTTCCGTAGAACCGTCATAAGCTTCTTCGGGCATCATATATCTGTTAGCTCTGTCTGCAAAGTCCTTATCGGTCTGCATTGCGTGATTAGTCTGTTTTATTACGTTATGGCAAGCTGAGCATACGGTGACCAGAGGCTGATCTTTTGACTTTGCCTCTTTCAATGCTCTTACGGATGAAAGCTTTGAAGCAATTTCATCCTTTGCGGTGGAGAATACGCCGCCGCAGCACTGCCAGTTTTCTATTTCTTCCAAGGTTATACCCAAAACTTCGGCTACCTTACGAGCGTACTCGTCAAGATCTTTAGCCTTATTTTTAAGGGTACAGCCGGGAAAATAACTTACCTTCATTATTGGCCTCCATTATACCATCTGTTCGGGGTGGAATACCTCATCGAATTTTTCTGCAGTAAGGAATCCAAGCTCTACGCACGCTTCCTTAAGAGAAATGTTATCCTTAAAGGCTTTCTTTGCGGTTTTTGCTGCGTTTTCATAACCGATATAGGGGTTAAGAGCTGTAACAAGCATAAGGGAGTTGTGGAGATTGTGATGCATCTTTTCCTTGTTTGCCTTAATTCCTATTGCGCAGTTCTTATTAAAGGACAGAATAGATTCTGCAAGAAGTCTTCCTGACTGGAGGAAGGTGTATATGCATACGGGCATAAATACGTTAAGCTCGAAGTTGCCCTGGGATGCGGCCAAGCCTACGGCTACGTCGTTACCCATTACCTGAACGGCAACCATGGTAACAGCTTCGCACTGGGTGGGGTTTACCTTACCGGGCATGATGGATGATCCGGGCTCGTTTTCAGGAATGAATATTTCACCAAGACCGTCTCTGGGGCCGCTTGCAAGCCAACGAACGTCGTTTGCAATCTTCATCATATCTGCAGCAAGTGCTTTCATGGCGCCGTGAGCAAATACAAGCTCGTCCTTAGAGGTGAGGGCGTGGAACTTATTGGGCGCAGTGATAAATTTCTTGCCGGTAAGATTGCTTACTTCTTCTGCAACCTTTTCTGCAAAGCCCTTGGGTGCGTTAAGTCCGGTTCCTACTGCAGTACCGCCGAGAGCAAGCTCCTTGAGGGGATTTACTGCAAGCTTGAGCAATTCAAGATCTCTTTCGAGACTGGATCTCCAACCGCTTATTTCCTGGCTGAAGGTTATGGGAGTTGCATCCTGAAGGTGGGTTCTGCCGCTCTTTACGATGCCCTCATTTTCCTTTTCAAGAGTTTTGAAGGTGGAGATGAGAGTTTCGGTCGCGGGGATGAGTCTGTCTTCAATCATGCATACTGCTGCGATGTGCATAGCGGTGGGGAAGGTGTCGTTTGAGGACTGGCTCATGTTTATATCATCGTTGGGATGAAGGATCTTATTGCCGGCTATCTGATTGCCTCTGTTAGCAACAACTTCGTTAACGTTCATATTGGACTGGGTGCCGGAGCCTGTCTGCCAAACAACGAGAGGGAAGTGG
>JAZQLP010000109.1:0-10206 GCA_045542755.1 Eubacteriales bacterium
CCGTACTGATGCACGGTCGCCTCGACCACGCCCATATTCAGCCACTGCCCCGTGGGGGTGACACCCTCGGAAAGCGCGGTGGTGAGCTTGGGCAGGGGATCGTACTTGCGGAACTGGATGGTCTTGCCGCCGTTCTGGGGAATGGGACGCTTCTGGCCGAACTGGTCGTGAACCATATTGGGACCCGCCTCGTCAATGAGGGCGGTGTCGTAGAAGGTCTTGTTTTCGTCCTTAAGACCGGGTAAAAGAGTGGTCTGAAGCTGGTTTGCAAAAAGCTGAATGTTAAAGTTGTCTTTCATAATGTTTTTTTCTCCTTTTAATTAAAACTGATTTTTTCACCTGACTGGACCCTTCGGATAATATCTTTTCTTTCCTCCTTGGTCAGCTGGCTTACGTCACGCTTAGTCACCGCGGCGCTTCCCTGCTGGGTGCCGTTTTCGGTGGGTCGGCGGCGGTTTGATTTGATTGCGTTAAAAAGCTTGCCTGCCGCATCCTCCATGGCCTTTCTGGAAGAAAGGGCGTAATACTTGTTGGCCATATCCGATTTTTCGTAGGCCTCGCGTATTCCCACACCCTTCTCCACAAGAGCTTTGAAGGAGGGGTCTTTCATGGCAATAAAGGGGTCAAAGGCAGGGTTTTTAGCCCTTATTTCCTCGGTTCCGCATACCCAGTCCACGAAAAGCCTTGAGGCGAAAGCCTCAATATGGCTTCTGGCTTCCGCTGTGATCTGGGAGTTGCCTTCGGCAGTTTCGACCTTGGAGGTATCGGCCTCAGCCTCACCCACAGGATTGTCTGCCTTACCCACAACGGGGGCGGCCTTACCCACAGAGGGGTCGGCGGAAGAGGAAGGGGCGGCGCCCTCTCCCCCACTCTCTCCGAAGAGAGAAAGATTGAGTTTGATTTTTTCAGTATTCATACTGCACGTCCTTTCGTTTTGCAAAACGGTTTAATTGTTGTTTTTGGGAAGGATCTTAAGGCATTGGGGATAGGCCTTTGCCAAAAGATTCAAACCCCGCAGGGTGAGGCGGTATGCCCCCTCAGCCCTGAGTCTTCCCCCACGGGTAGGGGTGGCGGAAATGTGTGCCGAGCCGGAAGAGAGAAGGATGTGGGGGCTCCTCCGGAGCAGCCCCTCCCTATCCATATCCTCCACCTCGTCGGTCAGCGTGTAAAGGAGGACTGACACCGCCGCGCAAACGGGGTCATACCCCTCCCTTACCAGATCGGCATGCCCCGTAAGGTCAAGGGAAAGCACCCCGTTGGGGGAGTAGTTAAAGGTGGCTATTATCATAAAATCTCCTTTCCGATGCTGACCCGCCGATTCCGCATTCTGCATTCTGAATTCTGAATTCTGCATTCTGCATTCTGAATTCTGCATTCCGCCGCCTTAAGGCGCGCTCGCCTCCGCCGTCCTCTCCTTGGCCTCCTTCACCTCGTCAGGTTCCCCCTGGGGCAGGTCAGAGGCAGCCTTTTTGGTCTCACCTTTCCCCTCCGCAGGAGCCATTCCCCTGGCCATACCCATAAGGGCGGCCTTCAGGTATCTCTGGCGGTTTTCCTTAATTGAAGTCATGACCATATCCTTACGGTCAAAGTCCATCATGTCAAGGCAGGCGGTGGCGGCGGAGTAGTTTCTGGGGTCGAAAAATCCCGCCTGATAAAACTGGAGCGCCAGCTCGTTCTGGGACATTTTGGAGTAGGGGCTCTGCTTCTGGGCCGTTACTTCAACGTCAAACAGGGGCAGTCTGTACCCCAGATCCATTCCTCCGACGAAGCCCTGAGCCTGCTTTTTGATGCTCGTATTTGAGTATCTTACGTACTCGGCAGCACCCGCAGGGCCTACGATACGGAAGCATCTGGGAAGGTCGTAAAACTGTCTGATAAGCTCGATTATCATGATTACAACCTTCTTAAACGCTCTGTAAGAGGTCTTGTTTGAGTCGCGGGAGAGCTTTGAGCCCGCCTCCTGCAGGGCGGCTATGGCAGAGGCCGCCGTAACCCCGCCCGAGCTTCCCCCCGTGGAAACGTCGCGGTTGCCCGTGGTTTCCTTCAGCTCGTCCACCTTGTTGTTGATAATGGCCAGATACACCTCGCTCAAGGGCGTGGAGCGTACGGGCTGGATACTGTCCTGACCGAGATTTCCGTCCACGTGGATAAGGTCCCTTGAAAGGTCGGCGTACTCCTCCTCGTTTACCGAGCCGTCCTTTCTGATAAAGTGACGGGGACGGGCGTTGACCAGAAGATTCTGGAGGATTGCCTGATTGCCCCTGTCAATATATCCCTGAGCGTCCTTACCCACGTCCACGTACCCAAAGCCTGCAGGTGTGCCCTCAAGAGGAAAGAGGACGTCGAAAACGAAGGGGTACATTCCGTGGTCGTAAAGTCCCCTGAACGCAAATTCGGGGTCGTTTTCGGTGGCAAAGAGGACGGTATCGTTGACAAACTTGCAGTAGTGCAGGAGGGTCTTACCCTCTAAAACGGTCTTGTAGTACCAGTCCACTACGCAGGATTTTTGGGAGGTGTCAACCGAATCGTCGTAGACGTATTTTGCCACGTCCACGGTGGACGCGCCCAGCTTTCCCTTAAGGTCGGGATACCTTTCTTCAAGGATATCGTTATCCCAGAGCTCAACCTGAAAAACGTTGCGACTCTGCTGAATATCGGTGATACCCGGCTCCCAGAAAAGCTTGAGAATGTCGGTCTTTGTAACAGATATATCCCCAAGGCCGCCGTTTTTGGTGCGGTCCCAGAACACGCCGTAAACACCCGTACCGTTTTTGAGTCGGTGGTGCTGAACGTCCGAGTAGGTCTGCTCAAACTCCACCTGATCAAGAATGACGGGAATAATTGAGGAAAGGAGCTTGGCCTCGCCCTTGTCCGTTTCCTCGCGGGGGAGAACGGAGGGGCTGGGATAGTTGTCCATGGCGTCGGCGTGCTTGTTGGCTATGCAGTTAAAAAGCCACGCCGAGGTGGGCTCCACCTGACTTTTTCGGTGGGCCATACACTCCCAGTGACGGAGCTTGTACCATTGCTCGTTCTCAATAATTTTGTTTTCAAGGTTGGCCTTGCCCTGCTTATACTTCTGAAGTATCTGTCGGGCTGCAGCAATTTTCTCCTTGTTTATAACGGGCTCAAAAAGCAACCCGTCAATGGTATTGTTGTTGTCTTTGTTCATAGTTTTTTTCCTTTCGTTTTTTTGCCAAATTACTCACCGGGGGAGCTCTTCATTCTGCATTCTGCATTCTTCATTCTGCATTTCGCCAAAGGCGATCCTCTCTCTCCTATACCCCCCAACGTCCTTTCCTTCCACGTCCAAAAATATCTTCAGTCCCTTCTCCCCTTGGGACATACTGACGTTTTTGGGCGGCTTTATGGGGCGACTCATGCAGAAATACCTCACCTCGTCGGCCACGTGGTCCTCCCCGTCGGTGTCCAGATCCTCCGGACGGGTATCGTCGTACCGAAGAAGGGGCAGGGTACGGATAAATGCCTTACAGTTAGAGAAAACGTACATCATGGGGTATCCGTTTTCGTCAAAGGAAAGGCGGTAATGCACCTGCATCCACCCCGGAATACGCTTGTTGTCCCCAGGCTGAAAATACACCCCGTAGGAGGCGGCCACCTCGGCAATGCTCTTGCCCGTTTCCGCATCCCAGATGGAGGGGTCGGCTATGCCGAGGATATGCTTCCCCTTAAGCCAGCGATGCTCGTTTTCAATGCGGTGTATCTCCTCAAAAACCTTGGGAGGGTGCCACTTCAGACTCTCGTTGGGGGTCTCTCTGCATCCGTAAAGCTCAAGAATCCGATAGGCTACTCCGTCCTGATCCACCGCCCACCAGCCGCAGGAAAAGGGGCGGTTGTACCCCCAGTCAAAGCTTCGGTATATCTTCCATGAGTCGGGTATCTCAAAGGGCTCGATAACGTGGGTATAGACCCTGTCGCCGTATCTGTCGGGGTCGTCGCGGAACTCCTCGAAAAACTGCCCCTCAAATATATCCCACCTGCCGTAAAGCCAGGCATCCCGAAGCTTGGGAGGGAGAGCCTCAAGCTGCTTTATGTAATCGGGCTGCTTTTCCATAAGGATCTTGTTGTCGGTAACAAGACTCTGGATAAAGGTGTAATCGGCGGGGTCCTCACCCTTTTCGTACCTCTTGTCAATGAATATCCTCTTGATGTAGCCGTGGCCCTGACCGCCGGGGTTGCAGGTGTAATAAACCCTCTTTGGAAAGTCGTTCACACCTCGGAGGGAGGCGGTTATGGTCTTCATCTGATACTCGGAAAGCTGGGTTGCCTCGTCAAAAAAGATAACGTCAAACTCCAGCCCCTGAAGTCGCCCCAAGTCCTTGTCCGAGGCGCAGAAGGAAAAGGTTACGGTGGAGGAATTGTGAAACCTCAAAACCTTATCTCTGTCGTTGTAGTCGGCCAGAGGACGAAGGTCGTCACGCATGATGTTGATGTGGTTGTTTATAAGCTCGGGGTATGAGCGACGGACGATAAGAACCTTTATTCCCTCGTACCGAAGGCATAAAAGGAGAGCCTTTGTCCTCACCGCCCATGACTTCCCGCCCCCGCGGGCGCCCCCGAAGCCGATGTGCTTGGTGTTTGCGGTAAAAAATCGCTTTTGCTTTTCCCCGGGTTGAGGAATTGTGATGGTTTTCATATTATATCTCCTTTCGTTCCGCCAGCCGCGGCACCTATAAGTGATATTTGCCCTGCGGGCAAGTGATATTCCTCGCACATTTTCTTTGAAAATCTGCTCGGAGTGATATTGCCGCTTTACGGCAGTGATATTATATCCGCCTCCAAAACTGGCCGAAGGCCAATATCACTCGCGAAGCGAATATCACTCGGCGAAGCCGAATATAACCCGCCGCAGGCGGATATAACTGAGCCGCATCAGCGGCTCCAAGCTCCTCCGCCTTCAATCTTAACCACCACGTCGGCGGATTGGGTGGGCTCGGCCTTCTGCTCGGCAGCTTCGGTCTTCAAAGCCTGAATGTCCTTTATATCCTTTAACGACCCCGCCAGCTGCTTATACACCTTTAGGTCGGTGGCGTCCATATCCCTTATGGCCTCGTCAAGCCTTTCAAGGAGTCGGTCTGCAACCTTCTGCAGTCGCATCACTCTATACTCGGCCAAGTACTCGCTCCCCGAAAGCTCATCTCGGAGAGCGTCCCAGCCCTCGGTTCTGGCAAGGGTGGACAGCTCCTCGGCATCCACTCCCCACTCCTCTGAAAGCTTCTCTATACTCTTCCCTAAGGCAACGTATTCTCTTTTAAGGTCTGTCCAGTCCATTTTTTCACCTCTTTCCAAGGGACTTACCTGCCCCTCTGCTCACATTACGCGTATGATTATATCACATTTAGCGAAAAATAGAAAAGGGTGGCACCTGTAAACTTTTTATGAACTTTTAAGGATGAGGTGATAGGTTATAGAGCATAGGTTATAGGGACATCGTGCCGCAACGCGGCGTCTCCCCCTATGCTCTACGCTCTAATCCCTATCTTGACAAATCCCCCCAAATGCAGTATAATAATGTAAACATACCCAATTATCAGAGGACGATCATGACCATTCTCACCTCCCTCTCCTCCCCCTCCGCCATCAAGAATCTGACCCACGACCAGAAGCTTGACCTTTGCGCCGAGATAAGGGAAGAGATACTTACAACCGTATCAAAAAACGGCGGCCACCTTGCCTCAAACCTTGGGGCTGTGGAGCTCACCGCCGCCATATATTCCACCTTCGATATGGAGTCGGACAGGCTCATTTTCGACGTGGGTCACCAGTGCTACGCCCATAAGATCCTTTCGGGCAGACTCTCAAAATTCTCCTCCCTCCGTCAGAGGGGCGGCATTTCGGGATTCCCCAAAAGATGCGAAAGCTCCTACGACCCCTTCGGAGCAGGTCACAGCGGTACCGCAATCTCCGCCGCCGTGGGATTTGCCGAGGCTGACAGACTGTCGGGCAATGATAACTGGACCGTGGCCGTTGTAGGCGACGGCTCCTTTACCAACGGCATGATCTACGAGGCCCTTAACAACTCCAAAAACCGTGACCTCCGCCTCATAATCATCCTTAACGACAACGAAATGTCCATAGGCCGCAACGTGGGCGCTCTGTCAAGATATTTCAGAAACCTCCGAAGCAGCCAAAAATACTTCAGCTTAAAGCATGGGATAAAGAGGTTCTTTGCCGCCATTCCCCTTTTGGGCAAGCCCCTCACAAGGGCCGCGGGCTGGGTCAAGGACAAGCTTAAAGGTCTGGTTCTCAAGACCAACATCTTTGAGGATCTGGGGCTTGAATATCTGGGCCCCCTTGACGGCAACGACTTAAATAAGGTAGAGGCCGCCCTGACAGAGGCAAAGACAAAGCGCTCCACCACCGTAATCCACCTTTGCACAAAGAAGGGCAAGGGCTACGCCCCCGCAGAGGAGCGCCCCGATAAGTACCACGCAGTACCCCCCTTCAACCTTGAAAAAGGCGTTCAGTCAGCGCAAAAAGAGACCTACTCCACCCGATTCGGCCAAGCCGTTAAAGAGGCCGCCGAGAGGGACGAAAACATAGTGGCCATATCCGCCGCCATGACCGAAAGCACAGGCCTCGCCCCCTTTAAAAAGGCCTTCCCCGAGAGATTTTTCGACGTGGGAATCGCCGAGGAGCACGCCCTGACCTTTGCCGCGGGGCTCTCCGCCGCAGGCAAAAAGCCGATCTACGCGGTCTATTCCACCTTTGCCCAGAGATGCTACGATCAGGTGTTCCACGACGCATCCATCCAGTCCATCCCCCTTGTTCTGGGACTTGACCGTGCGGGCATAGTTTCGGGTGACGGCCAGACCCACCAGGGCATCTTCGACATGGCCCTCTTTTCACAGATACCAAATACCGAGATTTACTCCCCCGACACCTTTGAGGAGATGGAAGCATCGATCAAAGCATCCCTTGAGTCGGAAAAAATATCGGTTATCAGATACCCCAAGGGTAGCCCCGCCGAGTATGACAGAGAGGGCTTTACCCCCTGCGGAAAGTATCTTTACAAGGACTTTGGAGAGAACCCCAAGACCCTTATAGTTACCTTTGGCCGCCTGACACAAGAGGCAGTAAAAGCCGCAGAAATACTGCAGAATCAGGGCGTGGCCGTCAGGGTGATCAAGCTTATAAAGGTCTACCCCTTGAGCAAAAAGGCACTCACCGCTGCCGCCCAATTTGATACCGTCCTCATAGCCGAGGAAGGCATAAAGCAGGGCGGTATTGCCCAAGCCTACGCCGCCGCCCTTGCCGAAAATGGCTACAAGGGCAGAACCCTCATAGCCGCCATCGAGGGCTTCGTCCCCTCCCTCGGCTCCACAAGAGAGCTGATGCAGGATTGCGGCCTTACGGCGGAGAAGATGGTTGAGAAGGTTGTGGGGAATAGAGAATAAAAATAAAGAAAGGCAGAGCGAAAGCTCTGCCTTTTTAGGGTCCAGGGGCCAGTTCTTTATTCTGTACGTGAAAAATTCAAAGACGGTAACGGCTTTGAATTTAGGCGGCGGGTACTGTACTGCTCTGTATTCTATAATATATCTCCGCCGTCGGCCAGGGGGAAGAGGTGTCGCCGTTGGCGACGGATTTAAATAGGAACGGACGATTTTTCACCGCAAAGGTGCGGTGTGTCACCTCGCGCTACCGCACAACCATTTTAATCGTCGCCGCAGGCGACACCACAATTCTGCATTCTGCACTCTGCATTCTGCATTCTATTGACAAACCCCAAAAAATATTATATAATTATTAAAATAGTATTAAACTCCACCCCGAAAGGGCAACGCTATGCAAAAGAAAAAAACCAAATGGATAAAGCTACGCCACGCCATTATCAGGAATCTGGCCTACTGTGTCCTTTATCCCTATTCCAAAATCAAATACGGCATCACGGTAGAAAAATTCAAACAGCAGGGCAACCGCCCCTACCTCATCTTATACAACCACCAGACCGCCTTTGACCAGTTTTTCGTAGGCATGGCCTTCAGTGGCCCCGTCTACTATCTGGCCTCCGAGGACCTCTTCTCCAAGGGCTGGGTGTCCTCCCTTATCCGCTGGCTGGTGGCTCCCATTCCCATTAAAAAGCAGGCCACCGACGTGGCGGCGGTTATGAACTGTCTTCGCGTGGCCAAAGAGGGCGGCACCATCGCCATCGCCCCCGAGGGCAACCGTACCTACAGCGGCAAAACCGAATATATGAGCTCCGCTATCGTGGGTCTTGCAAAAAAGATGAAGCTTCCCATAGCCCTTTATCGCATTGAGGGCGGATACGGCGTTCACCCCAGATGGAGCGACACCGTCCGCAAGGGCAAGATGAGGGGATATGTTTCCCGAGTAGTTGAGCCCGAGGAATACAACGCCATGACTCAGGAAGAGTTCTACGATCTTGTTCAAAAGGAGCTTTACGTTGACGACTGTGAGCAGGGCGGCATCTTCAAGTCGGAAAAGAAGGCCGAGTATATGGAAAGAGCCTTCTACGTCTGCCCCAAATGCGGCCTTTCGGAGTTTGAAACCAAGGGCAATTTCATAGAGTGCAAAAAATGCGGCCTCAAGGCCGAGTACGGCGAGGATCTGAAGTTGAGGGGCGTTGACTTCCCCTTCACCTACACCACCCGGTGGTACGATTACCAAAAGGACTTCGTAAACGACCTCGACCTTACAAAGTACATAGAAGAGCCCCTCTACGATGAAAAGGCCAACCTCTCCGAGGTTATCCCCTATAAAGATAAGATACTCCTTAAAGAGGATGCAAGAATTTGCCTTTACGGAGATAAAATCACCGTAAACGAGGGTGAGTCCGAATCCTTCAACTTCCCCTTCGGGGAAATTTCCGCCATATCGGTATTGGGCAAAAACAAGCTCAATATATATTATAACGATAAGCTTTATCAGCTTAAAAGCGGCAAGAGCTTCAACGCTCTCAAGTACGTAAACTTCTGCTACAGATACAAAAATATAATATCAGGAGAAAAAGATGGAAAATTTTTGGGATTATAACGTCTGGGGTGAGATACTTCTCATCGCCCTACTTCTGGGTAGCCTTCTGGTGGGCAACGTCCTCAAGAAGAGCATCCCCATTTTGAAAAACTCCCTCATTCCCACCTCGGTTCTGGGTGGCACGGTGCTGATTATTCTGGCAGCGATATATAAGGCCTTTACGGGCAACGTATTTTTCGACCTGCCTATTTTCGGAGCCAACGGCACGGCCTCTCTGGAAATAATCACCTATCACGCTCTGGCGCTGGGCTTTATTGCCTCATCCTTTAAGACCTCAAATAACAAGATGAGCAAAAAAAGAGCCACCGAGATATTCGATACGGGCGTCACCACCGTTTCCACCTACCTATTGCAGGCGGTGTTCGGCATGGGTATTACCATGATAGCCGCCCTTATACTCACCGACTTTTTCTCGGCGGCGGGCATACTTCTCCCCTTCGGCTTCGGTCAGGGCACGGGTCAGGCTCTTAACTACGGCAATATCTACGAGACCCAGTACGGCTTTGACGGAGGTAAGAGCTTCGGCCTTACCATTGCTGCTCTGGGCTTCTTGAGCGCAAGCTTCGGTGGCGTTATCCACCTTAATATTATGAAAAAGAAGGGCACCCTCCGTCTTTCGGACAACAAAGATAAGCTCAACACCGAAATCATAGAAACCGAAAACGAGATACCCATGCAGGAAAGCATGGACAAAATGACGGTGCAGATAGCCCTCATTTCTCTGGCTTACGTTATAGCCTATCTCCTTATGTTCCTTCTTGGCAACCTCCTCCCCGGAATGAAGGCCACCATCTACGGCTTTAACTTCCTTCTGGGCGTTCTGGCCGCCACCCTTGTAAAGTTTGTGATGAACCTGCTCAAAAAGGCAAAGGTCATTAAAAAGGATTACACCAATAACTTCCTTATGACCCGCGCCAGCAACTTCTTCTTTGATATCATGGTAGTGGCAGGTATCGCCGCCATAAGACTTGACGTCCTTGAAAAATATTGGGGACTTATGCTCATTCTGGGCGTTGTGGGTCTGGTCATTACCTACGTTTATAACAGAATCGTGGCCAAGGCACTCTTTAAGGAATATCAGGAAGAGCAGTTTATGGTCATGTACGGTATGCTTACGGGTACCGCAAGTACGGGCATCATCCTCCTCAGAGAGATAGACGGGGACTTCAAGACCCCCGCCGCCGACAATATGGT
>JAZQLP010000110.1:0-5708 GCA_045542755.1 Eubacteriales bacterium
ATGGGAGAAACGTCTATTTTGAAGTCTCCCATGTGGAGTATAGTTCCACAGGGAGTATGGATAGCCAATGCAGCAGCATCTGCAATGGAGTGGTTAACGTGGATATATTCCACGTCAAAAAGGCCGCAAGGAACAACTTCTCCAGAATTTACTTCGATAAGATTGGCGACGCGATCCAGCTTAAACTCCTTGAGCTTGTTTGCCAAAATCCCCAAAGTAAGACGAGTTCCGTATATGGGAACGTTTATATCCTTGAGAAGATACGGTATAGCGCCTATATGATCCTCGTGACCATGGGTTATAAAAACGGCTCTGAACCTATCTTTGTTTTTGACAATATATTGCATATCAGGAATAACGTAGTCAACACCCGGCTGATCCTCATCGGGGAACAGCATACCGCAGTCTACGGCAATAATATCCTTTCCACATTCGATGAGAGTAAGGTTTTTTCCTATCTCGTTAAGTCCCCCTAAAGGTATGATTCTTATTTTTTCAAGCTTTTTCAATGAACGTGTACCTCCTGGTATTTTCATTATATGTATCGAAGAGAACGATCCGCCTTCTCCTCGATAACCTTTTTACAGACCTTGTCTGTTTTTGTTTTCTATGAGTTCTTTATATTTACCGCAAAGTTCTTTTGCGGTTTCAGTACTTAATGATTCTGCGTATATCCTGAAGGTTTGTTTTCGCTTTTCAGGAGTAATCAATACGGTTCCATTCTTTTCGGGCAAAAATATTTTTACCCCTTCAACCAGTTCGGTTTCATTTCCTTTATCTATAAGAGAAAGCATAATTTTGCCGATATTTTCTTCGGCAACATTTACCCTTACAATCTCGCTTCCGTGAACGGGAATTATCCGACAGACGTCGTCAAAGGTCATATTCTTTCGCCCAAGATATCTTAAAAGCAGGGCTCCGGCCACAACAGGGTCGGTAATATAATACAGGTCTGCCCTTGCGCTATCTTCTATAGTGGAACGGGTAACTGTATATCCATAATTCTTGCCCAACAACTCACATATAAAAGAATAGTCATAAGGGATAACAACACTGCCTGTCTGTATTCCTATAACAAAAGACAATATTATATCAACGGTTTCTTTTGGATAAGGTTTTGATGAGGATTTTTTATCTTTTGCAGAGTATACTTTTATTTCATCCTGCCCTATGAATATTCGCTCGTCATTTTCGTTGCCTGACGAAAGGATTTTTGAGCTTATCACCTGCGGGGCAAAAACGCAGGACTTTATTTTCAACCTTTTATCTTCAAACTCTTCATTCCCGAGAATGGATGCTATATATCTTTCAAAAGTGAGAATAAATCCTGAAAACTGTTTAAAAAAGCCGCAATCCTGGGCCTTTTCAGGCTGAGAATAAAGATACGACGATATCTTCCTTTCAACATCTCTGGATACGGGCATACCGTCTTTACCGTAGAAAGTAAGAACCGTTTTAAGGCTATCCTCATCTCGCATTTCGGAAATACATATTCCGCCTCGTAGACCGTATTTTCTGACCACGTGTCTTAAGGCGCTTTTCCCCTTTATTCCCGTATTATATACGCCGCATCCGGAAGCCATAAGCCCCGAAATAAGGGCAAAGAACCTGGAATCTCCCCCGTCGTCGCCAATCCCGACCGCAACTGCAGGATCATTTCCGCATTTCATTGTACGTCCAAAGGCATTTCCAGCCTTTAAACACATTATTTCGCAATCTGTGCCCTCAAGAATGAGGCTTCCACTTTCGGCCTCACCGTTCCTTGTGTAACGTTTAACGTTACCTATCACCTTTACACCTACAGGAACCGAGTTTCCCGAATACAAAACAGCATCTGCGGCAACCACCGCACCTGCGCCAATATTACAGCCGTAAGCAATAACAGACCCTTCGTCGGCCGAAGCTCTTTCTCCAAGAACAGAATCGGCGCATATTATGGCATCTTTGGCTTCAGATCCATTTCTCATGATAACGGATGGAAAAAGGACCGACGACACTATTCGGCAACCATCACCTATTATGCAGTTATCTCCTATAACTGCGTAAGGGCCAACTCTTGATGCCCCAATGGTTACATTTTTTCCAATAACACAGGGTTCAATCACCTTTGGATTTGAGAATGCGGAGTCGAAAGGCATGACCGTGCCTATCTTACCCGAAAGCGCATCCTTATTAGCCGCAAGATAACTGTTTTTATCTCCAACATCTTTCCAGTACCCATGCATGGTACAGGAATTCAATGCCAATCCTTTTTCAAATAACAATGGGAAAACGTTTTTTGCAAAATCGCATTTCCCGTCTTTATCAATTTCAATATAGTCAAAAATTCTCTTATTAAATATATATATTCCGGTATTGACCGTATCAGAATACACTCTGTTCCAACCCGGCTTTTCAATAAATCTTACTATTCGGTTTCCTTCTGTAACAGCTACCCCGTATTCCCTGGGATCTGTAGCCGAAGACAGTAATACTGTGGCGATATCGGCAGAAGCATAGTGCCTGTCAATAGCCTTTGACAAATCAAAGTCACACACGCAGTCCCCGCCTATGACAACAAAATCGCCTTGTATTTTATCTTTCAACAGTAGCACAGCCCCAGCTGTACCCATGGGAGAATCTTCCTCTAAAAAGCGAATTCTATCAGTCATAATCTCGCTCTTTTGAATAGATTCCCTTATCATATCGGCCTTACAGCCCAAAGTAATGTATATATCTTCAATACCGTGAGACAGAAGTAATTCAACTATGAGATGTATACAGGGCTTCCCCGCTATCGGCACCAGTGGTTTTGGAAGATTTTCTGTAATCGGAAGTAATCGGGATCCCTCTCCCCCCGCCAAAATCACCGCTGAAACATTACGACTTGCCATAATAACGCCGCCTTACTCAAAACTTTTCCAATAAAGGAATGTGTTTTAAGTATAACCTGATAGACGGAACGTTATGCCTTTAATTTACAGGTGCGGGAACTGTATCTGTTTCGGGATTAAAGGTGGGATCGGATATAATCTTTATCATCTTCTCTGCCACCGTAAAATAGGCCGTTTCCTTTTCCTTCATCTCGGCAAAAGTTCCGTAATAAGCCCTTAAACCAATATAAAGAGGTTCATCGCCGTCAATCTTCATAGAGGTTACTGCGGTTTCCGAGTCATTAAGCTTATAAGCCTTGCCGTTAAAATAAGTTTCATCCACAAGATAGGAAATGTCCTGTAGAATATCAGATGAAGAAAGATATTCAAAGCCGGCAGAATCGCCTATAATGCACATACAAGTGCCTGCGCTAAGAGCTGCCGTGATGCGCTTTTTATTCATTTCTACCGTATCTTGATACAAAAGCTCGTCAGAACTTATATGTACGGTATCAATACTTACTTTTACTTCACCGTCACCGTTATAATCTTCCGTATAAGATGATATAAAATCGGTCATGTCGGAGAAAAAATCAAGATAATCACTTTCCTCAGAGAGGAATGAATACTCGTCATTGCATACGAAAAAAACATACATATCTATTTCTTCTTTACCCACAAGAGTAAAGGTCATTACCACAAATACGGCTATAATGCAAATTACTGCTATAATAGGTACTTTATAATAGTTCAAATACCGCATAGCCCTTTGAAGTTTAGTTTCGTTGGGGTCAACGTATCTGTCAGCCTCACGCTCTATTTTTTTCGTATCTTTCATACTTTTATCCGTTTCTTTAAAAGAAAGTTCATCGGACCTTCCCAAAGGAAAATCCGATGAACGGTAAATCTTGATGTTCTGGGTTATTGATGGGAAGAATGATTTTAATTTTCAGGTTTAACCGTGGGGAACAACAAAACGTCCTTAATGCTGGGAGAATCGGTTAACAGCATTACAAGTCGGTCAATACCAAAGCCAAGACCGCCAGTGGGAGCAAGGCCGTATTCAAGAGCGGTAACGTAGTCGTAATCTACCTGTGCGTTACTGTCGGGCTCTGCAGCCTTCTTGAGTTCTACCTGATACTCAAAACGCTCTTTCTGGTCAATGGGGTCGTTAAGCTCACTGAAAGCATTACCGTACTCGGTACAATTGATAAAGTACTCAAATCTTTCGGTAAATGCAGGTTCATCGGGCTTACGCTTTGCCAGAGGGCTGTTTTCTACGGGGTAATCGTAAATAAAGGTGGGCTGAATAAGCTTATCCTCAACAAAAGCATCGAAGAGTTCAATAAGAACAGTACCCTTTGTTGCGTTAGCGGGAACTTCAACGTTCTTTGCCTTAGCCTCTGCTCTGGCTTCTTCGTCACTATTCCAGCTATAGTAATCACATCCGGAATACTTTTTAACTGCCTCGGCCATGGTAAGACGTTCCCACTTGCCCATGTCAATTTCTATGCCCTGATATGTAATCTTTTCGGAGCCGCAGATTTTTACTGCAAGCATTTTATAAAGCTCTTCTACAAGGTCCATCATGCCCTTATAGTCGGTGTAAGCCTGATAAAGCTCAATAGAGGTAAATTCGGGGTTATGCTTTGTATCCATACCTTCGTTACGGAAGATACGGCCTACCTCATAAACTCTGTCCATACCGCCAACAATAAGTCTCTTCAGATAGAGCTCTGTTTCTATTCTGAGGAACATATCCATATCAAGGGTATTATGATGGGTTACAAAGGGACGCGCAGAAGCGCCAATCTCAAAAGGAGTAAGTATAGGAGTGTCAACCTCGAGGAATCCCTTGGAATCAAGGAACGATCTGATTTCCTTAAGTATGTTACTTCTCTTGATAAAGGTATCCTTGACCTCGGGATTAACGATAAGGTCTACGTATCTCTGACGGTATCTGGTATCGGTATCGCGGAGACCATGCCACTTTTCGGGCAGAGGAATGAGTGACTTAGAAAGGAGTTTAATAGTCTTTACGTGAATGGATATTTCGCCTCTTCTGGTTCTGAAAACAGTACCGGTAAGACCAACTATATCACCAATGTCCCAGGTTTTGAATTCAGCAAAGCATTCTTCACCGATATCGTTTATACGTACGTATATCTGGATTTTTCCTTTACCGTCCTGAATATTAAGGAAGTTTGCCTTACCCATATCTCTCCAAGCCATAATACGACCGGCAATAGATACGTCGGTATTTTCATATTCATCAAACTTTTCGATAATTTCGGTGGAATAAGCGTTAACGTCAAACTTGGTAATAGTAAAGGGGTCTTCGCCTCTATCTTTAAGATTCTGGAGCTTATTTCTTCTTACAAGCATCTGCTCGCTAAGAGCAGCTTTCGCCTCTTCTTCAGTAATTTCGGGCTCCTGATTTATTACATTCTCTTCTGTCATAGTATTAATATCCTTAATTCAATTTATTATTTAGTCCTGAGCAAGTGCAATCTTAACGATCTTGAGTTTGTACTCTCCGCCGGGAGATTCAACGGAAACAACGTTACCCTTTTTCTTTCCGATAAGAGCCTTTCCTATGGGGCTCTGGTCAGAAACCTTATTATTTTCGGGCTCAGCTTCGTTACGGCCAACGATTTCGTAAACGATTTCTTCGTCGAAGTCTTCGTCATATACGGTAACCTTGGTACCAACGGAAACCTTATCACCCTTAAGGCTTGCTACGTCGATTACGGTTGCAGTTTTTATCTGCTCCTCAAGCTGAAGAATTCTTGCTTCCATTTCTCTCTGAGCTAAGTCGGATCGTAGCCATGTCGTTCTGTGAGCCAAGGAGTTGTT
>JAZQLP010000111.1:0-6668 GCA_045542755.1 Eubacteriales bacterium
CCCTACCTTAACTTCTGCTCCCCCCTCTCCATAGGTATAGAGGGCGAGAACGAGTATATGGACTTTAAGGTATCCGAAATTCTCCCCTTTGAGGAAATTAAGGAAAGGCTGGCCGCCAATATGCCCACGGGCTTCGAGATACTTGAGGTTTACAAGGCAAACAGAGAGTATAAAGAGGTGGAATTTGCCTCCTACCGCCTTGAATTGGGCGTTAAAAAGGAAAAGGTTGAGGAGTTTATAGCTCTTCCCGAAATAAAGGTTATTAAAAAGACCAAAAAGTCGGAAAAGGAAATCGACCTAAAGGAACTGGCCACCTTCTCTGACCTGAAAGAGAATGGAGAAGGCTCCATAATTACCATAACCCTTCCCAACAGTCAGGAATTAAGCGTAAATCCCCATTTATTCATAAACGCTCTGCTCTCTTGGGCAGAAGCTCCCGATGCCCCCTTCCGCACCGTCAGAACAGCATTTCTTGACGGAAACAAAAAGAAATTTTAGGAGAAAAAATTATGAGCAAAGTTACAAAAGCCGTTATTCTTGCCGCTGGTCTTGGCACCAGAATGCTTCCCGCTACCAAGTCGGTTCCCAAGGAGCTTTTCCCCATAGTTGACAAGCCCGCCCTCCAGTATATCGTTGAAGAACTCGCCGACAGCGGTATTAAGGATATAATGATAATCATTTCCAGAGGCAAGACCCTTATTGAAGACCACTTCGACAGATCTCCCGAGCTTGAAGAAAGACTTCTGGCAGGCAAAAAGGAAGCCTACTACAACGAAATGCTCCGTATTGCAGGTATGGCAAACATCACCTACGCCCGTCAGCAGGAAATGAAGGGCACGGGCCACGCCCTTATGGCCGCAAGAAGCTTTACGGGTGACGACCCCTTCGTAGTAGTATACGGCGACGACGTTATTATCAACGACGAATACCCCGTTACAAAGCAGCTTATCGACGCCTACGAAAAGTACCCCAAGGGTATTGCGGGCGTTCAGGAGGTATCCATGGAAGCTATCCAGAAGTACTCCTCTATGAAGGTTGAAAAGCTTGAAAACAACTGGTACACCCTTACCGATATGATAGAAAAGCCCAAGCCCGAGCAGGTATTCTCCCTCTTCTCCATCCTTGGCAGAATGGTGCTTCCTGCAAAGATATACGATATTCTTGACAAGACTCCCATGGCCGCCGCAGGTGAGCTTTACCTCACCGACGCTATGAAGACCCTCGCAAATACCGACGGTATGATAGCGGTAGACTTCGTAGGTAAGAGATACGATATGGGCAACAAGCTGGGCGTTATGGAGGCTCAGGTTGAAAGAGCCTTGAAGCACCCCGAGATCGGCGAAGGCTTCAGAGAATATCTTAAGGAACTTTCAAAGACCCTCTAAAGGACAATAAACATGGATTTTTTTCTCATAATTCTGCGATTTTTCGGAATAGTGGGAGGGATATGGGCAGGAATATGCTTTATAGCCTTCCCCCTTTCAAGGTACCTCCTTGTCCGAATAATACACTGGGTAAGATGCCTTCTTTCCAGAGCCAGATTTTCCCCCGTGGGGCTCTTCAGCTTTATAGTTCCCCACTTCCTTTCGGGAAAGCCCGACTACTTTCTTCTTTCTGGCAAAAAGCTCTACGCCGTAAAGCTTAAAAGCTACCGCAAGACCCGCACGAAAATAACGGTGCTTTCGGATAAAAAATGGCAGATAGAAAGCATCCGCCAGCCTCATCACGACACGGGCACCTTTATGTCAAAGGTTGCAGGTGCCGTCAACAAGATGATGGTACATAAGAGGCTGTATAAGGCCCCCACCGACCTTGCTCTTTACGCAAAGAAGATAAACAAGGCCTTGGCAAAGGAAGAAATAGACTGCGTTCCCGTACTTATTATCAATCCCGCCGTATCCACGGTGGTCACTGCAAACAATCTCACCCTCATAGACGGCGACACTGTATATTACGGAGTAGTGGTATCAAACTCCTTCTTCCCCAAAAACGCCGCCCGTCCCGCAGTATCGGGAAAAGAGGCCGCCCGTATAATAAAATTGGCCAAGAGTCAGCTTAAGAGAGGATAAATATATGGTTACGGAAATGAAACTCTTCTTTGACCCCCTCAAAGACGACCCCTCGGCAAAGCCCTTGAACGGTCACGTTCAGGCGGATATGCGCCTTGAGGAGCTTTTACATAGCTTTCTTGAAAGCCGCGACCTTGAGCGCGCCACCCTCCGTATCCTCAATCAATTCTGCGACGACCCCGAAATAATCAGGTTCCGTCAGGACGTCATAGGAGATATGGTTGAAAACGACGGAGTGTACGACCTTTTTTACGAGCTTGAAGAAAATATCCGTGAGCTTAAGGTCATCTACGAGCTTAAAATGTTCAAGGAGATCCCCGAGATGTCCACAATGAAGACCTTCCTTCTTACGGAAAAGTTTGCCGCTGTATATAAAGCGATGCTTGACAGAGCAATCAATATGGAAGGTCAGATAAGCGAGGGCACAAAGTCCATTCTCGACCTTATAAAGGCAGAGGAAAATACCGCCCCCGTCAAGGCTCTCACCGACGACATAGCCGCCGTAAGAAAAGAGCTTGAAACCATTGAAAAGGTTCGCCTTAACAGATACTTTTCAAGAGGTCAGAACATAGAAAATTCCGTCCTTGCAAAGACCGACAGACCCTCCCTTACCCAGCATCTGGCGTCTACCGTTGCCGCCCTGGGAGTTGACACGGCAGAGGTTGAAAGAAGCGCCCTTCTGGGCCGCAAGGAGTTTACCCGTCCCGTATTTATCGCAATGTATAACCTTTATAAGGACATTTTTGCGGGCGTTGACGCCTTCCACGAAAAATACGACGGATTCTTCTCCCCCACCTGGTTTGACCTTATTGAAAAGCTCAATGCCTGCATAGGCTTTGCAAAGATATTCAGAACCCTCAAGGAAAGGTCCTTCCCCTACGTCCGCGGCGCAGCCGCCGAGGAAACGGATATAAAGAACTTCTATTCCTTCTTCCTTGTAACCAGAGGTTTTGCCCCCGAACAGGTGGTGTTTAACGACTATAAATATAACCGCCGGACCTCCTTCTACTTTATCACCGGCCCCAACGCCGGCGGTAAGACCATATTCCTCACCTCCGTATGTCTGTGTCAGCTCTTCTTCCAGGCAACGGGTCTTGTTCCCGCTACAGAGGCAAGGATAAAGGTATTGAGAAGGGTATACACCCACTTCCCCGTTGAAGAGTACAACGACAACTCGGGCCGTCTTGTGGAAGAGCAGGGCCGTGTGGAAGAAATTCTCCGCGATATGACGGAGAACGACTGCATGTGCCTCTTTAACGAAACCTATTCCAGCACCAAGGCCGATATAGCTTACAATATGTCCGTAGACCTCTGCGAAAAGATGATAGAGCTTAAGGCAAAGGGTCTTTTCGTTACCCACCTTCACAGCCTCAAGGACTACGCAAGAGAGACCCGCGAGCGCACCGAGCCCAATATCGGCGTTCTCACCGCCCTCAATGACGAGGACACGGGCAAGCGTATGTATAAGATAGTTCCCCTCAGCGACCAGAACTCATCCTTCGCCCTTGACATACTCAAAAAGTACGATATGACGGTGGAAAAGATGATGGAAAGAGTTGCAAAGAAATTAAGCAAGGAGGTAGAATAAGATGTTTCCCAAATTTGACCTCCTGTACGTAAACCCCAAAAAGACATCCCCCTCCCCCCAGCTTGATATGGCAATGCAGAGCCTTCTCTTAAACGAGGTAGTAGAGGGAATTTCAGTAAACATCATACTCCAGCGGCAGATATACGACCTGCTCCGCTACCCCGAGCAGGACCCCGCCAACATAAACTGGCGTCTTGATATACTCAAGGACTTCAGAAGAAACCCCACCCTTATGCACGACCTTGAGCATATTCACAGTCTTGAAAGCGCCCTTGACGAGAGCCTTAAAATAATCAAGACATCCACCACCTCCACAAAGACCACAAACGGCAAGACCTCCACCTCGGGCAAGGAATCCTCTATCTTTACCGTACAGACCCTTGCGGACTGTATAGTTAAGGTTTTGGCAATCTACGAGCAGTATAAGAAGGTTCTTGACCGTTCGGATATAAAATCGGTGCTCTTCAATCAGATAAGAGATTTTGTAAACTCAATGGTTGCAAACCCTGCCTTTGAAGAGCTTAAAAAGATAGGCGCCGACCTTACCGAAACCCTCAATCTCAACACCTCCTACGTTGTCCTTGCAAAGCTTGACGAGTACTTCCGCATGGAGGACTGCGAGATATTCCGCCTCACCGCCGACCCCTATAGCTACAGTCCCGACTCTCCCCCCATGGAGGATAAGGGTATGGACGTGGAGTTTATAGGATTCGACCCCGAGGCTGACAAGCAGCTGGAGTTCCTCTCCGAGAGAGCGATGATAAAGATGACCAACTTTATGGAATCCATCGTCGTTCAGCTCAAGGCTCCCTTTGACAGTATTAATGAGGGCTTCTATTTCTACCGATTTGCCCAGCTTCTTGAACAGAAGTACGATAAGTTCGGTCTTCCCCTCTGCCTCCCCGAGATAAACACCGAGGGCAACGTCTTTGAATGTAAGGACATTTACGACCTCTGGTACTCCATAAAGCAGGCAAAGAAGGACCCCGCAAACCGTCCCGGCGATTATCTTGTGCCCAACGATGCGATTTTTGATAAGGATTGCGCGTCCTATATCATAACAGGTAAAAACAACGCGGGTAAAACCGTATTCCTCCGCGCCGTTGGCGTTATTCAGGTTCTTGCTCAGGCGGGACTTCCCGTACCCTGCAAGAGCGCAATAATCACCCCCGTGACTAACATTTTCGCCTACTTTACCGCCCTTGACATAGGTCAGGGACGATTTGAGGAAGAGGTTGAAACCATCTCGGGCTTTATTGACATAATGCAGCCCAATGATATGTTCCTCTTTAACGAGGTATACCAATCCACCGCCTATGACGAAGCGGCCGTGGCTCTGAGCCAGTTTATCGCCGCCACCTGCGTTCTGGGCGCAAGGGTAATATCCGTAACCCACCTTCCCGATATGAAAAAGCATATGGCTTCCCTTCAGGAACAGTACGGCTTTAAGGGGGATATCAAGTTTATGAAGGCGGAAGAAAAGGACGGTCAGGCAACCCATAAGTTTATCCCCGACAACGAATAATCAGTAAATAATCAACCGAAAGGAATGTATATAAATGAGCGAATGCACACATGATTGCTCCACCTGCTCGGCAAACTGCTCCTCAAGACAGCAGCAGCCCCAGGATCTGACAGAAAAGCTTAACGATTTAAGCAGCGTTAAAAAGGTATACGCCGTAGTCAGCGGTAAGGGTGGCGTTGGTAAATCCATGGTAACCTCCCTTATGGCGGTAAAATCCCAGAGAGAGGGTAACCGCACCGCAGTCCTTGACGCAGACATCACGGGTCCCTCAATCCCCAAGATGTTCGGCGTAAAGGAGAAGGCAGACTCCGACGGTCAGCACATTTTCTCCGTTGAAACCAAGACGGGTATTCAGATGATGAGCCTTAATATGCTTATCGAAAACGAAACCGACCCCGTTGTATGGAGAGGCCCCGTTATTGCGGGTGCTGTAAAGCAGTTCTGGACCGACGTTATCTGGAAGGACGTAGACGTAATGTTTATCGATATGCCTCCCGGAACCGGCGACGTTCCCCTGACTGTATTCCAGTCCATTCCCGTTGACGGCATTATTATCGTTACCTCTCCCCAGGAGCTGGTATCCATGATAGTTGAAAAGGCCGTAAAAATGGCTAAAATGATGGATATTCCCGTTCTTGGCGTGGTAGAAAACATGTCCTACTTCAAGTGCCCCGACTGCGGCAAGACCCACGAAATATTCGGTAAGTCCAAGATTGACGAGGTTGCAAAGGCTTGGGGTATTGAAAACGTTGCCCGCCTTCCCATGGATCCCAATCTGGCAAAGGTTGCCGATAACGGCCTTATCGAGCTTTACGAGGGCGATTATCTGACCGAGTTTGAAGACAAGTTTTAATTAAATCTTATAAGATACAAAAAAAAGACTCCCCACTCGGGGAGTCTTTTTTTCAATAAAATATCTGCGCAAATATCTTATTTGAAGAATATGGCCGTTACTTTGGGTTCGTTATCTACGTACTCAAACTTCTCTACGTAGCCCTCGGTGGGGAAGAACTTTTCAAAGGCCTTTACGTTACGGGGATCGATGTAACCAATATAGTCCTGACCGGAACGAATGGTTATCATGCTGCTTTCGTCGCTGAGCTCGAAGTCAAGCTTAACGCCTTCGGCAAGGTAGCCCTTTGCTTCGTCGTCGGGAATACCGGCAAGAAGGAAGGACATTCTTTCCATTTCGCTCTCAACAGCCTCGTTATACTGAGCGATATCGTTTGCGGTAGCAGTCTTCTTGAAGGCCCAGAGAAGGAGCTTTGCAATTCCAAGGGGGAAGAAGATAACGTAAAGAATAAAGGTTACAATATCCTTTTTAGACTTAAAAAGCTTCATTATATATATGTACTCCTTTCATCAGATTTATAATAAAGACAGAGTCTGTTATTATCAAGACAAAAGTTCGTGCTGCCGCAGGTCGCCCTGCGACAGCACGCTCATTTAATTTAATTCACTTGTTCACTTTTTGGCTTAAAGCCTT
>JAZQLP010000112.1:0-25491 GCA_045542755.1 Eubacteriales bacterium
GTATGAAATCAAGGCGTCAGCCTTGTATGGCATCAATCCGAAGGAGAAATGCACGCCAAAAAGTGATGACATGTGCCTACGGTGATTCCATGCACCCTGCGGGTGATTCCATACCAATCCTTCGGATTGGATAGAAAAAAGCAAGTCGAAAGACTTGCTTTTTTCTTGGCCCGACCTGCGGGACTCGAACCCACCGCCTCCAGAGTCGGAGTCTGACGCTCTATCCAGATGAGCTAAGGTCGGATATAAGCCCTCCGAAGAGGGCTTTTTGTTATCTTGAAAGAGTTTTATCTACAAGCTTAAGCTTCTCGATTATGGGAAGCTTCTGGGGGCACTTTTTCTCACAGGCGCCACAGCCGATACAAGATGTCAACAGCCCCTTTTCGGCGTGTTTTTCCTTATAGCTTGCGTATTTTTCCACGGCGTGTTCCTTTAACCCGTAAACGTTATAAAGGGTATAGAGGTAAAACGACCATGCTATTTCGATTTCTTTCGGGCAGGGCATACAGTATTTGCAACCCGTACAGTAAAGATCGGAAAACTTCTTCAAGTCTTCCATTGCCTGACCCATCTTTTTGTTTTCCTCGGCAGAGAAGGGCTCGCTGGAAGACATTACGGCAACGTTGCTCTCAACCTCTTCTATGCTCTTCATACCCGAAAGGGCGCAACAGATATTACTGTTACCCAGAACAAAGCGAAGAGCCATTTCATAGGTTGCGGTGGAATCCTTACCCATAACCTTCTTATATAGCTCGGCAGGTGCGGCAAGACGGCCACCGCCAACGGGACCCATTGCCACCGTGCCCAAGCCCTTTGAGGCGGCATATGCAAAAGCATCTGCATATGACTGGTCAAGAAGATTATACTGAAGCAATACAGACTCCATTATGCCCGCATCGTCGATAATATATTTAACGTCGTCGGGATTTCCGTGGAATGAAAAGGAAATATGCCTTATAAGACCTTCTTCCTTTGCCTTGAGGGCTTCTTCAAGGAGTCCCATCTTCTTAACCTTATCATCGTAAGACTCACGGTTAAGACTCCAGAAATGGTAGAAGTCTATATAATCAGTATCCATTTTCTCAAGAGAAGACTCAAGAAAACGGCGATAATCAGACTTTTCCTTTATCTCACCTACGGGAACCTTCGTGGAAAGATATACTTTATCACGGAAGCCCTTAACGGCTTTACCCAAAACCTTTTCGCTATTGCCCTTAAGATAATAGTATGCCGAATCAAAGTAGTTTACGCCCAATTCATAGGCTCTCTGAAGCATAGGAATGGCTAAAGAATCGTCAACGGTATAGCCTTCCTTTGCGTTTTCGGGAAGACGCATACATCCGTAGCCGAGAGTGGATATTTCTATACCGGTGTTACCGAATTTTCTGTATTGCATAGTACACCTCTGCAATATAAAATTTATTAAAGATTTTCGTATACGTGTTCTACGTTAGCGAGCTGCTTTTCGTAGTTGGCCTTCTTTTCGCGCTCTTCGTCAACTACCTTCTGGGGAGCCTTTGCAACGAAGCCGGGGTTAGAAAGCTTCTTGTCAATTCTTTCGATTTCGCCAAGCAAACGCTTCTTTTCGCCTTCAAGACGGAGCTTTTCTTTCTCAATGTCGATAAGCTCGCCCATAGGAACATATGCCTTTGCATCGTGGGTTATAACGGTTGCACACTTGCTTATATTTTCGGGAGCAACGAAGGATACCTCGGAAGCGCCTGCAAGTCTCATAAGGAATGCAGTACCGTCAGCATAGTAGCCGGGGTTATCGGAAACAATAAAGAGTGCGGCCTTCTTAGACATGGGAACGTTCATACTGGTTCTCAGCTGACGAAGCTGCGTAATGAGTTCCATAACAGACTCAACGTGCTTTGCATCCTCTTCAAAGTTAAGTTCTGCCTTGTAAGAGGGATACTCTCTTACTATCAAAGCCTCACCGAAATGGGGAATGGACTGCCAGATTTCCTCGGTTATGGAGGGCATAAAGGGATGGAGAAGAGCAAGAGTTTCGTTAAGAACGTAGCAGATAACGTCCTGAGCGGACTTTCTGGTATTTTCATCGGTATTGGACTCAAAAAGTCTGGGCTTAACAAGCACGATATACCAGTCGCAGAGGTCGTCCCAAATGAAGTTGTAGATCTTCTGGGCAGCAACGCCAAGCTCACACTTGTCAAGGTCGTCACAAACGCTAGCAACAGTATCGTTAAGACGGGTAAGTATCCACTTATCCTCTGCTTCAAGAACGGCGGGAACGTTACCGCTGTAGTCGTATTCCTCATCGGGAATATAGGTCATAGCAAATCTTGCTGCGTTCCAGAGCTTATTGCAGAAGTTTCTGTAAGCGAGGATATCGTCCTCGGCAAACTTCATATCGTTTCCGGGAGAGTTGCCCATAATCAAGGTGTAACGAAGGGCGTCTGCACCGAATTTATCAATCATTTCAAGAGGATCTATACCGTTACCGAGAGACTTGGAGAACTTTCTGCCAAGGCTGTCACGGATAAGACCGTGAATAAATACGGTATCAAAGGGCGCCTTACCTGTGTGCTCAAGACCGGAGAAGATCATTCTTGCAACCCAGAAAGGTATTATATCATAACCGGTAACAAGAACGTTTGTGGGATAGAAGTACTTGAAATCCTCGGTTTCTTCGGGCCAACCAAGAGTAGAGAAGGGCCAAAGAGCAGAAGAGAACCAGGTATCAAGAACGTCGTCGTCCTGACGCATAGGTGCACCGCAGGTGGGACAAACGGTAAGGTCGGTCTTAGAAACTTCCATTTTGCCGCATTTATCGCAGTAGTATGCGGGAATTCTATGACCCCACCAAAGCTGACGGGAAATACACCAGTCGTGGATATTTTCCATCCAATGGAGGTAGTTTACGCTGAATCTGTCGGGGATAAACTTAATAGTTCCATCCTTAACAACTTCCATAGCGGGGCCTGCGAGAGGCTTCATTTTTACAAACCACTGCTTAGAGGTCATGGGTTCAACAGTAGTCTTACATCTGTAGCAGGTACCTACGTTGTGGCTATGGTCTTCAATCTTAACAAGAAGGCCAAGGTCTTTAAGGTCGTCAACTATCTGCTTTCTTGCTTCGTATCTGTCAAGACCCTGATACTTGCCGCCAAGCTCGTTTATGGAAGCATCGCCGTTCATAACGCATATCTGTTCAAGGTTGTGACGGAGACCGACTTCAAAGTCGTTGGGGTCGTGTGCGGGAGTGATTTTTACGCAACCCGTACCGAATTCTTTATCAACGTATCCGTCGGCAATAACGGGAATCTCTCTACCAACAAGAGGAAGGATGAGGGTCTTGCCAACAAGGTCTTTATATCTTTCATCTTCGGGATTTACTGCAACTGCGGTATCGCCGAGAAGGGTTTCAGGTCTGGTAGTAGCTATGATAACGTACTGGTCGGAATCCTTTACGGGATATTTAATGTGCCAGAAGTTACCCTCATGTTCTGCGTGTTCAACCTCTGCGTCTGACAAAGCGGTAGCGCAATGAGGACACCAATTGATAATACGGTTACCTCTGTAAATAAGACCTTTGTTATAAAGGTTTACGAATACCTCTTTTACAGCATCGGAACAGCCCTCGTCCATGGTAAAACGAAGTCTTGACCAGTCACAGGAAGAACCGATCTTCTGCAGCTGCTTAAGTATAGTGCTGCCGTACTTTTCTTTCCAAGCCCAAACAAGCTTAAGAAATTCATCTCTTCCAAGGTCGTGACGAGTAAGGCCCTTTTCGTTACGGAGAGCCTCTTCAACCTTTATCTGGGTAGCAATACCCGCATGGTCGGTACCGGGAAGCCAAAGTGCAGAATAGCCTGCCATTCTCTTATAACGGATAAGGATATCCTGAAGAGTTTCGTCAAAAGCGTGGCCCATGTGAAGCTGGCCGGTAACGTTTGGCGGGGGAATTACTATAGTAAAGGGTTTCTTTGCGGGGTCGCGCTCTGCCTTGAAGTAATCATGCTCAAGCCAGAACTGATAAATTCTGTCCTCAACCTGTTTAGGGTCGTAGGTTTTTGCCATTTCTTTTCTCATTATATATTGCTCCGTTCAAGGTTATTTGTTAAATCCAAGAAGTTCCCTGGCTGTATCTTTTACAGTCTGGGATGTGTTTTCGCCGCCGATGATTCTGGCCACCTCTTCTACCCTGCCCTCAGGATCAAGAAGGCGGACGTCGGTAAAGGTTTTATCACCGTCAGTATTCTTTTCTATAAGGAAGTGATTGTGTGCAAGAGCTGCAAGCTGCGGAAGGTGAGTTACTGCAATAACCTGCCTGTTCTCGGCCATTTCCTTAAGCTTTTCGGCTATTTTACCAGCCGCGCGACCGCTTACACCGGTATCTATTTCATCAAATATCAACGTTCCCACACTATCGGTAGAAGCAAGGATATTTTTAATGGATAGCATTATTCGTGATAGTTCACCGCCAGAGGCAATTCTGGACAAGGGTCTCATGGGGTCGCCCTTATTTGCAGAAATAAGGAACTCTACCCTGTCGACTCCGTTTTCGGAAGGTTCCGAATAGGTGATATCACACGAGAATGCAGCGTTTTTCATTTCCAGGAATGCAAGCTGGCTGTTAACGCCGTCTTCAATGACTCTTGCGGCTTTTTCTCTGGTAGCGCTCAGTTTGAGAGCCTTTTCCTTGAGAACCTTCTTCGCAGCTTCCAGATTTCTGTTATACTCTGAAATCCGTTCCTCGGAAAACTCAATCTCTTCAAGCTCGGCTCTTGCCTTTTCTGCAAAAGCAAGTATTTCCGCAATGGAGGAACCGTATTTACGTTTTAACCTATGTATAAGGTCAAGACGTTCTTCTACCTCGTCAATGGAATACCCCGAACCCTCGGAAAGATTATCGTATTTATATTGTCGAATCTCGGTCTCTATATCGTCCGCTATCCTTATAAGCTCGGAAATCCTATCGGAAATCGAGGCAAGACTCTCGTCGTACCTCTCGGCGGAGGATATTCCGTATCTGACGTCTTCAAGCAAGGCAGACACGCCGCCACACTCATCTCCGTCAAAAGCCTCCAGGGCTTGTTCCACCCCTGACACAAGCTTTTCTCTGTTTAAAAGCAGGGATCTCACTCGGTTAAGGTAGGCTTCCTCGTCTTCTCCCTCTTCAAATTCGAGAGAAAGGTGGGCATTTTCTATTTCATTTACCTGATACGTAAGCATATCAAGTTTATACTGCTTCTCAGTATCGTCCATTTCGGTGGAGGACAAAAGTTTTCTAATTCGCTTTACTTCACCGTATGCCGCCCTGTATTCTTCCAACTCTTTTCCGTTATCGGCAAATGCGTCAACGTATTTAATATGGTAAGAATCGTCAAGCAGGTTATTATTTTCATGCTGACCGTGGAAATTAATGAGGCGCCGTCCAATTTCTTTAAGAACCGTAAGGGTTACGGGAATGCCGTTCACTCGAGAAGAAGAACGCCCGTCAGCGCTTATATTACGCTGAATTATCACCACGCCGTCTTCGGGTTCTATTCCGTATTCGGCTAAGCATTCAAGTGAATCGCCGTCAAGATACTCAAACTCGGCACAGACCAGAGCCTTTGCTTCTCCTCTTCGGATAATATCTTTAGACGTTCTGTTACCGAGCAAAAGGTTTATAGAGTCAATAAGTATACTTTTACCCGAACCCGTTTCACCCGTAAGAACGGTAAAGCCTTTATCAAAGGATATGTCTACCTTCTCAATGACGGCTATATTTTCAATATGGAGCCGTGTTAACATCGACGTTTTCCTCCGTCTAATTATCGCTAACGGCCTCGGAAAGACGGTCTACGAGAGCAGCAGCTCCGTAGTTATCTTCCGTAGCAATGAATATGGTATCGTCCCCTGCGATAGTACCTATGATTTCGTCGTGGGAATAGGAATCAATGGCTGCGCCAACAGCCTGCGCTGATCCGGGATAGCATTTAACCACAACAAGATTCTGAGCACTTCGAAGCGAAATCACGTTCTCGCGAATCATGGTCATCGCTCTGCTTTTTGCAGGAGAATCAACCTCTCTGGAGATCTCGGATCTCTGCTCATAGCGATATTTATTGGTTTCTTTATTAAGAACCTTTATAAGGTGAAGTTGCTTTATATCTCTGGATATTGTAGCCTGAGTGGCGTTTATCCCCTTCATCTGCAACTTAATGGCAAGATCGGTCTGGGTCTCGATATCTGATTCCTTTATTACTGTAAGAATGGCCGTTTGCCGCTTATTTTTATGTTTCACGGGTTTATCCTCTCTTTTGCATATGGGTATTTAAGGATTGATTACTTTATTTTCTCGGAAAGGACGTTAAAAAACGTTCTGTCCTTAATACGTATAAGTTTAGATGTTTTTTCCGAAACCTTTATTTTAACGACGTCACCGTCAAGTATCTTAAATATCTCGTCACCGTCGGAAGTGAGATATGCGTTATTTCCCGAAGATACCTCGGCGGTTATTACCTCGTCACCCTTTAATATGATACTTCTTGACATCTGAAGAGAATAGGGACAAATGGGTGTAATGATAAGGCAGTTAATATCGGGCTGAACTATAGGGCCGCCTGCCGCAAGTGAATATGCTGTCGAACCTGTGGGAGTCGAAACAACGGCACCGTCAGCCGTAAGGTCACAAAGCTTTCCGCTTTGAGTGGAAAATCTGATGTTTACCATTCCCGAACGCTGGCCGTGAGATATAACCACGTCGTTGAGGGCGTGAGAAGAGAACATCTTCTCGCCGTTCCTGAATACCTGGCAGTAAAGCATGACTCGGTCTTCAACCCTATATTCTCCTGCAACGACCTTGCTTAACAACTCTATTTCGGAAGGCTCCATCTCGGTCAGATAACCGACGTGGCCCATATTTATACCGATAATAGGCTTGTCCTCGCGGGCCGCAATGAGTGCAGCATGGAGTATGGTGCCATCCCCACCGATAGTAAGAACAACGTCTGACTCCGCAACTGCTTGTGCCACGGTTTCTTTATGTATAACACCCGAAAGTTCTTTTTCAGCAGACACAATCTCGGCACCCAAAGAACGGAGTAATTCCACCGCTTTTTTTGAAGTGACCAGCCCAACGTCCCTTTCGGGGTTTGGAAGAATCGCTATTTTCATTTAAGCGCCCTCCTTTTAAAGGATTTTAAGCATTATTTTTTAAGTGAATTATGGGCTACTTTTACAAGTTCCTTTATTTCTTTGCGGGTAAACTTACCCATTCCTTGGCCGAATGTCAAATAGAGTAGGAACTCTATATTGCCGTCGCCGCCTTTCACGGGTGAAAAATCAAGTCCATTTACGCAAAACCCGTTACTCTCCGCAAAGGAAATCACCGACAGTATTACGTCTAGGTGAACGTCGGGAGAAGATACTATGCCCTTCTTGGTTTTTCCCGCTTCAAACTGCGGCTTTAAAAGTGCTATAACATCGGAATCTTCAGACAGAAAAGTCTTAAGAAATGGCAATATCTTGGTAAGGGAAATAAAGGAAACGTCTATTACGGCTATATTGGGAACGCCATAAACAAAGGAGTCTGTGCCGAGACTTCTAACGTCGGTCTTTTCCATATTGACCACTCTTGGGTCATTGATAAGGCTCTGGTCAAGCTGACCGCTCCCCACATCCACCGCGTATACGTTTTTTGCGCCGTTACGCAAAAGGCAATCTGTAAATCCTCCCGTAGAAGCGCCGATATCAATGGCCGTTCTGTCTTTCGGGTCAACCTGGAAAACGGACAGAGCCTTTTCAAGTTTTTTTCCGCCCCTGCCAACGTATCCAAGGTCACCCGTAAGAAGAATATCATCTTCTGCGGATACTTCGGCCGAAGGTTTGGTTGCAGTTTTTCCGTTGACTGAAACAAACCCTTCGGATATAAGGGCTTTTGCCTTTTCCCTACTCTTGATCAGGCCTCGCTGGACCATTTCAACATCAAGACGTCTTTTTTCAGTGGCGTTAATATCAGAAAAGGTCATTATAAAGCACCAATTATGGACGGTATGATTACATAATAGCATATTGCTATGAATATGCCCAAAATACAGCCTACGGTAACTTCAATCTTCGTATGACCGATAAACTCTTTGAGGTCTTTATCAAAAAGCTTTTCATCCTCATAAGCCCGATTAAATGCGTTAAGAATCTTTGCCTGTTCCCCGACGGCATATCTTACGCCGGAAGCGTCGTAAACGACTATAAATGCAAGAACGGCGGCAATAGCAAACTCAGTGGAAGCAAAGCCTTCTGTAAAAAGCACTGCCGTTACCAATGCGGCAACGAATGCTCCGTGGGAAGAAGGCATACCTCCCGCGCCGAAAAACCTATTCCACAATATCTTTTTTTCTCTTATTGAAGCAATAAGTCCCTTGAGAAACTGTGCCACAAACCAGCCTATAAAAGCCGTATTGAGAACGCTGTTTGAAAAAATAAATTTAATAAATCCCATAGGAGTATCTCCTGATTACATATCCCTGTCGCAAAGACGTTTAGTGAGGTAGATAAGAAAATCGCTGTCGGGTATAAATGAAAGCTCCTCAATGGCTTCTGCGGTATATCGAGCAACCAATTCCTGAGCCTTTTCAACCCCGTAAATATCCACGAAGGTGGTTTTTCCGCAATTTTTATCTTTACCCGGGGTTTTTCCCAATACTTCGGGAGATGAAGTAACGTCAAGAATATCGTCCTTAATCTGAAATGCAAGTCCCAAAGCCTGAGCAAAGTTTGCGGCGTGTTCCTTTATATCATCCGAAGCATCAGCGGCAACGCATCCGAGAAGTGCGGCGGCGCGTATCATAGCTCCTGTTTTCAAAGCGTGTATCTTTAAAAGCTCTTCTTCGGTCAGCCCTTTTCCGTCCTTGTTGCCAAGGTCAAGGGCTTGCCCGGGAACTATCCCTTCAAGTCCCGAGGCTCTGGCAAGTATGTCCATAGCTTCAACGGCCTGCTTATGGCTTAATATACCCTTGCGGCTTGCATCCGTTACAGCCGTATAGGCACGGGCGTTAAGTCCAAGACCTGCAAGAAGAGTTATATCCTCACCGTAAACCTTATGATTTGCGGGCTTTCCTCTTCTCATATCGTCATTATCCATACAGGGAAGGTCATCATATATGAGGGAGCTTGTGTGCATCATTTCAAGAGCACAGGCAAGAGGAAGGGCTTTTTCCATATCCCCTTCCAAAGCGCCGCAGGTGGCAAGCACTATGGCAGGTCTGATTCTCTTTCCACCTACGGCAAAGGCGTAATTCATGGCCTTTTCCAGATCTCCGCCGTCTGTGGGGAAATATTTTTCAAGTTCTTCGTTTATAATTTTAACGTATGACGCAAGGATTCTGTCACCAAGGTCCATCTATTTACCCTCTGTTATCTTTACTATTTTCTGTTCAACAGTATTAAGTTTTTCGTTACAAAAAGCTATCAATCCAACAGACTCTTCAAAAAGCTTCAGCGACTCGTCTACGGTAGCCTCGCCTTTATCAAGAATATCGGCAATTTCTTCTATTCTCTTGATAGCCACCTCATAAGTAAGGGGGGAGTCAGGGGTTAAGTTGTTGCTCTGCGATTTTTTCGGCATTACAGTAGATCCTTCCGTCTTTAAGTGTAAGCTCAAGTTTATCTCCCACGGTCACATCATTTACAGAAGTAACGGGGGCATTTTCAGAGGTAACCGCAGCGTATCCGCGGCCTAAAGTGTTTAAAGGTGACAATGCGGACAACTTTGCCGCATATTCGGAAATTAAGGCCTTTTGGGCAAACACAGTTTTGCGGTATGAAGAAACCGTTTTTGAATAAAGGCCGTCTATATAGGCTTTTTTGCCGTTAATAAACAAAGATGGGTCACATTTTTCGGAGGCGAGGTCAAGTTCAAGCCTTTTTGACTTTAACATCATACCCACAGTCTGCTTGATATGATTGGAGTAATAATCAAGCTCTGAGCGAAGAGAAGCATTATCGGGGCTTACTCTTTCAGCCGCGGCCGACGGTGTAGGCGCACGCATATCTGCGGTATAATCAAGAATTGTATAATCTATTTCGTGTCCCACGGCGCTGACTATGGGGATTTCCGAAAGATACGCCGCCGTAGCTAACCCCTCGTCATTAAAGGCGGACAGATCTTCAGAGCTTCCGCCGCCGCGGGTAATAATTATAACGTCAACGTTTTTTGCGTCGTTAAAATACTTTATACCCTTTATCACCGATTGGGCGGCTTTATCGCCCTGAACCAAACACGGATAAAGAAAAACTTCACCCTGAGGATATCTCCTTTGAAGGACAGATAAGACGTCTTTGACAGCGGCTCCCGTCTCGGAAGTAATCAAACCTATTCTTTCGGGAAAAGCAGGCAAAGGACGTTTTCGACTTTCGTCAAAATATCCCAGTCCTTCAAGTTTACTCTTAAGCTTTGCCAATTTAAGAAGCTCTTCACCCTCACCCACGGGCATCATGCTATCAATATAAAGCTGATACTGACCGTCACGTTCGTAAAGAGATACCGTACCGAACACGATGACGGACATTCCGTTATTGGGTTCAAACAAAAGAGTCTGAGCGCTGTCGCGAAACATAACCGCTTTAATAGAAGCCTCGCTATCCTTAAGAGTCATGTAGATATGACCTGAGCGATGCCTTATGCAGTTGCTTATTTCACCCATAACGAGAAGGTTTTTCAGATGATCGTCACTCTGGAAAAGCATTCTTACGTATCTGTTAAGTTGACTTACCTTAAGAGGTGATAATTTTTCCATAGTACACCGACAGTTTAAAGCTTGTCCCCGTAGGATAATGATGCAAGATATGCTATTCCCATAGCATTATCCCTTGATAAATCGGGAGAAGCGAACAGTATGTTTTCAATATCGGAAAGCTGACGTCTGAGCACAGAACTTGAAGAAACGCCACCCACCATAACAACGGGGAGCTTTTCGCCCTTCTCTGAAAATCCGTACTCTATCATAGCCCTTACGGCACGAGAGACCGTTTCCAACACAAAAGCGGCAACGTTTTCCTCTGTTTCGCCCTTGTTCAAAAGCTCAATAGCTTTATTTTCAACTCCGGAAAGATTTATTTTTCCGTCAGCAACCTTGATTTTATATTTTACAGGTGATTTACCCGCTTCGGCAAGCTCCGACATCTTCTTTCCTGCCGGAAACCCGTATCCAAGTGCCACACCTATTCTGTCTATAAGCTGACCCGCAGTTACGTCGTTAGTAACGCAAATGGGAGTAATGCACTCAAGGGTGTCTACGAAAAGAAGCTCCATAGTTCCACCCGAAAGATGAAAGGCGTAAAACCCACCGTTAATCAGGTCTTCCCTGTTTACCGAAAGGAGTGCGGCAGCAACGTGTCCCTGCTGGTGAGAAAACTCAAACACGGGCACATCAAAGGTTTCCCCCAAAACGCGGGCAAATGACACACCTGAAAGAAAGCAGGGCATATATGATCCGTCAACGCTCCTGGGGCGGGTAGAAACACCGATAGCCGAAGGAGGTGAAAAATCACCCAAAGAGGCGTAGACCTCGGGAAAGGCCTTTACATGATGAAATACAGCATCACTCTGGCGCAAACCCTTTTCGCCTTGGGCGACGGGCAACAATCTTACCTCGTTTCTCAAATCTCCATTATGGGAAAACAGGGCTACCGAGGTAGAATAATTACTCGTGTCTATTCCAAGAAAATTACTCATTTGATTCAGTTGTTGCGGAAGCTTTGGGAGGGAATTTATCAGGATTTGCTCTGCAAATACCGCCCAGAATTCCGTTGACAAAGGCGCCGGTATCGGCATCTCCGTACTTTTTGGCAAGGCCCACAGCCTGGCTTATTGCAATACCGGGAGTCATATTCTCCTCATAAAGCATTTCGTACAGCGCAAGTCTTATGCAGGAAACTGCCACTCTTGAGATTCGGCTCTTGTTCCAGTTCTTGCTGGCCTTTTCGATGTAAGAGTCAAGCTCCTCAACTTTTTCAAGAATACCCGAATATACTCGCTCAACGTACTTGTTTGCGTGAATATCAAGGTTCTCTTTAGAAAGGTCAAGGGTATTTTCAACGTCTGACTCGCTGTTATAGGATGCCTGAAAAAGCAGAAGAAAAACGTTTTCTCTTGCCTCGGTCCTTGTAAGACTTTTTTTCATTACAGATTCTCCACTCCAACAACGGTTACGTTAACGCGGCAAACGTTAAGTCCGGTCATAGTCTGAACGTTATCCATTATGTTTGTCTGAATATTTGCTGCTACTTCCTGAATCTTAGCGCCGTAAGCCATAACTACCGACACGTCCATAACAAGACCGTCCTCGGTAGAAACGTAAGAAACGCCCTTGGGAAGCTTCATTCCCTTAATGATTCTTTTGGGGTCAACCGTCTTTTTAACGGCTATTCTGCATACGCCTTCGGTTTCAAGAGCTGCAGTGTAGGCAATCTTGTTAATTACTTCTTCAGAAACCTTAATAAAGCCTGTTCCGTTCTGTTCCATATTCTGTATCCTCCACTTAGGTTTAAGTTAATTTTCGTTATATTTTGATGTTCTCAAAACGCCGAAAAGCAAGCTCACAAAAAGCGGAGCTTGACAATCGGTTGTATTCTGCTTATTATACCACATTTTTTGCGTTTTGCCAATACCAAAAATGAATAATTAATAAAATATTCATTATTATAGGTTGTTTTATTCAAAATCTGCCCCTGTTTTGCCATCTTCGGCGGCCGATTCTCCCGCATTGTACTCAATGACAGTCACGTTGGCAGGAGAATACCCCGTTTGAGAGACGGCAATATCGGTTATCTGCGCCGCCTGAGCCGAAGTTAAAGAGGACTCAGACACCACTATACTCACCGTATCTCTGCTGACAAATGCGATACATTCGCCAAAGCCTTTCGCCCTTATCAGACTTTCAATGGCAGTTTCGCAGGTTTCGGAAAAGGCGTAATGCTCAATCTCCGCATAAGCCAAAGATTTATTTTCACCGGTAGCTCCCGGGTCACTGATAACCCCGTTCAGGGCCGCCGTAGCTTCGTCACGCTTCTTTTCCCTGTTATATCGGGCAGAGACAAAATACTCACTCTTTTCATCCTCACCGTCGTACACAAAATCAGCATCTCCAAAATACTCTTCAGCATCCTTGGTGTTATCATCATTCAAAAGTCTGTCCTTGTTCAGATATACGGCAAGCCCCGTAAGCAGAGCTAACCCCAAAATAAGCCACTTAATATTTTTCATAACCGTCCTCCAAAAGGTTTAGTTGTTAATTTATATGCCCGTTATCCCATAAAATTCACCCTCCCATACGACTTACGTGGATACGGTTACCGGGTAATCCCGTAAGGGCAGATATAAGTTCTGTTATTTCGCTTTTTACCGTAGATGAGTCTCCACCCTGACACACCACAGCGATCCCCGAAATTTCAGGTAGATACTCAGTTATTTGCACGGGGTACTCGTTTGATTGGGATTGAATTACCACATAGCTTTTTTCCGTAAGAGAATCTCCCTGAAAACGGTTGGACGTTCCGTCGGTAGAGGAGCTTTCCGACACCTTTTCCTCTACTGCGTAGACTTTTGTTCCCTGCTCTTTTAGCAATACCATTATCTCACATTTTCCGACGCCCGATACTCGACTTATAACGTCCTTTAATCTACTTTCCAGATATTCGGAATACTCCTCCGCGCTGACAGATTCGGACGGCTTAACGTCATTTTCCGTAGATGCTCCGCTAAACAAAAAATACATACAAAGAGCAACGGCCAAGAGTATGATTATAACCGTTCCGGAGTGCTTTGAAAGCCAATCCTTGTCTATTTTTTTAAGATAATCCTTCAGCATTCTCATCCACCTTTTCGCTCATATTCACAACCCTTATTTTCTCCCCATCTATCCCAAGCTTTAAAGCCAAATATTCCATTACGGCCGTAGGATTTTCGCATCTGCACACCACCTCAACGTCTGCAAGAACGAACTCCTCTCCCGCCCACAAAACGGAACATTCTGCGCTTACGGGAAGGTTTCCCGTAAACTCCTCCACAAGCCTAAAAACCTCCTCTTTTGTAAGCTCACTTATAATTTCCCCCGCAGCCCCATAGGTATTGTTTTCCGAAACTCCAACATCGGCCTTTTCCATTACGTTATTTATACTCGAGGTTATGTCTATCCCGGTTATAATTTTCAGCAATGCCGCAGTAATTACCAACGTCAATAATATGCGTAGAGCATTTTTACAGCCGTTATCCGGTATCAACATCCCAAAGGCCACGCCAAACACCGACAGGCCTATAAAGGAGGCCAGAACTTCCCCACTCATTTCAGATTCCTTTCATCATAAACGCAAATAACGCGCAGAGCATTATTCCGTAGCCGCACAGCATTGAAAACATCATCGAATAAGCATCCTTTACAGCACCCAGAAATTTCTCCGCAGCAGAATTTCCTCCCAGAGAAAAAACGGTTCCGCAAACAGTAGAGGCCAAATATCCCGAAGCTATCCCGCACAAAGGAACAGCAACGGTGACGCTTACAACGGCAATACCGAATATTCCCGAAGAGTTGCGAAGATTTTCAACGCTGGCAAACCAAACGTCAAGCCCGTCGGAGATATACCCGCCCGCCACGGGAATATATGTACCAGCCGCATATTTGATACTCTTTCTTGCAAGGGTATCAGCTCCCGACGTGGCAATAGTATTTATGCCGCCAATACCCGTAAAAACAAAGTATATAAAGGTCATGACCCCAACGGCTATTTTTTTAAGGGATGCACTCACTCCCTTAAAAGCGGCATTATCAGATACGGCAGACATTGAGGCAAGACAAAAGCAGGTGTTTACGAGAGTAGGAACAAAGGTCACAAGAACCGTACCCAGTACCGACACAGCCGTATATACAAGAGTTCCCGAGGAGGCGGCCAGCGAAGGTCTGCCCGAAGCGCTTATAAGCCCCAGGGTTACGGGCATTGCGGCGGTAACGTAACCTGACAGAGAGTCCAAAACCGTTTTCATCCCCCCTACGGTAAAAGAAATGTTTTTATACAGTAAACAAGCGCAAGAAAGCACAGACACTATCTCGCAAATTCTTGCCGCTTCAGGCGAGGGGGAACTCAATTCTCTTACAACAAAACCCATTACAGATAAGAGGCAGGCCGTACCGATTATCCCCACGGTTTCCTTCAGACATGAAAGTAAGCACTTCCCTATTCCTTTTATCAAAGTCAGGGCATCAAACATCTCGTCAACACTATCAATATCAAGGATTAATCCAAGGCTATTGGCATTTTCTTCCGTAATATGAGGCAAACTTTCTTCAAGAATACCCAAATCGTATTCAGCAGTACCCTTTTCTACGATTTCCGCAAAAGATTCAGCACTGGCAGGCAGGGCAAGTCCAAATGTAAAAAACACAGCCAAAAACAATATAAATAACGGCTTTAAAATCCCGAGAAAATTTCCGTTATATCCCCAAAAACGCCCTCCATAACGGGAACACAAAGGAGCAGTACGGATATTTTTCCAACTAATTCGGCATTTTTCCCCAGCCCTTCTTCCCCCACACTCCTTGCAGTATCGGAAACGAACCCCGTCAGCCATGAAAGTCCAACCCCTTTAATTGCAAAATTTATAACTTCCCCGGAAACACCGGCTTTTCCCGCCGCATTCTCTACGGCCTCGGTTATTTCAATTACCCCGTCAAAGAGGCTAAAAATCACAAAGAATCCGCCACATATTGCGGCAATCATAGCAAAAGTAGGTGATATCCCCTTGAGAGAAAAACAGATTACTGCCGTAGCAATACAAATACTTAACAGTCTTACGGCATCAATAGTTACTGACCACATTTTAATCCTCGCATACTTGACCTTACAGCCGAAAAACAGACCTTAAGGTGTTCAAAAGGGAGCTGAATTGCTCTATCATAAGCAACAGAACCACTATAACCCCTGCAGTAGTAACGAGTGCCGCAATATCCTGTCTGTCAGCCCGTCGCAAAACATGGTCAAGAACCGTTACTATTATGCCAACCGCCGCTATCTGAAACAAAACCTCAATATTCATCTGTCCTGCCTCACAGTAACATTATCACCGCAAACGTCCCCATGCTGAATCCCGCAACGGTATACAGCTTGCCGTATTTTTTACTTCTGTCAAGAGCATCAACAAGGCATCCGTCAAGAGCCGTTATACTCTCCTCACATAAACGTAGCTGAGATACAACATCACCCTGCCCAAGCTCCCTAAAAAATCTGTCCAGAATCCCCTCATCGCCACTCTCAAGGCACATTGAGCTTAAGTTTTTCTCCTGGGCTTTCAGGTAATATATGTAAAGCAATTCTCCGTTGGCACTGACGTTTTTAAAAAGTCCAAGACCTGTCTTATCTGCTCCGATTATATCAAATACATTTCTCTTGGAGCTTCTTATTTCGTCACTGACGTTAATGACGAAGGCCTTTATCCTTTTTAATGAATCGACCCGCCTGAAAAGGCGGATCCTCTTTGTTTGCCAAAACAGAACCGAAAGAAGAAAAATGGCGACTATCAATATGTTTTTCATACCCTTACACCACTCTGCAAAAATTCGCACCTGCAGAAAAAATTTCCATCCCTAAGACTTGGCATAAGGCAAACGTCAAAGTAAGGTATTACCGACGAAAAACCCTCTCTTCGCATAAGGTCGGAAACGTTTTTGCCGTGAGCTGTAGCAAAAAATGCAGTACCGGCCCAAAGGCCTTGCAAAACCTGAGAAATATCCTCTTTTCCACCGATTTCATCTATAACCAAAACTTCGGGAGAAAGAGCCCTCAACCCTGCAACGATCCCTTCGCCCTTGGGATACCCGTCAAGGACGGCGCAGAATGGCAAAATGCTTCTGTCGGACATTGCGATCTCATTTCTTTCGTCAACAACGCAAACTTTAAATCCCAGCTCCGAAACGTACCTTGCGCAATCTCTCAACAGAGTAGTCTTGCCCTGTCCGGGAGGGGAAACTATTAAAACGTTATTTACCCTGCCGTTGCCGTCCACAAGAGCAGATGACACCGACGAAGAGCACCCGGCAACGTTTCTTGCAATTCTAAAATAAAACCCGCAAATATCCCTTACCGAACTTATTTTTCCACCGTTTACCGTGGCCGTCCCCGTGATTCCCACACGGTGTCCGCCCTGGGTGGTTATGTAGCCTCTCTTTATGGACTCGTCATAAGCATAAAGAGAGTTATTTGAAAGCTTCATAAGAATAAATGAAGCGTCCGCCTCAAACAAGCACAAAGAAGATTTCAATTCGGGCGATAGCCCTTTATCCGTTAAGAAATATCTTTTCCCCGCCGCATAGGCAATTATAGGACAGTCAACCTTCAATCTTATATCGGTAACCGCATCCAAAATACCATCATCACTACGCCTAAAAAGAGAAGCAATCTCATTGGGAAAATACCTGAAAACCTCGTACACCTTATTCATAGTACACTATATTCCCCCTCAAAAAGGAAATAGAACTCAACGGGCTAAATTATATCCGCAAATTATTCTTTCTATGGTGCTCCCTATCATGGCGGGACAAATATTGTAAACGTTAAATAAGCCCTTTATTCTGAACTCATCCTCTTCGCAGACAAGCTTCCCTGACGAGGTAACCACAGAGCGCAAGCTCACGGTCATACAATCTTCCGTTATGCTGGACGGAGTTATACCGCAAGTTCTCTCCACACCGCAAACGTTGTACCTCATTCCCAGACTATCCAGCTTTTTTGCCACACGGGAACAGCCTTCCGTAAGAAAAATGATACACCGAGGCTTTATACGGCTTTCGTATTCGAAAGGCTCAAAAAAATCGTTTTTAAAAACAATGGCCTCAAAATCCGCGCCGATATCCTTAAAATATCCACCCGTATCGTAAATAAGCAGACCGTTACTATTCAGCGAACCGATCTTCACCTCATTTTCGGAAACGTAAATATAGTCGGTCAAAAACTTTAACAGTGCCTTTTCAAAAAAGATATTTCTTACGCCTACGAAACATACCTTTTTCATTACTGCTTTTTATGAGGTGAAAAGATAAGGGCGATAATGAACCCAAAGATTATGGCGGCGGCAATTCCCGCGGCCGTCCCCGTAAGGCCGCCCGATAGAATACCTATGGCACCGTCTTCGTTAATGGCCGTTTTTACCCCGTTTACAAGACAATGGCCAAAGCCCGTTAAAGGTACGGTAGCCCCCGCGCCGCCGAATTCGACGATATAGTCGTACACACCTATCCCGGAAAGAATAGCCCCCGCGACCACGTATCCGGTCAATATTCTTGCAGGGGTAAGCTTCGTTTTTGAAATAAGAACTTGTCCTATAAGGCAGAGAGCGCCACCCGTCAAGAAACATTTTAGATAGTCTAAAAATATCATAATACGACCTCCGCTATCAGATAACTATATGCAGTAAGTGGGCAATCCCGGGTATAGACTCTTTTTGCAGATTTGATATAGGACTCATAAGAGCGCCCGTGGCTATATAGAGAACGTCTTTATACTTTCTCTGCTGAATCTGAGGAAGAATAACGCCACACATAACGCTGGCAGAGCACCCACATCCCGAGCCGCCCGCATGAGTGTCCTGAGTTTTGGGGTCATATATCATTATTCCGCAATCAAACAAGGTATCGCCTGCAAATATTCCGTCTTGGGAAAGCAACCTCATCATCAGGTCGTGCCCCACAGTACCCAAGTCACCCGTAAGAATAAGGTCAAAATCATTGGGAGTTTTGCCCGTATCCTTTAAATATCGGGACAGAGTTCTTGCGGCGGCAGGAGCCATAGCCGCGCCCATATTATTGATGTCCGTAATTCCCATATCGCAAACCGCCCCGGGGCAAAAGTCAACTATTTTGGGCATATTATCCGACCCGCAAGAGGATAGCAGAGCGCAACCGCTGCCCGTAACCGTCCACTGCGCCGTGGGGGGCCGCTGACTACCGTACTCCAGGGGAAATCTGAACTGTCTTTCTGAAGAACAGAAGTGAGAAGAGGTAACGGCAAGGGCATTTTTTGCAAAGCCGCCGTCAATACTCATTGAAGCAAGAGTCAACCCTTCCGCAAACGTCGAACAAGCGCCATACAGTCCGAAAAACTGCATATCAAGATCACGAACACCGTAATTCGAACCAATACACTGATTAAGGAGATCACCTGCGAAGACAAACTCAATGTCCTCGCAAAGGGTTTTCGATTTTGAAATAACATTGTTTATAACCTCTTTCTGAATAAAGGATTCCGCCTTTTCAAAGGTTTCCTGACCAAAATATTCGTCGTAACTGTAATTATTGAACCACTCCCCCAAAGGCCCCTCTTTTTCAAGCTTACCTACGTATGAGTCGTAAGCGGATATACATACGGGAGAGGACAATTTATAGGTATATTTACCGATCTTTTTCATATATTGCTTCCTCCGTTTACCATATCATTTTGACTATCCAATATATAACGCCAACCACCGCTGAAGCTATCGTTCCGTAAACGATTACTGGTCCCGCTATTATAAACATCTTGGGAGCCAAGCCCAAAACAAGACCCTCTGCCTTAAACTCCATTGCGGGAGAAACCACAGCGTTGGCAAACCCCGTTATGGGTACAAGCGTTCCCGCGCCGCCAATTCTGGCTATTCTGTCGTATACTCCAAATCCCGTAAGAAGAGCACTCAACAGCACCAACGATACAGAAACGAGGGTGTACGCATCCTTCTCGTAGGCGCCGAGCATAAGATAAAGATTGAGAAGTAACTGACCTATTACGCATATCCCTCCGCCTATGATAAAGGCACAGATACAGTCTTTTAGGAAATTTGAGTTTTTACTTACCTTATCGGTAAGGTTTTGATATTCTTTCTGCTTCATAAATATCTCCAAAACTTTTTTCACATATCATTTGCAAAAAGGCATTTTTTATTCCCAATAAAAAAAGAGTTGGTTATCAAAACCAACTCTCATATTTTTATAACACGGGTAAAAGACTTCCTCTTTCAAATAATGGCGTGATAAGAGGCTCCGACTTTGCAAAAACGGGAGCAATTAACTGTGACCTTATAAGCTCCTCGTTAAAGCCTCTGCCGTAATATTTCCCGTCACAAAGCAGAAAGTTTGATGCTCTTTTCATAACGACTTTCATTTTTACCAAATCCTCGTATCTTAATACCGAATACCGTCTTGCCCTTATTATTCTGTCTGCCGATTTCACTCCTATTCCCGGTACCCGCAAAAGCTCAAGGTAGTCTGCCTTATTTACTTCAATGGGGAATTTATCAAGATTTTTTAATGCCCAAGCGCTTTTGGGATCCATTTCAAGAGAAAGATTCTCTGTGGGAGAAACCAACTCATCGGCATCAAAGCCGTAAAACCTCAACAACCAGTCGGCCTGATAGAGTCTGTTTTCCCTTATAAGATTGGGAGGAACCACGGGTAATACAGACGAATCCCCCACAGGAATATACGCCGAATAATAAACCCTTTTAAGTGAAAATTGTCTATATAAACGCTCCGTGACCCTCATAATGGTTCCGTCGCTGTCCTTGGTGGCACCTATTATCATTTGGGTAGTCTGTCCCGCGGGTATCACGCTTCCCCTCTTAAGCTCCCCTTCCTTTTGAGCAATATACAGTTCCGACATTCTTTTCATTGGTGCGGATATTTCTTCGGTCTTTTTGGAGGGGGCAAGCATCTGAAGTCCCTCCCTTGAAGGAAGTTCCACGTTGACACTCATTCTGTCCACCCATTTAGCCGCTTCGTCAACGAGTATGGAAGATGCCCCCGGGATGCCTTTAAGATGTATATATCCGTTATACCTATATTTGGTTCTCAACAGCTTCACAGTCTGCAATAATAGTTCCATAGTATAGTCGGCGCTTTTATATACGGCCGAGGACAGAAACAGCCCCTCAATATAATTACGGATATAGAAGTTCATAACTATATCACATAGCTCCTCGGGAGTAAGAATAGCCCGTTCTCCGTCCGCGCTGCGTCTGTTTACACAGTACTTGCAATCGTGTATACAACTGTTTGTCATCAGTATTTTCAGCAAAGATACGCACCTGCCGTCAGATGTAAATGAATGGCATATTCCTGCAGGGTTACAAAACCCTATACTCCCCTTTTTTGCCCCTCGGTCCGACCCTGACGACGAGCAGGACACGTCGTACTTTGCTCCCTCAATAAGAAGGTTAAATCTTTCCTGAATGCTTTTCATACAACTAAAACACCTATCACAATATGAAATATTTTCTCGATCAGAGTATATCATAATTTTCACATAAAGTAAATACTATTGAGGGATATTTCATAATATTTTTACATATTGTGATGGTGATATTGATAGATAAACCGCACCCTTCGGTGCGGCTTACTATTTACATTTTTAATTGTCAAGACACTCAAATATTCCGTCCCAAACCTTTTGGTCTTGCTCTGTCATTCTCCACCAATCAAAAGAATCAACGAATTGCTTCTTTTGTTCGGGAGTTTCCAGCTCTTTTTTCCTGTTTTTTTTCTGAAGAAGTGCTGAATATTCGGCCAAATACTTTACGGCATCCTCGGTGTAATTAGGATTGTGCCCTTTGTTTCTTACAAGCATAAGCGTGATACTATCCTTATTTGCAAGCCCCTTTTCCAAGGCCGCAAAATGTGTATCGCGGCGTACCAGTTTGTCGTTATCCGAATAAATAAGCAGAACCTTGGCATTTGTATTTAAAAGAGAGTCTGCCCCGTTAAAACTAACAAATTCCGGATTTGATTTTTTTTCAAGCTCCAACACGGGCTTACGGTAACACTTGAGAATACCACCGAAAAATGAGCCAACAAGAAGCTCCACAGATACAAAGCCCGACATGGATACGACGTGGGATATTTCGGGATGTAATGCGGAAATATTCATAGTTGAAAAACCGCCCCAGCTATGGCCCATAACAGAAACGATCAAATCGTTGAATCGGACATCTTCCTTTATTGCCTCAAGACAGTCATTAAGGTCGCAAAGCGATTGCGCAAGACCGTTGGGAGATTCTCCGCCAGACTCCATACATCCGGTGTGGTCATAGGCAAAGACCCTATATCCGTGTTTACAAAGCATCTCTATCTCACGCATATATGAACGGTGCCCGCCGCCAAAGCCGTGGTCGAAGACGATAAGACGCCCTTCAATGGGATCGTCGTAATTATAGATGTATCCCTGCAGGTCGTGTCCTTTGGAAGATTTGAAGAGATACTCCTCAACCTGCAACCCGGGGAAATCCTTTGCTGAAAAATAATAGGCAATCCCCTTATCGTCGCATCGGGTGTGCATCATACCCTTATACATATTCAAAACTTGCTTTTCAAAAATCATAACAATCCTCCATGTCGCCGTAAGCGGCGGCTCAAAACAAATTAAAGCTTTTTCTTGAAAAGCTTTAATTTAAGCGTGAAGAGCGCCTATAATCCGGTCTGTAAAAAATATCTTTCACGCTATTCACCTCTTACACAAATTATACCACATTTCTACAGCTTTTGCAATAGTAAAAAGAAAAATCCGCCGAGAAAATACCCGACGGATTCCATATATGCTATTTAAACAAAGATTTAAGCCATTCTTCGCAAAGGTCAGCCCACTGTTTTACGGTGGGGAAATTCAGATTCTCACGGTATACTCCGTCTGCAAGACCAAGACCGTGGCCACCTACCTCAAAGATGTGGAGAGCGCAGGAAACGCCCTTTTCCCAATAAGCCCTTGCCATTACAATGGAGTTTTCACAGTTGACCGTCTTGTCGGTAGCCGTAGCCCAGATAAAAGCGGGCGGACATTCCGAAGTTACGTATTTTTCAACGCTCAGATACTCAAGCAACTCAGGATCATTGAAAAATCTCTCGTCACCCATAAGGTGCTTATGAGAACGCTGGGTGGATATGGCAGAATCGTTTGTGGTAACAGAATATCCGAGAATAGTGAAATCGGGACGGGCGGATACCAGATCTATATCGTCAACAGGCTCCTGACAAGCATCATAATGCACGGAAACCATAGCCGCAAGATGACCTCCCGCGGAAAATCCCATTACGCCTATTTTATTGGGGTTAATTCCGAACTTTTCGGCGTTATACCTGACGTATCTTATTGCCCTTTGGGCATCAAGATAAGGTGCAGGATAATAGTAGGGTACGCATCTGTATCCGACCACAAAGGCACTTACCCCTGCAGCGTTAAATCTCTCCGCAACCAAGCGGCCTTCCTTCTCGTCTGCCCTGTTAAGATATCCGCCGCCGGGATATATAAGTATGCAGGGACGGGCGACGTCCGATTTTTCAACCAAAAAGGGACGGATAAAAGGCTCAGGTTGGTCGCAAAGCTCCCCATCGTAGAGGGGAGCTTTGTTCCATAATTTTATATCAGTCATTAAAATTACGCGATGATTTCGCCGTATACAACGCCTTTACAAGCGGCAGCGTTGGATTCGTCGGTATCAATGTGCATAGCGGGAGCGAATTTTTCGCTTACACGGCAAACAACGTCGCCGAATACGAGGGAACGATCCTCGGTCTCAACCTTTACGCTTACGATCTGCTTGTCAGCAACACCGAATTCAGCAGCGCTTTCGGGAGTGAGGTGGATATGTCTCTTAGCAGCGATAACGCCCTTTTCGAGAACTACTTCACCGCAGGGACCTACGAGGGTGCAGCCTTCGGTACCTTCGATATCACCGGATTCTCTTACGAGAGCGGTAACGCCGATGCTTCTTGCGTCGGTAAGGGAGATTTCAACCTGGCTGGCAGGTCTTACGGGGCCAAGAATGGAAACGTTCTTAAGTTCGCCCTTAACGCCCTTTATGGTAACTCTTTCCTCGCAGGCAAACTGGCCGGGCTGGGAAAGCATCTTCTTAACGGTAAGTTCATGGTCAGCACCGAAAAGAACGGCGAGATCCTCTTTAGATACGTGTACGTGTCTTGCGGAAGTTTCAACAAGAATTTTGCTCATTGTTTTGTTCTCCTTAAAATGTTTTTTATTTCCTATACATTGTATCAGCAAATTTTGATGATTTCCGTATAAATATGTGACTTTTATTCTACAACGGAGGAATTATTTGGGTCCAGATAGGTTTGTACTCCGTTAAAAATTGCATAAGCCAGATCTTTTCTGTACTCTTCCGAGCATAAAAGAGCCGTATCGGCAGAATTGGTAATAAACCCGCACTCTATAAGCACACAGGGCACCTTTACGTTTTTGCAAAGATATACGGTTTTCGGTGCCTCCTTTACTTCCCTTAAACGGGTGACCATAGCAGCATCTGCAATAGAGTTATAAATATTCTGAGCAAGACTCAGACTGGCATCCCTATTACCCGTTCCGTAGAACACCTGAAAGCCTTTATCGTTTGAAGACGTGGAGGCATTCATATGCACCATAAGAAAGAGCGTGTTTTCCCCGTAAGACTCGCAAATTTTCTGCCTGTTTACAATGTCCGATGTCTTATCAAATCCGTCCTTTCCGTCGGTGTCCGAGTCCTCGGTTCTGGTCATAACCACCTTATATCCCGCGTTTTCAAAATGCTCTTTCAACACCCCTGCCATTTGCAGATTAAGGTCTTTTTCATATACCCCCGTTATACCTACGGCCCCGCTATCTTGCCCTCCGTGTCCTGGATCAATTACTATAACGGGGGCGTTACTCCCAACGGCAAATCCGGAAATCATTATTACAGCAAAAAAGGCGACAAAAATAAAGATAACTCGGGGAGTTATCCTTTTGGATTTACCCCATTTCTGTCCTTTATCAGCCAAAACCACTCTCATAAATACACTCCTTATGTTAAATTAACACAAATGTCACTTAATCTTCAATATATTTTTCTCATATCCTCTTGAAAAAAGGCCACAAATACTGTATAATATATTCTATTGACAGACCTGTCTGATTATTATTGTCCGGCAATGAAATTACGCCGGATCAATACATACATTCCAAAATAACGGAGGATAATAAAATGTATTTAGCCGGCGATTTCAGAAACGGCGTTACTTTCGAAATGGAAGGCAACGTTTACCAGATCGTAGAATTCCAGCACGTTAAACCCGGTAAGGGCGCAGCTTTCGTTCGTACCAAGGTTAGAAACGTAATTACCGGTGGTGTTGTTGAAAAGACCTTCTCCCCCACCGACAAGTTCCCCCAGGCATTCATCGAAAGAAAAGAAACCACATATTCTTACAACGACGGTGAGCTTTACTACTTCATGGATACCGAGACTTATGATCTCATTCCCCTTAACGCAGATATGCTTCCCGATTCCTTCAAGTTCGTTAAGGAAGAAGCTGTTTGTAAGCTCCTTTCCTACAAGGGCAAGGTATTCAGCGTAGAGCCCCCCACATTTATGGACCTTCAGGTTACCGAAACCGAACCCGCTGTAAGAGGCGATACTTCTACAAACGCTCTCAAATATGCAACCCTCGAAACAGGTGCTGAAATCAGAGTTCCCCTCTTCATCGAAGAAGGCGAAAGAATCCGTAT
>JAZQLP010000113.1:0-3047 GCA_045542755.1 Eubacteriales bacterium
CAGACAAGCTGCGGATTTCATCCACGCCTTTGGCGTGATTTATATGAGTTGCATTATTATATTTTTTGCTACAACCTATTTATACTCATTCTCTGTATTGCAATTTCTGCAAAAATATGGTATAATTGATTGACGTTTAAAAAGGGGATATAGAAATGAAATTAACTTTGGAGCAGATAAAATCCGTTGCTTGGGGTGCCGCCCGTTGCGAGGAAAAGAACGGCGCTGTTAAGCTTTACAGATTTACCAAGGAGCAGGAAGATATATACGAGGCATACGATGCCGTTCTTTATAGAAAAACCTTCTCTACTGCAGGTATAAAGCTTGTTTTCAGAACCGATAGCGAGAGCCTTTTTATAAAGGTAAATACGTCTTTGGGTGCTTCCCAGAAGTTCTTCTCCTTTGACCTTTTTGTCGACGGTAACTTTATGGACTCACTTAATAATTTCTCAGAAGTGGAGTTTCCAAAAAATTATTCAAACTACGAACTTCCTTTGGGTGAGTATTCAAAGAGATTTTCTCTCGGAAAAGGGGAGAAGGAGTTGAAAATATACTTCCCCTGGTCGGTTAACGTTGACATTCTTGAAATCTCTATTGATGATGGCGCAAGCATAATCCCCGTAAGGGTCGATAAAAAGATGATATCGTTCGGCGACTCCATAACCCACGGATATCATTCACTTCGTTCTTATAGCCGATATGCGGGCAGACTTTCCGAGGCTATGGGCGCAGAGGAGTATTGTAAGGCCATCGGTGCTGAAAGATTTTTCCCCGAACTTGCCGCCGCAAAGGACGGCTTTGAGCCCGATTATATAACCGTTGCTTACGGTACCAATGACTGGTGCGTGTTTGAAAGGGAAGTGGGAGAAGAGAAGTGCAGAGCCTTCTTTAAGGAACTTGTAAAGAATTACCCTAACAGCAAGATCTTTGCCATAACTCCCATTTGGAGAAAGGACTGGGACAAAACCAAGAAATTCGGCCTTTTCTCCGATATGGAAAACCTCATAAAGGAAACGATTAAGGATTATCCCAACATCTACCTAATCAACGGCTTTGACCTTGTTCCTCACAGCGAGGATTATTTTGGAGATTTGAGTCTGCATCCCAATGATGCGGGATTCGATCATTATTATAAGAATCTTTATGCAAAGATCAAAAAAATGCTTTGATAATGGAGACTTTTTATGGAAGTTTTATTCCCTTTATTTTTCCTTTTATTTATTGCGGCATTTATTTACATATTTATAAAAAACATTAGTGAATGGCACAAAAACAACAATTCGCCTCGATTATCCGTTGATGCAAAAATAGTTGACAAGCGTATGACGACTCATCATCACCATAGTAACGGACATCATCACCATACCCATTCGTATTACGTTACCTTTGAGGTTCAAAGCGGTGACAGAATGGAACTCAAGGTACCCCGTGCAGAGTACGGATTGTTGGTTGTTGGCGACGAAGGAATAGTTTCGTTTCAGGGTACGAGGTATCTTGGATTTGAGAGAAACAACGGTAAGAAAGAAAATGAGTATTATTAAAAACAAAATACCGATATTGGAGTTTGATGACGAGCAAAAGGCGGTCATTAACCCAACTCATGAAAATTTAAATTTGAAGCTCCCGAGGAAGTGCGTCTTTGCTTTCCTCGGTGGGTATATCGATGAATACGCAAGCAAGACGGAAACACAGAAGGTATCTGAGTTCGTCAGCGCAACGAAACTTTACCCGATCTACATAACGAAATACAAGGGTGAGAAAATCGTGCTTTGCCAGGCCCCTGTAGGAGCTGCGCCTGCGGCACAGATACTTGATTGGCTTATTGGCTACGGTGTGCGTGAAATCATCTCTGCCGGTTCCTGCGGCACTCTCGAAAAGTTTCCTGAAAGCACGTTCCTTGTACCAAACAAGGCTCTGCGTGATGAAGGAGCATCCTATCACTATGCGCCTCCTTCACGCTTTGTCGAAATCAGCGAAAGAGCGAGAAAAGCAATCGAAGAAACCGTGCTTGAACACGGAATGAAATATCAAGAGGTCATCACTTGGTCAACGGACGGATTCTTCCGTGAAACCAAAGAAAAGGTTGCATACCGCAAGAGCGAAGGTTGCTCTGTTGTTGAAATGGAGTGTTCGGCTCTCGCAGCCGTTTCTGCTTTCAGAGATGCAACTTGGGGTATGATACTCTATACCGCAGACAGCCTTGCTGACGTAGATAAATACGACGAACGAAATTGGGGCGGCAACGCATACGAATATGCGCTCACACTCTGCCTTGATGCGGTACTTAAACTGTAAGAGGAATAATAAACTATGCTTAAAAATTATGATAAAGTTTTTTGGAAAGCAATAGATACCCTCGTATCTTCGGGGAAAATAGTGATTGATAGACCAAAAGGCAGTACGCATCCGAGATTTGCCAATATTAAATACGAGGTGGATTACGGGTACATAGAAAATACCACCTCTATGGACGGCGGCGGTATTGATGTGTGGCGAGGCTCTTTACCTGACGAACAAGTTAACGCCATTATATGCACAGTAGATTTGATGAAAAAGGATTCCGAAATTAAACTGCTTATCGGTTGCACTGAGGAAGAAATAAATACCGTGCATGAGTTTCATAACGATAGTGAGTTTATGAAGGGGATATTGATACGCAGATGAATGAAAAACTGATTGGCAAATGTGGCTTTTACTGCGGTGCTTGCCCTACATACATAAAAGGCGGTTGCCGTGGTTGTGAGAAAGAACATACTTCTGGAGATTGCTTCACCCGTGATTGCGTGAAAGAAAAAAAGCTGAAATTCTGCGGAGAGTGCAAGGACTTTCCGTGTGATACGATTATGACTAAGCCGCACTCCACCGTGCTTGACAAGGATTGGCTTGCGTGGAAAAAGCAAAGCGAGAGGAACGGATAATGGCAGATATACTTTTCAAAACAGACGATCATATTTTTTCGTATCGTGTAGGCGGGCTTCTGATCCACAATGGCAAGGTGCTTATGCAAAAGGCGGCCGGGGATGATGGCTACGCCTTTATCGGCGGTC
>JAZQLP010000114.1:0-7213 GCA_045542755.1 Eubacteriales bacterium
CTAACGCTGCTGCAGATCATTTCGGTGCTAACCTCGGCGCTACCGATCTTCCTTCCTTCGAAGTAGACGGTCAGTCCTATCACCTCGGCTCCTACACCGGTAACAAGCTTATGGGTGTTAAGCCCCAGTCTGATGCCAAGAAGGCCGCTGTTCTTTCTCTCCTTGCTCAGTACCTTACTAACGAAGAGTGCCAGCTCCAGAGATATCAGCAGTTCCAGTGGGGTCCCTCCAACAAGAACGCTCAGGCTTTTGAAGCTGTTCAGTCCAACATCTCCCTCGCTGCTCTTGCTAAGCAGGGCGAATATGGTATTCCTCAGGGTCAGATCCACGGTTCTTGGTGGGATATAGCTAAGGTTCTCGGCGCAGACGCTAAGGCTGCTACCTCCGAAGCTGATCTCCAGACTGCTCTTGACGAATACACCGCAGCTATCACCGGCGTTCTCTCCATGACTGATGAACAGAAGAACGCTTGGGGCGTTATCGGCGGCATTTGCGGAACCTCTTGGGGTACCGGCTTCCCCCTGACTGAAGAACCCGCAGGTACCTATACTTCTGACGGTCTTGCTCTTAAGGCAGGCGAAGAATTCAAGGTAAGACAGGGCGCTTCTTGGGACGTTAACTTCGGCGTAGAATTCAACGGCGCTAACGTCGTTGTTGAAGCTGACGGTAACTACAAGGTTCAGCTCGTTTGGGACGGCGCTCAGGGCGGTACCGTTACCCTTATCCCCGTTGAATAAAATCTAATTTATGAGGTCAGGGGGAGCTCAAAAGCTCCCCCTCTCCGACAGAAAAGGCATTGTTAGCCGATATACAAGAAGGTGTCTTTTGTGTACCGACTAACAATGCCTTCCTAATTCTGAAAAGGAGTTGGTTTTAAGCGTATGAAAAAATTAAGTGATCTCGAATATTTAAAGCTTAATAAATTCGAAGCCTTATTATACAAGCTTAAGCTGTTTTTCTTCGCCATTCCCGGTTGGTTTAAGGGTGTGGGCGTGAAAATTCTGGAGCTCTTCAAGAATTGCGGATTGGCAATAAAGAACGAGTTTTGCGATATCGGCCGCACATTCTCAAAGGGTAACTGGGCGGTTAAGCTTTCATTTTTTATTTTCGGCTTCGGCAATATATACTACGGACAGATACTCCGCGGTATTTTCTTCCTTTTGTTTGAAATAATCTTCTTTGGATATATGTTTGTTCCCAGCGGAGGTCTTTATTGGCTTGCAAAGGGTAACTGGTTCCAAACAGGCGCCACCATCGGTACTGTGCAGGGCGGATTCCAGTATAACGCCATCTACGACACCGACGTATGGGTGGCAGGCGACGACTCTGTAAAGGTTCTTCTTTACGGACTTCTGACCATTATATTCATTATTGCTTTTATCTGGACCTGGAGATTGCAGGTAAAGCAGTGCCGTATCTGTATGGATATCACTGCTCAGGGCAAGAAGATAAAGAGCGGCAAGGACGATATGAAATCTCTCCTTGACGACCAGTTCCACAAGACTCTTCTTTCCCTTCCTCTTGCGGGTATTCTTGCTTTCACCGTTCTTCCCATTATATACATGGTTCTTATAGCCTTCACCAGCTACGACGCCGCACACGACGGTTATTCCAACCTTTTCAGTTGGGTAGGTCTTGAGAATTTTAACGACCTTCTTGACTTCGGTAAGGGCGGCCTGGGTCTTGCCTTTGGCGAAATACTTTCCTGGACCCTTATGTGGGCGTTCTTTGCCACCTTTACAAACTACTTCCTTGGTATGTTCGTGGCAATAATGATAAACAAGAAGGGGATAAGGATAAAGAAATTCTGGAGAACAGCATTGGTAATGACCATAGCCATTCCCCAGTTCGTATCCCTCCTTTACGTTGCAAAGCTCTTTGATGCTACCGGTATTATAGGTAAGCTTCTCCTTAACTGGAATCTCCTTCCTCAGGCTATGATTGATGCAAATCAGCAGTCACTCTGGCAAAACCCCGTATCTGCAAAGATTCTCCTTATCGTTCTTAATATCTGGGTAGGTATTCCTTATATTATGCTTATGGCTACGGGTATTCTTATGAATATTCCTCAGGACCTTTACGAGTCCTCCCGTATTGACGGCGCAAATTCACTCCAGCAGTACACCAAGATAACCCTTCCCTATATGATGTTCGTTATGGGCCCCTACCTGCTTACAAGCTTCGTAGGTAACCTTAACAACTTCAACGTTATCTACCTGCTGACCCAGAATAATCAGCTTATAAACACCGAGATAGGTACAGCGGGCGGCGTTTCGGTCACATACACCGACCTTCTCATAACCTGGCTGTATAAGATGACTCTTAACAGTGCCGAAAGTAAGTATTACAGCGCTTCGATTATAGGTATTTTGGTGTTTATAGTCGTTGCTGTGCTGTCCCTTATAGTTTATAACGTGATCCCGTCAACTAAAAATGAGGAGGATTACAGATGATGAAAAAAACAGAAACAAAGTCTATAAAAAAGACGGGTCTGGGCGCAAAGGCCAGCAGGAGATTGAGCAATCTCACCGTTTACCTTATTCTTGCGGCAATCACCGTTATCTGGCTCTTTCCCTTCTTCGGTATAGTACTTGAATCCTTCAGGGTTGAGTATCCCGGACAGGTAAGCTACCTCTGGCCCAAAGAGTTCGGCTTTGACAACTATATAAGACTTTTTAAGGAAACCGACTTTATAAGATGGTTCTGGAATACCGGTTTTATGGGCGTTTGTACCGCCGTGCTTCAGACTGTCTTCGTTCTTACAATGAGTTACGTTCTTTCCCGTCTTCGCTTCAAGGGAAGAAAGGGCCTTATGAACTTTATGCTCATCTTGGGAATGTTCCCCGGCTTCCTTACTATGATACTCATTTATAAGGTATTTTCCGACTTTGGGCTGACCCTGAATATGGCGCCCATAGGCCTTATTATCGTTTATTGCGCAAGTAGTGGTATGGGCTATTACGTATCCAAGGGCTTCTTCGATACCATACCCAAGAGCCTTGACGAGGCGGCAAGAGTTGACGGAGCTACCAGATTTCAGGTGTTCCACAAGGTTATCCTTCCTCTCTCCAAGCCTATAGTTATTTATACCATACTCATGGGCTTTATGGCCCCCTGGGGCGACTTTATGCTTGCAAGCTACCTCATCCACGAAAACAGCGCGGGTATGAGCGTTGCGGTTGGTATGTTTGAGTGGCTCTCAAAGACCATGGTAAACGAAAACTACACCATGTTCTGTGCCGCAGGCGTTATAGTTGCAATTCCCGTTACTGCCGTATTCCTCGCATTACAGAAGTATTACGTTGAGGGTGTTACCGGCGGCGCGGTAAAAGGATAATATTGGAGGAGAAATATATATGGCAACAGTTAAATTAACAAACGTTAAGAAAGTATACGGCAAGGACACGGTTGCGGTAGACGATTTCAACCTTGATATTGCCGATAAAGAATTTATAGTATTCGTAGGCCCTTCGGGCTGCGGTAAGTCCACAACTCTCCGTATGATAGCGGGTCTTGAAGAGATCTCGGGCGGTACTATTGAGATAGACGGCGTTGTTGTAAACGACCTTCAGCCCCGTGACAGAGACGTGGCAATGGTATTCCAGAACTACGCTCTTTATCCCCACCTTACGGTATTTGAGAATATGGCCTTCAGCCTCCGTCTTAAGAAAAGACCCCAGGAGGAGGTTTATGAAAAGGTAACCAAGGCTGCAGAGATCCTCGGTATTACCGAGTACCTCACCAGAAAGCCCCGCGCTCTCTCCGGCGGTCAGCGTCAGAGAGTTGCTATCGGCCGCGCAATGGTACGTGACAGTAAGGTTTTCCTTATGGATGAACCCCTTTCCAACCTTGACGCAAAGCTCCGTAATCAGATGAGAGCAGAGATAATTCTGCTTCGCCAGCAGATAGATACCACCTTCGTTTACGTTACCCACGACCAGACCGAGGCTATGACCCTTGGCGACCGTATCGTAATAATGAAGGACGGCTTTATTCAGCAGGTAGGCACTCCTGCCCAGGTATTTGATATGCCCGACAACCTTTTCGTTGCCGAGTTCATAGGCGCTCCCAAAATGAATACCTTTAAGACCAACCTCATCCTTGAGGACGGCAAGTATTACGTAACTCCCTACGGCGCAAAGATAGAGGTTGACGGCAAAAAGGCAGAGATGCTCAAGGATAAGGGCGTTGAGGCAAGAGAGGTCATCCTGGGCGTACGTCCCGAACACTTCGTTCTCTCCCATAAGGAAGATGCTGAGGCAATTCCCTGTAAGGTAGAGGTAAACGAAATGATGGGCAGTGAGCTTCACCTTCACGTGGTTGAGGAGAACGGCGATAAGCTTATCGTGCGTATTCCCACCATTTCCCTCAGCGACGAGGAACGTAATTCTCTCGTTTACGGCGCTACCATTTACGTAACCTTCGAGGGTAAGGTAATGCACTTCTTTGACCCCGAAAGTGAAAGAAATCTCCTTGCATAAGTAAAAAAGAGTTCTTCGGTCGAAATCGGCCGAAGAACATTTTTTTATGTGTTGAATTGTAACAATGTTTATGGTATAATATGGACATGAACTAAAAGGAGTTGTTTTTTATGGAATGGAAAATTATCGTATTAGTCCTTCTCACTTTAGGCCATTTGTATAGACTGGTTCTGAACTTTGTTCAGCGCCGTTCTGCCAACAATCCCACGCCCGCGAACGTTGCCGACGTTTACGATGCCGAAACCTATAAAAGGTGGAAGGATTACTCTGCGGACAAGTGCCGTCTGACCATGATATCCACCGTGATTTCCTACGTGGCAATGGTACTTCTTCTTGTTTTTAACGTTCACGCTGCTGTGGCCTCACTCTTCGGGGGCGGTATCTACGGACAGCTTATAGTTGTTATCCTGTTTGATATTCTCGTCAGCACCCTTATAAACGTTTGGCTCAATTACTTTGACACTATGGTTATTGAGCAGAAATACGGCTTTAACCGTTCTACTGTAAAGACCTTCGTTACCGACCAGATAAGAGGCCTTATTATCGAGATTATTCTTGCCGTAGGTCTTGCTTGCCTGTTGGCTCTTATACATATGGCTATGGGTGACTGGATGATTCTTCTCTTCGCCGCGGCAGTATTCTGCATCACCCTTATAATAGCATTCCTTTATCCCATATTCAGCCGCTTGGGTAATAAGTTCGTGCCCCTTGAGGAGGGCGAGCTTAAGGACAGGCTTATGGAGCTTCTCACAAAGCACGGCTATCAGGTAAAGGCCATTGAGGTTATGGATGCATCCCGCCGTACCACCAAGCTTAACGCCTATTTTACGGGCTTTGGAAAGCTCAAGACCATCGTTCTTTACGACAACCTTGTAAACGCCATGACTCCCGACGAGATCTGCGGCGTATTTGCCCACGAGCTTGGTCACGGTCTGCATAAGGACGTGCTGAAGGGGCAGATAATGAATCTTGGCAACCTTCTCCTTATGGCCGTTGTCGTATGGTTTGCCGTAAGAACTCCCGAGCTTCACACCTCTTTCGGATTTGAGGGCGTAAACTACGGCTTTGGATATATCCTTCTCGGTATAGGCTTAAGTATAGTTCAGCCTCTTACGGGTATGATAATGAATGCCCGCAGCCGTTACGCCGAGTACAGGGCTGACCGTCAGGCAGTTAAGGAAGGATACGGAAAAGCTCTTATTACCGGCCTTAAGCTGTTGGCAAAGGAGAACTTCTCCCACCTTGCTCCCGCAAAGTCCTTGGTGGTTCTGGAGTACAGTCATCCTCCTCTCAGCGAGCGTATAGCCGCCATTGAAAATTCTATAGAAGAAGAGGGGAAATAACCTCTGATTGTGACAAAAAGCAGTGTATGCGAAAATTATTTTATTTTAGTCTTATATATTTTGCATTTTTGAAACATACTTGAAGAAAAATCTATTTACAAATCCATTGTTTTGTGGTATACTGTTAGTTGTGATTTATGATATATTTTTGCGCCTTGGCGCAAATAAAGGAGTAATGTATTTATGAGCCGTATGGTCGGTACAGTTTCCAGAGGCGTTCGCGCCCCCATTATTCGTAGTGGCGACGATCTTGCACAGATAGTTACCTCTTCCGTTCTCGAGGCCGCAAAGGACGACGGTTTTGCCGTTCGTGACCGCGACATCATCGCAATGACCGAGGCTATCGTAGCCAGAGCACAGGGCAACTACGCTACAACCGATGATATTGCCGCAGACGTTAAGGCAAAGTTCGGCGGTGAGACCGTGGGTGTTATTTTCCCCATTCTCAGCCGTAACAGATTTTCCGTTTGTCTCCGCGGTATTGCAAAGGGCGCAAAGAAGGTAGTTCTTATGCTCTCCTATCCTTCCGACGAGGTTGGTAATCATCTTGTAAGCCTTGATATGCTTGACGAACATGGAATCGACCCTTACAAGGACGTTCTCGATACCAAAAAATACCGTGAGCTTTTCGGCTACGTAAAGCATCCCTTCACCGGCGTTGATTACGTTGAATATTATGAAGAACTCATTAAGGAAGCGGGCGCAGAGTGCGAAATAATCTTTGCCAACGACCCCAGAGCTGTTCTTGATTATACCAAGAACGTTCTTCCTTGCGATATTCATACCCGCGCAAGAACTAAGCGTTTGCTTAAAGCCGCAGGCGCAGAAAAGGTATACGGTCTTGATGAGATACTCAACGCTCCCGTAAACGGAAGCGGTTACAATAAAGAGTACGGTCTTCTCGGCTCCAACAAGGCTACCGACGACCAGGTTAAGCTCTTCCCCCGTGACTGTCAGCCTTTGGTTGAGGATATTCAGGCCAGAATAAAGGCCGCTACCGGCAAAAACGTTGAGGTTATGGTATACGGTGACGGCGCTTTCAAGGATCCCATCGGTAAGATCTGGGAACTTGCAGACCCCGTTGTTTCTCCCGCATACACTTCCGGTCTTGAGGGTACTCCCAACGAGCTTAAGCTCAAGTACCTTGCCGATAACGATTTTGCAGACCTTTCGGGCGATGCTCTTAAGGAAGCTATCAAGGGCAAGATTCAGGAAAAGGACGGCAACCTTGTAGGTAAGATGATCTCCGAGGGTACACCTCCAAGACGCGTGACAGACTTGATCGGTTCTCTCTGTGTCTTGACCTCAGGCTCAGGCCACAAGGGTACTCCTATCGTTTACATCCAGGGCTACTTCGACAACTACACAACAGAATAATAAAAAATGCGT
>JAZQLP010000115.1:0-11848 GCA_045542755.1 Eubacteriales bacterium
AATGGGCTGGTATAGGGTAAAAACCTATCGATTTTACAAAAAATTGCGGTGTAATTAAGTATTATTTTAATATTATATAGTATAATGATAGAATCGAATCATATTAAGTTTGAAAGGCACAGTTATGTCTAACATCACAGAAAACATAAACGATTACATAGACAGAATCATATTTGAGAATAACGGCGAACTTTACATGGAGCTTCATAAAGTCGCTCTCAAAGACGTTGTTCCCTTCCCTTCTATGATAATAAACGTTGCATCCATCGACGTTTCCGACTCTGATATAATACAAAAGATCGCAGCAAACTACAAGTATGTATATCTTGTAACCGAAAATGACAGCGAAGAAAAAACGGGTGTGCTGGCAAATATAAAGCAGTTTGCGAAAATATCCAATCTTACCTGCACTGTAACTTTTGAATGTATATGCAGAATGCGTAAAATAAGAACTCTCAGTAATGACAGAGCAAGCTATCCCCTTATTTTAGCCGAACCCGTATACGAGAAGCCTTTTGACCGTTTGTCCGGCTCAAAGTACGAAGCTTACAGAAGAATGCTTCTGGATTCTCTCCGTACATATGCTGATACCGACGGCACTTTTGATAAAAAGATTCTTATGAAGGCTGAAGCAACTAAGGATATTGGTGTTCTTTCGGACTTTATTGCCAATAATACCGGTATTGCTAAAGAAACTAAGCTTGTTCTTTTAAATGAGGTTGATTCCGAAAAGCGAGCTGAAGCCCTTATTGCGGCACTGAAGGATGAAACTAGCATAAATGAGCACAGAGAGGTTCTTGCTAATAAGGTTAAAAGACAGTTGCTTTCCGAACAGAAGGAGCATTTTATCCGTGAACAGATACGTCAGCTTAAGTCTGAAATCAATGACGGCGGCGATGATATAGTATCTGAGTATTATGACTCTGTCAGCGCTATCCCCGCCCCAAAGGATGTTAAAGAAGACCTGCTTGACGAAGTATCAAGGCTTTACTCTATTCCCGAAAGCTCTCAGGAGTTTTCTGTAATAACCTCTTACCTTGATGTTGTTCTCTCCCTGCCTTGGGGTAAATATACCAACGATAACATCGACCTTAATAAAGCCGCTAAAATACTTGAAAAAGACCACTACGGCCTTAAAAAAGTTAAAGACAGGATACTTGAAACCTTAGCTGTAAAGAAGCTTACAGGTAAAAACTCCGGTCAGATAATATGTCTTGTAGGCCCTCCGGGAGTAGGTAAAACATCTATAGCAGAGTCTATTGCACGAGCTTGCGGAAGAGCTTTTCAGCGTATAGCTCTCGGCGGTGTAAAGGATGAAAGTGAGATCCGAGGCCATAGACGTACCTATATAGCGTCTATGCCCGGTCAGATTATCGAAGCTATGATTCATTCAAAAACAATGAATCCCGTTATTTTGCTTGATGAAGTAGACAAGCTGGGTAATGACTATAAGGGTGACCCCACATCTGCCCTGCTTGAAGTTCTTGACCCCGAACAGAACAAAACTTTCAAGGATCATTTTCTTAATTTCCCCTTTGACTTGAGCGATGTTCTGTTTATAACAACTGCTAACGTGGAATCAAATATTCCAGAACCCCTTCTGGACAGAATGGACGTTATTGAGCTTTCCTCTTATACTGCTACCGAAAAATTCAATATCGCTAAAAAATACCTTGTCCGTAAGCAGATGGCTAAAAACGGCCTTAATTCTTCAAAGATAAGGATTTCGGATACCGCTATTGATTCAATGTTGAAGTTCTATACAAGAGAAGCGGGTGTTAGAAACCTTGAAAAGAGCATAGCTACCGTTATGAGAAAGGCGGCTAAGGCTGTTGCTTGCGATGAGGTCACCGGAAGAATAGCAGTTACGGCATCTAATATAGAAAAATATCTTGGTCCTCGTAAATTTAAAGAGGATGATACCGACAGAAGTGATAAGGTAGGCGTTGTGAATGGCCTTGCTTATACTGCGGTTGGTGGAGAGATAATGCAGCTTGAGGTAAAAGCCTTTGACGGTACGGGTAAAATAGAGCTTACAGGTATGCTAGGCGACGTTATGAAGGAATCCGCCCGCACCGCGGTAAGCTATATACGTTCAATAGCGGATATATACGGTATTGATAAGGAATTTTACAAGAAGAAAGACGTACATTACCACTTCCCCGAAGGTGCTGTTCCAAAAGACGGACCTTCTGCAGGTATAGGTATTGCTTTGGCTCTTATAAGTGAACTTACCGGTCGTAAGGTCAGAGGTGACGTTGCTATGACTGGTGAGATTACTCTTCGCGGTAACGTTTTGCCCATTGGTGGTCTTCGCGAAAAGACCATGGCTGCATATAAAGCAGGTATGAAAAAAGTACTTATTCCCAAGGACAACGTGTCTGATATAGCAGAGCTTGAAGACGAAGTGAAAAACGCTCTCATTTTTATTCCCGTATCAAAGATGGATGAAGTATTGGCGGAAGCCCTGCTCCCCGCAGAAAATTGATTTTTTCGCCTTAAAGGACGGACAATACTATGAATATTAATTTTCAGAAAGCTGAATTTGTGACCAGTTGGTTCGGTAATTCGAGCCTTAAATTGGAAAAACGCCCCGAGGTTTTGTTTGCAGGACGTTCAAACGTTGGCAAATCCTCGATGATAAATAAGATTTTCAATCGAAAATCTCTGGCAAAGACCAGTCAAAAGCCGGGAAAGACCATCTCCGTTAACTTTTTTGATGCTGACGGTAAGGCCTTTATTGTAGACCTTCCCGGATACGGTTATGCTGAAAGGTCTAAAGAACAGCGCCATAATTGGGGTAGTCTTATTGATAAGTATTTTGAACTTGACAGAGATATCAGAATGATAATCCTTCTGGTAGATTCAAGACATGAGCCCACTGAAAACGATATTCTGATGTACGATTATCTTATGTCTAAGGAATATCTTTTCTGCGTAGCTGCCACAAAGACGGACAAGCTTTCCGCAACACAGCTTAAAAACAGCATCTCTTCCCTTTCTGAAAGATTTGGGATAAACGTAATCCCCTTCTCCTCCGTAAGCGGACAGGGTGTTGAAGAGATAAGAGCTATAATAAACGACGTTTGTCAAAAAGAAGAAAACAACGAGGAATAATTATGGATAACGGATATACCGTAAACAACGGAAATTTATACTTCAACGGCGTAGATACCGTTGAACTCGCAAAAAATTACGGCACTCCTCTTTACGTTATGAGTGAGGATATTATACGCGAGAATTGTAGAAAATACAAGGAAGCTATAGATAAGTATTACGGTGGTAAAGGTCTTCCTCTTTATGCAAGTAAGGCCTTCTCTTCTAAGGCTATTTACAAGATAGTAATGGATGAAGGCTTTGGTGTTGACGTTGTGTCAGGTGGAGAATTGTACACTGCTCTTAAAGCAGGTATGCCCGCTTCAAAAATATATTTCCACGGAAATAATAAAACCAATGACGAATTACGTATGGCCGTTGAATACGGTGTAGGTCATATTGTTGTTGATAATCTTGAAGAGCTTAATCGCCTTGATAAGATTGCGGCTTTTGACGGAAAAATAATGAATATTTCCTTCAGGATAAAGCCAGGTATAGATGCTCATACTCACGACTTTGTTAAGACCGGCCAGATAGACTCTAAATTCGGCGTAGCGTTAGAAAACGGCGAAGCCTTTGAAATTATCAAGACAGCTTCAAAGATGAATAACGTAAAGGTTGTTGGTGTTCACTGTCATATAGGATCTCAGATATTTGATGTTGAGCCCTTCCAGCTTGCCGCAAAGGTAATGCTGAAGTTCATGGCTGACGTACGTGATCAGCTTGGAATAGAGATACGTGAACTTAATCTTGGCGGCGGTTTCGGTATCAGATATACTGAAAAGGACGATCCCCTTGATTATTCAGAGTATATGCGTATTATTTCTCAGACCGTTACAGAAGAAGCGGAAAAGCTCAATTATCCTGTGCCTTTTATGCTTTGTGAGCCCGGAAGAAGTATTGTTGGTGCCGCTGGTATGACTTTATATACCATAGGTTCCGTAAAGGAAATAAAAGACGTAAGAACATATGTGTCCGTGGACGGCGGTATGTGCGATAATCCCAGATATATTCTTTATCGTTCCGCATATTCCATGACCGTAGCAAACAAGGCCGATAAGGAGCCTGATACAGAGGTTACCGTAGTTGGAAAATGCTGTGAAAGTGGTGACATTTTGCAGGAAAATATAAAGCTCCAATCCCCTGCCGCAGGTGATATTCTTGCGGTATTGGCTACGGGTGCATACAATTATTCCATGTCTTCTAACTACAACCGTATCCCCCGTCCTCCCGTTGTTATGCTGAAAGGTACTACCCCCAGAATTATCGTTAAGAGAGAAACCTACGAACATATTTTGGCAAACGACGTTGATTGATCATAATGTCCCTATAAAAATAAAAATCCGACCTTAGTAGGTCGGATTTTCTTTTGCTTATTTACCTTTTGCAGTATACCATATTTATGCTGTGTTATTTATCAATATTTCTTGCATAGTGAAACAGGTATTGCTGAATAACTCCTGCATATTCTCCTAAATCACTTTCGGAAAAGCCCTCGCCCAGATTTTCGGCAATGACTCTTTTTATCCAAACATCTTTAGGAAAAGCAGAATACCTTGTGTACCCAAAAAGCATGATACAGTCGCAAACTTTATTTCCCACGCCGAGAAGTGACAGCAGTTCTTTGCGGAGAGATGTATTGTCAAGGTCTCTTAAAGAAGTTGATGAAAAGCCGTTATTAGCATACTTAAACAGCTCTGACAGGTATCTTCCTCTGTATCCTGCGTGTAATGCTTCAATGTCCTCTTGCGATATGTCGGCCAACTGTTGTGGCGAAGGGAATGAATAATAGGTTTTTCCATTATAATTAATAGCAGAGCCTTTAAGCTCGCAAAGCTTTTCTATAATCTTTTTTATGCGAGTAATATTATTGTTTGCAGATATTATAAAGGACACGGTTACTTCCCACGGGTCTTGCCTTAAAATATGTATTCCCTGCCCTGCTTTTGCGGCATTATATATGTAAGTATCTTTCTCGAAGTTGTTTCCTATTGATTCATAATCTGTTTCCAGATCAAAGTAGTTTTTCCAGAACTCCACATCCTTGTCTATATCGTCCCCTTCAAGGGTAAAGCCCTCATCTGTTTGTGTGGCGATGATCACCTTTCCGTTAACTACACCGATATATTTATCTTTTTCTATTGGATTCCACCTAAAACATTGTCCACATTCAAAGGTGTCCGACAGAATTATCCCCGAACCGTTAATAAAAATATGACTTTTGTCTAAACTTATACATATTTTGCTCATATTTTTCGATTTACCTCTTTATTTTTTCTTATATTTAGTGTATAATAATAGAGTGGATTATAAATTTACGGGAGGCATACTTTGAAAGAGCATATATATACCATTCCCTTAAACGATCATTTCGGTAAAAAATGCGGCTGTCCCCTTTGCAGTCTTTTTGCAATGCTGGAAACAAATGAAATAACCACCATTACCGGCGCATCTATGATGGAACCTTCTATCAGAATAAAGACTAATGAGCAGGGATTCTGCTTCCGCCATTATGAAATGATGACGAAGAAAGGCAAACGCCTTCCCGTTGCCCTTATAATGCAGAGCCATCTTGAGGAAATCAGAGCCGATCTTGAAAAGAAGAACGGGCAATCTCAGGAGAAGTATCTTGATAGGCTTGAGCAATCTTGTTACGTTTGTAACCGTATAAACGGTAATATGGAGCATATTTTCTCGAACCTGTTTCACCTGTATAGAAATGACGAGGAATTCAATAAGCTCTTTAAAGAGCAGCCCATGTTTTGTGTTCCACACTACCGACAGCTTTTAAAGTACGGAATGAAATTCCTGACAAAAAAAGAGTTTATCGAGTTCTACAAGGTTGTGTACGGTATTGAAAAGAGCTATCTTGAAACTCTTCAGGGAGATATTGATTGGTTCTGTAAAAAATTCGATTACAGATTTGCAAAGGAAGACTGGAAAAACAGCAAAGACTCAATTGAACGTACTATTTATACCCTTACGGGTACCGAACCCTATAAAAAGGGTGAAATAGACGTTTATTGATATAGAAACCAAAATCTTTTACATAAAAAGGAGAATACTCATATGGATTTCGAAAAGATGAAAGAGCTCATGGCTGAAAAATTTGACTACGACGTAGTCAATATCAATGAAAACACCAGAATCAAGGAAGATCTCGGTGCAGACTCCATTGATATCGTCGAAATACTTATGACCCTCGAAGAGGAATACGATATCAAGATTCCCGACGAGAAGGCTTCCGAGATAAAGACTCTCGGTGACGTTATCCCCTACCTCAAGTAATTCTTCCAAATAAACATTTTACTGCCGACTGAAAAGCCGGCAGTAATTTTTTTATCTTTTCAGTACTTTATAAAAATAGTCAGGCAGTTCTGAATCGAACTCAAGATATTCATTTGTTATAGGATGTACAAATCCGATTTTTTTAGCATGAAGAAACTGCTTATTATACAGCTTTGCTTCAGGAATTTTAGGGCTGTATAACGGGTCTCCCAGAATCGCATGACCAAGGTGGGCCATATGTACTCTGATTTGGTGAGTTCTTCCTGTTTCTAGGGTAAACTCTGTTAGCGTATATTTGGGAAGTTCCTCGATTACCTTATAATGAGTAACGGCATGCTTTGAATTCTTTAGCGTAACCGCCATCTTTTTTCTTTCCGTTGGATGGCGGCCTATGGGAGCCGAAACAGTTCCCGACGGTTCTCTGAAATGTCCGTAAACTATACCGTTATACACACGAAGGAATGAATGTTCTTTGATTTGTTCTGCCAGTCCTAGATGGGCCTTGTCTGTTTTTGCAACTATAAGAAGTCCGCTGGTATCCTTATCTATTCTATGTACGATTCCTGGGCGTATAACTCCATTAATACCCGATAGGCTATCTTTACAATGGGCTAAAAGAGCGTTTACAAGAGTCCCCTCTTTATTCCCCGCTGCAGGATGTACAACCATATCCTGGGGCTTATTGACAACCAAGAGATGCTCGTCCTCATATACGATATCTAGTGGTATATCTTCGGGCTTTGCGGTATAATCCTCGGGCTCGGGTTTTTCAAACGATATGATATCGCCTTCTTTTACGGTATAATTTTTCTTAATCACCGTACCGTTAACCGTAACTGCGCCCTTTTCAATTAAAACACAAACGGCCGAACGAGTCATATCGACTCGTTCGGACATATATTTATCTATTCGTGAACCGCCCGATTCGACGATTATTTCCATTTTAACATATCTCCCTTATAGAAAATATATATTAGAATAAAAAGAATCGAACCGCAGGTTATGAAAATATCAGCAACGTTGAATACGGCAAAATTTATCAGACAGAAGTCAAACATGTCAACTACGTAGCCTGTGCTTATCCTATCAATAAGGTTGCCTACACCACCGCCGAAAACGCAAGCTAAAGCGCAAGCTGCGGGGAAACTTTGTACCACGTTGGCAACTAACAAATAAGCTATAATCAGCAACAAGATTCCCGTAGTGATTATGAAAAATAATTGCTGTCCTTCAAGTATGCTGAACGCCGCTCCTGTATTTTGTCTATAAGACAACTGGAATACGCCGTCAATTATCTTAAACGTACCGATGGGCTTAAGATATTTTACTGTCAAATGCTTTGACACTAAATCCAAAGCCACAACAACCGCTACGATTACAACGTAAAGGAGCTGACGGTAATTTAAACTCGGTTTTCTCATCTGGTAATAACTGCAACGAAAAGATTATTCGTCGTCATCATCATCGTAATCGTCGTCATCGTAGTCGTCATCGTCGTAATCATCGTCGTCATCAGACACTTTCTTCTTACCGAAGATTCCGAGAGACTTCTTTTTGCCACCGAAAAGCTTGGATTTCTTGTTATCAAAAAGGCCGCTTACTTTATCGTCATCGTCATCATCGTCGTCGTCATCGTCTTCTTCAACGAGATTAGCGAATGCGCGGGTTGCTCTGGTGGCAGGCTTTGCGGGCTCCTCTTCTTCACGAGCGAAGTCTGCAAAACGCTGAGCTCTGGTACCTTCGATTACTCTGGTAACAGAAAGATCTTCAGCGGGTTCTTCAACAACAGGAGCAATTTCCTCGACAACGGGTTCTGCAACGGGAGCTGCTTCAACAGGTGAGGGCTCTTCAACAACGGGTTCTTCAACAACCTCAACTCTGTCCTCAACGTCAGCAGTAGCAGCCTTGAGAACTTCAAGGGTCTTGGAGTCGGATTCAGCGATTTCCTTCTTGATTACAGGAATACCGGAAATAAGCTTTACATGGCTCTGATAAATAGAAAGGAGCTTTGTCTTGAAGTCTTCAACCTCATTTGCCAGAGTTTCCTTGATGTTCTTCTGGTTTTCTGCTTCTTCCTGAGCAGACTGAATCAGTTTCTTAGCATAATCCTGAGCTTCGTAAACGAGTTTGTCAGCCTTTTTCTTTGCGGTCTGCATAACGTCGTTGTAGCTCTTCTGGGTGTTAAGAATAGTATTCTTCCACTGATCCTGCTCTTCTTTAGCAGCTTCAAGCTTGTTGGTAAGACTTGCTACCTTTTTGTTGAGCTGTTCTCTTTCATTAAGAAGCTTTGTGTAGCTGAGAAGTATCTCGTCAAGAAAGCTATCAACCTCTTCGGGTCTGTAGCCGCCGGTCTTAGCTCTGGAAAATACTTTTGTTTCGATTTCTTTAGGTGTGATCATTATAGTCGCTCCTTTGCATTGTGATGTATTATCTTCAAATATATTTCTCTATTTCTGCCGATATTCGGCCCTTTCGGGTTGTCCCCGTAATAGCTTTGAGATTAAATTTCCCTAAGCCTCTGATAACAATCTGATCTCCTTCTTTTATTGATTTTGAAGGGTCGCAAGTTTCTTGTCTGTTAAGAAAGACCTTTTTAGATTTTATCAGGGCTACGGCTTTTTCTCTCGAAGTCTTTGCTGCGGCTGCAGCAACGCAATCAAGACGTAAAGACGCGATAGAAACTGAAAATACTGAGGTTTTTCGTTCTATGCATAAGTCTTCTGCCGTTGCTATGGATATACTGCAATTATCTCTACCAATCTTTAAAAGGTTGGAATCAAAATAATTGAAGAAATCGGATTTAATAAAGATTATGGCTTTGTGTTTGTCAGTAATAAGAATATCACCCATTACCGACCTATCTATTCCTAATGCCATAATGCTTCCCAAAACGGCTCTATGCTCTAATGGGGCAGCGCCTTCCGCTACCGTAATAGACAGTACTGTAATGGGAAACTCCGCCTCATATCCGGGCATAAATCCTATCATTCGTCTTTCCGCATCGTCATACCCGCCGAAAAACACAGCGTTTGGTCCGATACGACCTTCCGCAAGAGCCTGTTCTCGGGTATCAAGGAAGTCGGTAAAAACGGGGCGCTCCGTGTAATAGGCGCGATCCTCAAGCTCTTTTATCTTTGAAATAAAGAGCCTGTCCTCTTTTTCAAAAGAAGAGTTATCAGAGGAGCTTTTCGACATCTTCAAGTATATCGCCGTTTATATCAACTTTTCCGGGAATAAACATATATGTATCATCGGAAAGTTTTCTTATCTCGCCTCTGAGTGCAAAAATGGTTCCCTGGAGGAAGTCAAGATATCTGCGGGTCTCAACCTTATTGATATTATCAAGGTTAAGGATAACTACTTTATCCTGCATAAGATCCTGAGCTATCTCAGCAAGCTCGGTTCTGTCAACGGGCTTTTTGAGTACAAACTTAGGCTTTACTCTGGAAACACCGTCGGAAACGTAACCGTCGTCTTCCATTTCCTCTTCAATGTAATCCTGCTCGTCGTCGATCTGGGGGTCTAAAATTTTCTTGAAAGCTTCGAATGCCATAGTGGTTATTCCTTTCGTTTGTTAGTGTGTATTTGGTGTATATTGATTTACTGAAAAAGGCACCTGCCAAGACGCACCATATTGGAACCGCATCTTACGGCAGTTTCGTAGTCGCTACTCATTCCCATGGACAGGTAGTCCATAGAAATATTATCACTACATATATTATGCACTAAATAGTTGCGTTTGTCAAGGAATAGAGCATACATTTTTTGATAATATAACAATTTTGTTTCAATTGGCATTATAGACATAAGCCCTTTTACCTTTATATGAGGCATTTCGGCTGCCGCAAGAAAGAGTTCGTCGAGGTTTTCTTCAAAAATACCCGTTTTGGCCTCTTCCTTTGCTATATTTACCTGAAAGAGCACATCAACGGATTTTTCAAGTTTTGATGCCTGCTTTTCAAGTTCTTTAAGCAACTTTACAGAATCGACTGACTGGATAACGTCGGCTACTGCCAGAGCCTGCTTAACCTTATTGGTTTGCAGGTGTCCAATAAGATGTCTGGTTGCGGGCAGAAACATATGGGAGCGTTCAGTGAGTGCTTGTACGTAGTTTTCTGCTATATCCGTAATACCGCCTTGAGAGATAAGAGTGTTCGCATCCTCAATAGACTGATACTTTACTACGCCGACTATCTTAACCGATTCGGAAAGGCCTGCCTCTCCCCTTGCGTTTTCTATCCTTTTTTTAATATCTTCAAATTCGGGTGTAAGCATATTTTAAGAAAAAAAGTTACTGTTGAACTATTTTTCCGTCGTACAGCTCCTTTCCTCCGATTATAACTGCATCTTTTTCTGCAAGTATCTTTGATCCAGTCGTTGCAGCAGATTCAACAATGGCAAAATCTTCTGTGGCGTAAAGAATGTTTACGGGTTTAAACACTACTCTTTTTGCAGAAAGGATATAGATACCGTCTTTTCCATCAACCACTCTCAGGGCATCACTGGGCACCTTATATCCGCTGTAATTTGAGGTTATTATATGGGCTCCTGTCTTTCTGAGAGAGAAGATTTCGTTGCTTATTGTGTCACTTCGTAAGCGTAGTGCCGTTTTACCGTCTACACTTCTTGAAACGTACGATACATAGAAGGTTATGCTGGCTTTTCCAATATGGTCAAACTCAAATTCAAGGGTGAGTTTCTGACCTACGGATAAGCTGGGGATGCTTGCCGTGTCAGCTATACAGTAATAGTACCAGCTAGGGCTTAGCTCTACTTTTCCTATATATCTGCTTGGTAGTTCTTTTGCTTCTGACTGGATTAAAGCATTATATGAATTGACTGTGAATTCCTTATAATCATTGGGGTCCAGATATTCGTATCCATCGTAATCGGTATCAAAATATCCTGCATAAGGTGAGAGGATCTGGTGCTCCTCTGTGTTATATGAGGACAAAAGAGCTTCTTTGTCATCCTCGTACCCTGCCAACGCATCAAGATAATAAGTATTTCCGTTGAGCTTTATACTTTTTTGATTAAAATATACGTGTAAGGAATCTGCATAATCAAGCGCTGTGGATATGTCGTTTGATTCCATAGCATAGAGAAGCTCGTTGATACTAACTAAAATATTGGATTCGATTGAAGGTAGGTCAAGAGATATTGACGACTTTGTGCTTTCGGTTATCTGACCAATACGGCTTTCCAGTATTTTAAGCTTTGCATTATCTTCGTTTGAAATGAGGACTTCATTGCAAGAAGCTATTACGCTTGACTTTGCAACCCTGTCTCCATCGCTTACTTTATACAGAATGTTTTTGTAATCCTTATCTGCGATTACAAGAGATTCTTCACGAAGGGCTATACCGTATACTTCAGCATAATTACTGTAAGTATAGCTTTCAAGATATTCTGTTTCGATTTTCTCGACCCATAATCCCGTAAACAAATTAATAGTGAGGTAGAA
>JAZQLP010000116.1:0-6023 GCA_045542755.1 Eubacteriales bacterium
AAGGGAAAGGGCGATAAGCAGGGTAAGCTTATTCTTGTTACCGCCATTAACCCCACCCCTGCAGGCGAGGGTAAGACCACTACTGCAGTAGGTCTTGGCGAAGCCCTTCACCGCATGGGTAAAAACTCTGCAATAGCTCTCCGTGAGCCCTCTCTTGGCCCCGTTTTCGGCGTTAAGGGCGGAGCTGCAGGCGGCGGCTATTCTCAGGTCGTTCCTATGGAGGATATTAACCTTCATTTTACCGGCGACTTCCACGCAATTACTTCCGCAAATAATCTTCTTTGCGCCATGATAGATAACCACATTTATCAGGGTAACAAAGAAAATATAGACCCCAAGAGTATAATATTCAAGCGTGTTCTTGATATGAACGACAGAGCTCTTCGTAACGTTGTTGTTGGCCTCGGAAAGAATACTGACGGCGTTATTCGTCAGGACGGCTTTATGATAACCGTTGCAAGTGAGGTAATGGCTATACTCTGTCTTGCAGAGGACCTTAAGGATCTTCGTGAAAGATTGGGTAATATCCACATCGGTTATCGCTACGACAAGACCCCTGTTTTTGCAAAGGACGTTAAGGCTCACGGCGCAATGACAGCCCTTCTCAAGGACGCTATCCTTCCCAACCTTGTTCAGACTCTTGAAAACTCTCCCGCCTTTATCCACGGCGGTCCCTTTGCCAATATCGCTCACGGTTGTAACTCCGTAGCCGCTACCAAGCTGGTCCTTTCCAGATTCGACTACTGTGTAACCGAGGCCGGCTTTGGTTCCGACCTTGGCGGTGAAAAGTTCTTTGATATCAAGTGCCGCAGACTGGGAGTTGACCCCTCTTGTACCGTTTTGGTTGCTACAGTTCGTGCTCTTAAGTATAACGGCGGCGCTGACCTCAAGTCTCTCGGTACCGAAAACCTCGAAGCTCTTGAAAAGGGCGTAGATAACCTCCGCAAGCATATTGAAAACATGAAAAACTTCGGTGCTCCCGTAGTAGTTGCTCTTAACGTTTTCGCCACCGATACCGAGGCTGAAAAGGCAGTGGTAAGACGTGTGTGCGAAGAAATGGGCGTAGAGTTTGAATATTCCTTTGCTCACCTCCGTGGCGGCGAAGGTACTGAAGCCGTTGCTCAGAAGGTTATCGAGGCTTGCGAAAAGCCCTCCAAGCTCAACTATACCTACGATCTTACCGATAGCATTTATGATAAAATCAATGCCATTGCTACCAAGATATATGGCGCTGACGGTATTGAACTCACTCCTGCCGCAAAAGCTTCCATGGCAAGTATCGAAGCTATGGGTTACAGCGATCTTCCCATTTGTATGGCGAAAACCCAGTACTCCCTCTCCGATAACCCTGCCCTCCTTTGCAGACCCAAGAATTTTACCGTTACTGTTCAGGATCTTAAGGTTTGCACCGGTGCAGGCTTCATAGTTGCTTATCTTGGCAATATCCTTACCATGCCCGGCCTTCCCGTAAAGCCCGCTGCCGAGAATATCGACGTGGACGATAACGGAACTATCGTAGGCTTGTTCTGATATGGAAAATCTAGCCGTATCTTTTAACGTAGTTGCCCCTATAATTCTGATGCTCCTTACGGGTGTTATCCTGCGTAAGGTCGGGCTTCTCCCCGAATCCGCCTGCGGAACCCTCAACACCCTTACCTATAAGGTTCTTATACCTATCTCTATCTTTTGCAACGTCTATAACGGCGACCTGTCAAAGATGCTTGACATTAAGCCCGTCCTTTACGCAATGGCGGTGCTTTTGGTTGAGTTCCTGATTATGATGGTTGTCGTTAGGTTCATAGAGCCCGAGCGTAGCCGCCGCGGCGTTATGGTGCAGGCGGTTATCCGCAGTAATTTCGTTATTTTCGGTATTCCCGTGGCAACTTCCTTGCTTGGGGACTCCAATCTTAACGTTATAATGCTTATGGTGGTTCTTCTTGCTCCTTATTATAACCTCCTTTCTGTTTTGGCCTTCAGTCTTAACGGGCAAAAGAAGGTTACCCTTAAGCAGGTATGCAAAGATATAGTTACCAACCCCATTATAATCGGGTCGATAATAGCTATGGTGTTCCTTTTCTTCAGTATCCCTTTGCCCAATTTCGTCTTAAAGACCCTTGATTCTTTCGGGGATATGGCTTCTCCAATAGCTTTTATGATATTGGGTGCTACCTTCTCCTTTAAGATGAGCAAAGGCGTTGCCAGGTCGGTATTCCTTTCAATAGGTGTTCGACTCATAATAGCTCCCGCCATCTTCGTTCCCCTCAGCGTTCTTCTGGGATTCAGAGGAGAGGCTCTTGTGGGACTCGTGGCTCTCTTCGGAGCGCCTACGGCTGTGGCTTCTTACGCTCTTGCCACCCATATGGATGGGGACGGGGAGACCGCATCAAAGATAATAGTCTATTCGTCATGCCTGTCAATGATAACTATGTTTATTACGGTGTTTATACTAAAACAACTTGCATTGATATAAAGAAAGAACCGAGCATAAGCTCGGTTCTTTTTCTATGTGGATCAATTAATATCCTATGGACTTAAGGTAGTTGCGGCTCTTTTCGATACATTCGAGGGAGGAAAGACCCATGCTGGGGTTATCCTGCTCAACTACAAGCCAGCTTGCGCCTGCAACCTTTGACGCTTCGATAATGGCGGGGAAGTTCTGCAGACCGCTACCTACGGGACGGAACTCAAAATTGCTAGGCTTCTTGGGCTTTTCGGACTCGATCCCGATAAGCTCGTACATGTCGTCGGATTTTTCTCCGAAAAAGTCCTTCAGATGTACCACGGGAGCTCGGCCGGTATACTTCTTTACGTACTCGGCGGGGTTTTCTCCGCCAATGTTTACCCAACAGGTATCGAGCTCGGTGGCCAGGTACTCTGCGGGAACGGTGTCGTAAAGAATATCAAGGGCGTACTTGCCGTCGATTTTAAGGAATTCAAAGTCATGGTTATGATAAAGGAGCTGAATTCCGTTCTCCTTTGCTATCTTGCCTATCTTTTCAACGTCGGCAATGGTTTGTTCCCAGCCTTCTTCACCGGGACGGTCTGCGGGCTCAAGGTAGGGCACCGCTACGTATTTACAACCGACGGTTGCATAATCTTTCATCAGGTTTTCTGCATCCTTACGCAGGTCTGAAAAGGGAACGTGGGCGGAAATGGGCACAAGGCCTATCTCTTCGCACATCTTTTTTACGTCCTCGGGGCTGTTGCCGTAAAGTCCTGCAAACTCTACCCCGTCGTATCCCATGTCTTTGATTTTCTGAAGTGTTCCACGGAAGTCCTTCTCTGCAAAGTCACGCACAGAATAGACCTGAACCGCTATGGGAAAACTCATTTGAACTTCCTCCGTTCTGTTTAGAATTTTATAGTATGGTATCCGTTTTTCTTTTTGGTGTCAAGAAGGCAGAATATCCCGTAAAAGAGGATTACCATCAGTACGAAGGCAAGAATTACCGCGCCGATAACACCGAAAACGGTGGCAACGGGGTTTGCTCTCTTTTCTTCCTTTGCGGGTACTACGCAGGCGATACAGTCGCCTATCTTCTTTTCCTTCAGGGCTTTTACCGCCTTTTTAAGGTCGCGCTTTGCGGAGTCAAGCTTCTTTTTGCATGTAGATACTTTTTCCTGCAGGTCAACGGTTTCTGCAAGGGTGGTGATTTTGTCGACGATATAGTCTTTTACAGCTATGATTTCGTTCATAATGTCGTCTCCTTTTCTGTATTTGATGTGTGTTTACTTTTTGTGCTGTTTTCTTTTTTCGATTCGGATATCCACGGAGGGGAATACCATATTTACCGTTTCATAAATGAGCCTTGATGTTATTCTGTCATGATATCTCTCATTTATTTCTTCGGAAGTATAATTCGTAGATATTATGAAAGGTTTTTTTCTGTTTATACGGGTGTTGATAACGTTATACAGTACAGTGTCCGCAAAAGGTGTCTTAAACTCTGCTCCAAGATCATCGATTATGAGAAGATCGGAGTCAAGATAAACGGAAGTGTCTGCTTCCGAATCCCTCTGGAACTGCGCTGACTCAAAGGCGGAGATCATCTCTTGAATAGGGGTATATATGACGAAGTTTCCTCTTTCAATAAGTTCAAAGGCTATGGCGCAGGAGAGAAAGGTCTTTCCCGAGCCGGGTGTTCCTGCAAAGAGAAGATTTTCTCTGCCGGGGCCGAAGGCCTTTACGTACTTTTTGCAGAAGGTAAGCACCTTGCTCATCTTATCTCTGTCGGCGCCCTGATAATAGTCAAGGCTGAACTTTGAAAAGGTTGTGTCCTTCTTGTCGGGGGAGAGGTTGGATATTTTAAGATATTCGTTTGAGAGAGCCTTTTTATAGCAGGCACATACCTCTTCACCCACCGCGCCCGTGTCCTGACAGAGAGGGCAGGCGTATTTGATGGTGAGTGCATCCTCTTCGTAGCCATTGGCTATAAGGAGCGCTTTTCTCTTTGCTCGGAGCTCTTCGGCTCTTTCTCTGTACTTAACAAATGATTCAGGATCGCTCTTTTTGTCGTAGAAGGTGGACATGAGAGCGTTCATATTCTTTTCCATCTCATTGCTGAGGGCGGCAATTTCGGGGCAGAGGTTGTGGATGGCCGCAGTTCTGGCTGCAAGAGCCGATTCTGCATCTGCTCTGTTTTTTGATATAGCGGCTATAGCCGCACCTTCGCAGAGGGCTTTTTTATTCATCCGTGCCATCCTCCAATGCTTTTTCTATTATATCCCAGGATGCGGCTTCTGCGGCCATTGCGTCCACCTTTGTCTTTCTTTGGGTGGGCTTTGCCTTGGGAGCTACGTCGGTGGGGATATCTGCGGGGGTCTTATATCCTCCTTCGTTCCAGGAGGTGAGTATCTTATCCATATAGGTTATGGTGAATTTGCCTGTGTTCTTTACGGTGCGGTCGTAGGCTTCAAGTATCATAGCCTTGTCAAAGCCGAACTCCTCACTCCACTTTATAAAGAGAGCAGACTCGTTCTGGGTGATCCTTCTGCCTGAGATACCGAGGAGGGATGCCACTCTGTTTTCGGCGGCCTGCTTTTTGTTCTGCTCGGTAACGTACTCGTCAGCCTTTTCGAAGGAGTCAAGTCCAAGCTCTTCCCACTCTGCGGCGGTGGAGAGGAGCTTTTTCATGCTTTTTCCACCTCGGGCGGTAACGTATTCTATAAGCAGGGCTGCTACTTCGGGCTTAAGACCTATCCAATCGGTGATAGAAAGTATTGCCGCAGCATCGTCTGCTGTAAGGGGACGGGCAAAGGCCTGCTCTGTCTTTTTATATAGGTAGGCTATTGCGGGATCGGTATCCATACGCTCCGCAACGGCGGAGGGGGCATATCTGATAATATCGGTAGGCTGCACCTTGGGACGTTCAAGACGGTATCTACCGCCGTACTTAAAGAGGATGCCTGCTCTTTCCCAATATTCAAAGCTGTCCTCAAGCTCCTCCTGAGTAAAGGAGAGCTGTTTGCATATCTCTTCTGTCAAAAAGGCCGCATTTCTGTTACGGAGAAGGAAGAGAATAAGGCGGAGAGCGTTCTGGGGCGCCTGTATATGTTTGTCTACTATTGCGGCGGGAACGGAAAAGCTTTCCGTCGCTTCAAATATCAGAGTGTTTTCCATAGGTTACCTACTATATATAATATATGCATACAAAATACGGGAGGAAATAGGGCTGTATACCTTCCTTATTATATTATACCAGAAAAAAAACGGTTTGTAAATGGCCTAAAGGTTAATTTTTTACATAATTTGAAAAAAGTCGCTTTCCCTTGCCATGGGGCGCAGCCCCGCCGCCCTCTCGGGCGGCGGTCCGCCTTCGGCGACCACCGCTCCGCTTTCGCGGAACGGTGGAGGGCTGCGCCCACAACCGCAAAATTACAAAAATTACACCCCGAAACCCCTCCAAAAGGGCCAAATTACAAAAATTACAGCAGATTTTAATAAATTACAGCCCCGAAAGGGGAGAAGAGGTCTTGTTTTTATCTTTATCCGCCTGTGCAGAGTGGTTTTATTGTGCAAAATA
>JAZQLP010000117.1:0-99606 GCA_045542755.1 Eubacteriales bacterium
TGGGGTATTGGGGGGCGGGGGGGGTTGGGTTTGGGGTTGAAGGGGGGGGTAGGGGTCACGGTTTATACCGCCCACGGTTTCCATATTTTCATGAGGTATCTCCTCAAGAAATCTTGAAGGTATTCCCGGCCTTACGGTGCCGTAAAGGAGTCGGGAACGGGTGGATATGATGTGGAGCTTCTTCTTCGCCCTTGTCATTGCAACGTAACAAAGGCGTCGTTCTTCTTCAATATCCGCAGTGGAGCCAAGGGAGGGCATGGAGGGAAAAAGCCCCTCTTCAAAGCCTGTAATAAAGACGGTGTCGTACTCAAGACCCTTGGCGCAGTGCATGGTCATAAGCACCGCCGCATCGTCGCCCTCGTCAAGGGTATCGGTGGCGCTTACAAGAGCCGTCTGCTCAAGATAGCCGCCAAGAGTGGGGTCGTCGGCATCGGCAATAAACTGCTTTATATTGGACAAAAGCTCCATTACGTTTTCGTGCTTTGACTTGTAGTCCTCAAGCCCGTAGGTGCTTTTTAGCATATTTTCGTACCCTATCTCCCCGTAGAGCTTTTCAAAAAGGTCGGGCAGGGGCTCGATGGGCACCATTTCTCTGTACTTTTCAATAAGGGCAACGAAGGAGGTGAGCTTTTCGGCGGCCTTTGAAAGCTCGGGATAGCTTTTTGCATCCTTCAGCACGTCGTAAAACTTCCTCTCATCCCTTACCGCAAGGGCGAGAACCTTTTCAAGGGTGGTGTCCCCTATTCCCCTCTTGGGCTCGTTGATTATTCGAGAAAGTCTGGTATAGTCGTAGGGGTTATTTATAACGTTCAGATATGCAAGCATATCCTGAATCTCCTTGCGCTTATAGAAGGCAAGGCTTCCGAACACCCTATAAGGTATTCCGTTTGAACGGAGGGCCGTTTCAAGATTATTACTCTGGGCGTGGGTTCGGTAAAGAACGCAGTAGTCGGAATATTTTTTGCCGTATCTTACCTTGCCCTCAAGAATCTTACTTGCAATAAGCTGGCCTTCCTCGAACTGGGAGGGAAGGTTGTGATAGGTTATCTTCTCCCCCGTTCCGTTTTCAGACCAAAGGGTCTTGCCCTTTCGGCTGCGGTTGTGGGCAATGACTGAGTTTGCCGCATCAAGAATATTTTCTGTGGAACGGTAGTTCTGTTCAAGACGAATTGTTACAGAATCAGGATATATTCGGTCAAAACCAAGGATATTATCCGGAGATGCGCCTATGAATTTGTATATGCTCTGGTCGTCGTCACCCACCACGCATATCTTGCCCCCCTGTGCAAGAAGGCGAACAAATCTGCTTTGCAGGTCGTTAGTATCCTGAAACTCGTCCACAAGAACGTACTTGAATCTGCTGTTTATTCTTTGAGCAACCTCGGGGAAGTCCTCCAAGAGCTTTACGCCGTAAAAGATAAGGTCGTCAAAGTCCATGGCGTTGGCCTCTTTAAGCCCCTGCTGATACATATCGTAGACCAGAGGCACGTGGGAGTTCTGTCTGTCGTCAAAGACGTCGGCAAACTCCTCAGGGGTCTGATATGACATCTTGGCCTGAGATATGTAATGCTTGACCTTTTTGCCCGTGTACTGCTGGTTTATATTAAGTCTTTTAAGAACGGAATCTATCAAGCGTATGCTGTCGTTTTCATCGTAGACGGAGAAGTTTTTTTCAAACCCCAAAAGGTGGGCGTACTGACGGATTATCCTCATGGCAACAGAATGGAATGTCAGCGCCCAAAGGCTCGAGGTGTCAAGGTTGAACTTAGCCCCTATTCTTTCACGAAGCTCTGCCGCAGCCTTGTTGGTAAAGGTTATGGCAAGAAGCTCGTAGGGAGAGTATCCTGACTCTCGCATAAGGAAAGAATATCTGTTTGTCAGACGGATAGAGGGGTCTCTAAAACTCTCTTCAAGATATTCAACGTCCCTTTCCGTAACCTCAAAAGAGGGCTCTTCACAGTTATATGTGTTGCCGTATTTAAGGAGATATCCTATTTTATTAACAATAACGGTGGTCTTGCCGCTTCCCGCACCCGCAAGGATAAGCAATGGGGCATCGGAGTAATACACAGCCTCCCTCTGTCGAGGATTAAGGTCGGCGTATTCTTCATCTATTATCTGCCTTCTTAGGGCCTGAAACTTCTCTGATAGGGTCATCTGCTTTCTCTCCAATGTCCTTGATAAAAATTTGCTATGAAAACAAATTAAAGATTTTCGAAGAAAAGATTTAATTTAGGCGTGAAGAACGCACTGTGTCTTAACGATGCAGAGTATCTTTCACGCCATACTTATAGGATACATATACATTATATAACTTAATAGGAGAAATTGCAAGGTGTTTTTTATGAAAAATAAAAAAAGTCTTGCAAAAAATCGGTAACGGTGCATAATTTCGGGTATTCAGAACAAAATACGGAAGAACATTATCCACGAAAGGGCAAGAGCTATGAAAAACAAATTAAAATTCAGACGGCTTACCGCCGCTTTTCTTATTGTTTCACTCTTCTTCACCTCTGCATTGGCACTATCCTCTTTTAACACAAAAATGGGAGAGGACACCGACGCCCTCTCAAAGTACGGCTCACGGGGACAAGAGGTAAGAACAATACAGCAAAAGCTGAAAAATTGGGGGTATTACGACGGTGAGGTGGACGGTATCTTCGGCTCAAAAACCCAGGCCGCAGTAAAGGCCTTTCAGAAGAAAAACGGGCTTACCGTTGACGGTATCGCAGGCCCAAATACCCTCCGAGCCATGGGAATCTCAACATCCTCGTCCTCTTCCTCTTCAAGCGTGTCACAAAGCGACTTAAATCTCCTTGCCCGAATGATATCCGCAGAGGCCAGAGGCGAACCCTACGTGGGGCAGGTGGCGGTAGGGGCGGTTATACTCAACAGGGTCCGTCATCCCTCATTCCCAAACACCATTTCGGGAGTGCTTTATCAGAGCGGAGCCTTTTCGGCCCTATACGACGGGCAGTTTAACGAGCCTGTGGCCGACTCGGCTTACAAAGCCGCAAGAGATGCGCTGAACGGCTGGGACCCCACGGGTGGCTGCATCTATTACTACAACCCAAAAACTGCCACTAACCAATGGATACGAACCCTGCCCATAGTCACCACCATAGGCAGACACGTTTTCAGCAGGGGGAAATAGACTCACAAATGCAAAAAAAAGACGACTCCGATTCGGAGTCGTCTTTTAAATTAGATAACGTCAATATTAGTTGTCGCTGGTGCCAACTTCGGGAATAACCTCAGCTGCCTCGATAACAACGATGAATGCCTTTTCGTAAGTCTTGCCGTTACGTTCAACCTGATACTTAAGAACGGTAACGCCTTCCTTAAGAGCTTCGAGAACGGTGATACCTTCGGTAAGACCGGAGAAATATGCCTTGTCGTAAACCCAAGTGCCGTCAACGGGGTTGGGAACGAGAACGAGAGCATCGCCTACGGTAGCCTTTTCAACTATACCGGCAACAACGATATCGTCTACAGAGAAGTTCTTATCAACGATAGGCTCATCCTTGGGCTCTTCTTCAACGGTAAGAGCGGGGATGGTGATTACGGGAGAATATACGAACTTACCGTCATAACGGGAAGTGTAAACGAGTCTGTAAGAAGCGCCTTCAACGGGATCCTTTACAGTAAGGGTTCTGGAAGTAGCACCCTTAACGTTGGTCCAAGCATTGCCAACCTTGGTCTGCCACTGGAAAGCGAGCATTAAGGAGGACATATTCTTAATGTCTGCACCTACGATAACGGCTTCTTTAGCAGTGTGGGACTTAAGGGTGGGGGTGAGGCTGGAGTAGGTGGGGAAGGTGATGCTGTAATCGGGGTTATAGCCGATATCACCGCCGGTAAACCAATCCTGGGAAGTCTTAACTTCACCTTCGTTTACGTAAACGAGGACGGTACCCTTATTGCCTTCAGTGTCTTCAATTTCAATCTTAACGAGATCGGTCTTCTTCATATAGAAGCCTGCGCTGGCAGTCTTGGGAATAGACTTATCTCCAAGCTGGGATTCGCCGTCAATTTTGAAAACTGCAATGCCGGAAGCATCGGAAACGGTAACGTATACTCTGAAGAGCTGGCCGACAGCAGAGCCCTTAACAACTACTTCGGGAGCAGCAACATCCTTGAGACCGGAAATAGCATATGCCTGAGTAGCGATGGAAGCACCGTCAGGGGTAGTGAGAACTACTCTGTACTTAGCATCGTTTTTGGGGGAAGTAACAATAAGGGTGGGGTTGGTCTCGCCTTCTATGTCGGTCCAAGTGCCGTAACCGTAGTAAGACTGAGTCCAGGTCTGCCACTGGTAGGTAACGTCGCCGAGCCACCAGGTCTGGGGAGCGATGAAGGTAGCGTACTTTTCGTTAACCTTTGCGGTAATCTGGAGATTGCTTACGCTAACACCGGGGAGGTAGCCTTCGTAATAATCGAGAGTACCGAACATAAGGCCGTAGAAAAGATTTCTGTCTTCTGCGTCCCATTTGTTCATATCGGTTTCGCCGGAGATCATAGCGACGATGCGATATGCTTCTTCCCAAGAAAGGGTCTTGTTCTCTTCTTCGGTAGTTGCAGCGTTGAAGGAGAACATGCTTGCGCATACAGAGAACACAAGTGCGGCAGTCATAACGAAAGCCATAATTCTCTTAAAAGTTTTCATTTGAAAAACTCCTTTTCTCGTCCTTCCTATTGAGGACGTTAATTTAATATGTGTGTGTCGGGCAGAGCCGCTCCGTATGCGTGCCGTAAGGCCCTGCAACCAAAAAGAACCTTATGTACAACACGCGCATAGAGTTCTTTACGCTTTACATTATATACTATATTTGTTACGACTTTGTGTCATTTTTAAAGTTCCGTAAAAAAATCTCTCCATATACAGGAAAATCAAAGGACGCGCCACAAGATATTGTGTATTTACCCGCCCTATTTCGTCCCTTTTCCAACAAATTGTGGGTAAAAATTTATTTGTAAAATCTTTCCGAACTTTTCATTTTTCTCCCTTTTAGCCATCCAAAGGATGAAATTCGTTCATCATATCCCTATATCGCACGGGCAGAAACTGTCTTTGAAGGCGGGAGTTCTCCCTGGCCTCAATGGCTATTTTCTTTATATATAGGTGGAACATGGCGTCGTAGCTCTTCTCTCCTGCCCCTATCTGCATCTCGATTTCCTTGGCCAGACGTATCTTCATCATAGCCTCGCCGTTATAAAGCATTGCGTACTCCCTGCCCACGTCGTGAAGGACGAAGGGTGTACTGCCGTTTCTGTCGGCAAAGTACATAGCCAAACGGTAAAGAATATCACTGTCCGACCTGTAAGCGCCGTAAAGCAGATCAAAGGCCTTGCCCCTTTCCGAATCAAGCTCCGCCACTTCCTTGAACCTGACAAATCCCGCCAGACGGGAAAACTCATACCAAACCCTGCGGGCGAGCCTGTCGTACTCAATAACCACGGGAAGATTTTTCATCTCCTTGGTTCTGCCGCCGTACTTGTAGACCAGAAGCAAAAATTTCAGTATAACTCCGTACTTTTCGGGCTCTCCCGAATCTGCAGCCATAATGAGGTCTTCAAAGGCTTCGCGGCCGCAAAGGTTTTCAAACCATATAAGTATCCGCCCTCTGTGCTCTTCCCCCAGAATAGGATAGACAACCTGCTCCTCAAGACAGGTCTGCATCTCATACTCCCACACAAGGCGGTCGGGCACCACTTTATCCTTACAGCACCGATAAAAAGCGGCAAGTATTCCGTTCAGAGAGGGTTCTATAACGTAAGTAATCATAAAAAAACCACCATATCACATCTCATGGTCATATTATAACACAAGATGTGATATGGTGTCAAGGGGAATTTATACTAATTTTCCGAAAAATCTTTTAAAATAATCAATTACGCCTGCTTTTTCCACGTCAGCCTTTAAAACTATGGGGAAGGTCTTTACGGTCTTGCCCTCAAGCTTATAGGTCAAAAGGCCAACCTGTTCTCCCTTTTGAGCTGGGGCGGTGATCTCATCGGCCAGGGTAACGGACACCTCCAGCTTCTTCTCGTAGCCCTTGGGGACCACTATACGGAAGCCGTTGTCACACTCCACCTCGGCGGTGGGAAGTTTGCCTTTTTTAACGGTAATGAGAGGCAGATCCTCCTCTTCGCTACCCGCCATGGAGTAGGAGGCAAATCCGTAATCAAGAAGGGCGGCAGAGGCCTTGAATCTCTCCTCGGACGTAACTGCTCCCATTATGGTTACGATAAGGGTCATACCGTTTCTCTCAGCGGTACCGCTAAAGCAATAGAGGGACTTTGAGGTGTATCCCGTCTTCATACCGTTCATTCCCGCGTAGGTTCGAAGCATCTTGTTGGTATTGGCAAGTCCAAACTTTCCTTCACGAAGGCTGTCCATCCAAACTGTGGTATAATCAAATATCTTTTTATACTTTAAAAGCTCCGCCGTCATAAGGGCTATATCGTGGGCGGTGGTGTAATGGTTATCGTCGTCAAAAAGCCCCGTGGCGTTGGTAAAATTCGTACCTGTCATACCGAGCTCGGAAGCCCTTTGGTTCATTCGACGAACAAACTCCTCCTCGCTCCCCGCCACGTATTCGGCAAGAGCCCCCGCCGCATCGTTGGCGCTGGGTACGGCCACCGCCAAAAGAAGCTCCCTGACGGTCATGGTTTCCCCCACCTCAAGATATATCTGGGTACCGCCCATACTCACCGCGTGTTCAGAAGCGGTCACCTCGTCGTTTTCGGTTATCTTCCCACTGTCAATGGCCTCCATAATAAGGAGCATGGTCATAACCTTTGTCACACTGGCAGGGTAATTCTTCTCATCCCCGCTGTAATTAAAGAGCACGGTGCCCGTTTCAGCCTCCATGAGTACGGCAGACCTTACGTTGTAATCAAAGGTTGGGGCAGCGACGTCGGGAACCTCGGCCTCTTCACCTAAACGCATGGCTTCAAGATATTCAAGGAGAGCCTCGCCGTCGGTAACGGCAGCAGAGGTCCCCCCTCCGTCAGCGGCCGCCGCCCTTGAAAAGAAGCCTCCCCACACAAGTCCAAGACAAATGCAGATAAGGGTGAATATTGAAATTACTTTTTTCATGTAACCACATCTCTTTTCTTTATATTTTCTTTGATATTATTTTCCGATAGGGCCAAATTTATACAAATCCGCAATAGTTCACAAAATATATCTTGAAAAAAGCCGTTTGATATAGTAAAATAACATTATAAATATTATTTCTCGCGAAAGGACAGAGATCTCAATGAAAGCATTGGCCTTTGACTTCGGCGCCTCCTCGGGACGCGCTATCCTCGGCATATACGACGGCAAAGAGCTTAAAACGGAGGAGATCCACCGTTTTTCAAACGACCCCGTCACCCTGAACGGCACCTTCTACTGGGACGTATTAAGACTGTTTTTTGAAATGAAGCAGAGCTTTGCAAAATGCGTTGCCATGGGGCATTCGGACATAGACACCATAGCCATAGATACCTGGGGCGTTGACTTCGGTCTTCTTGATAAGGACGGCCGACTCCTGGATAACCCCATTCACTACCGCGATACCCACTCCATAGGTATGCCCGAAAAGGTCTTCAAGATCTACGACAAACAGAAGATGTACGACAAGACCGGTATTGAGTTTATGAACATAAACACCCTCTTCCAGCTCTGCTCCCTTAAAGAAAAAAGGCCCGAGCTTCTGGAGAGAGCCAAGACCCTTCTCTTTATGCCCGACCTTCTGTCCTACTTCCTTACGGGAGAAAAGAACGTGGAATACACCATCGCCTCCACCTCCCAGATGCTTAACGCAAGGGAGAGAAAATTTGATGAGGAGATGCTTTCCGACCTTGGTCTTGACCCCTCTATCCTTCCCGAAATAGTTATGCCCGGCGCCGTAAGAGGAAAGCTCAGCAAGGAGCTTGCCGACGAATTCGGTATTGCAAGAGCCGACGTTATTGCCACCGCGTCCCACGATACTGCGGCCGCCATTGCGGCAACCCCCATAAGAGAGGACGAAAAAGCCTGCTTTATCTCCTGCGGTACCTGGTCGCTGCTTGGCACCGAGCTTGCAGAGCCCCTTATAAACGAAAGAAGCTTTGCCGAAAACTTCACCAACGAAGGCGGAGCAGAGGGTAAGATAGAGCTTCTTAAAAACATCTGTGGCCTCTGGCTTTTGCAGGAGACCCGCCGCCAGTGGAACAGAGAGGGCTGCGACGTATCGTTTAAGGACATAGATAATATGCTCCTTACCGAAAAGTCTGCAAACGTTTACATAGACCCAGACTACGCTCCCTTCTCCCAGCCCGGCAACCTTCCTGCAAGAATTAACGAGTTCCTTGAAAAAACAGGCCAGACACCCCTTCAGACAAAGGGGCAGACAGCCCTCTGTATTCTTGAAAGCCTTGCTCTCACGTACAGATATTATATAGAGGCCCTTGAAAGTATTCTGGGCTATACCCTTGATACCGTTCACCTTATCGGCGGCGGCGTAAAGGATAAGAACCTCTGCAGATTTACTGCCAACGCCACGGGCAAGAGGGTCGTGGTGGGTCCCATAGAGGCCACCGCAACGGGCAACATCACCATTCAGCTTATGGCAAAGGGTGAGGTCAGGAACGTTGCCGAGGCGCGAACCATTCAGACCGAAAAGCTGGAAACATATCTGCCCGAAAACGGGGAAGAATGGAACGAAAAATATCAAAACTATCTTAAATATAAGGGTGTGCTTTAATGCTTAACGATTACATCGATATAAGAAAAAACGAAATGATAGATAAGCTCATAGAGCTTGTCAGATTCCCCAGTATCGCCGTTGAAAACGACGGCCCCCTCCCCTGCGGTCCCGAGGTAAACAACGCTCTCAACTACTACGTTGAGCTGGCTAAAAGTATGGGGTTTGAAGCCAAAAATCTCGGAAAATGCGCCGAGGTAAGATTCGGCGGCGAAGGAAAACATCCCAAAAAGGTCTATATCGCAAATCACCTTGACGTAGTTCCTACGGGCGACGGCTGGACCACCGACCCCTACACACTCTCCATCCGCGACGGAAAGCTCTACGGCAGAGGAGTAATTGACAACAAAGGACCTGCCCTTGCAGTTCTCTACGCCCTCAAGGCAATAAAGGACCTGGGCCTTTATCCCAAGGCAGAGATCCGCCTTATTGCGGGCGGATGTGAGGAAACCTCCATGAGCGACCTACGCGAGTACGTTGCAAAGAACGGTCTCCCCGACTACGGTCTTACCCCCGACAGCAGCTTCCCCATCATCAACGCCGAGGTTGGCATTTCCTTCGGCAAGTTCCACCTAAAAGAAACGAGCTTTAATACCCGTCTTGTTATAGAATCCTTCTCCGCCGGCAGAGCCTACAACTGCGTTCCCGACCTCTGCACCGCCGTCCTCAGGGTAAGCGACGACTTTATTCAGGACGTAAAGAACTATATGCTGGCAAAAACCGGTAGCGAAAGCCTTGAATACTCCCTTGAGGGTAACACCCTCACCCTTACCACCTTCGGTAAATCCGCCCACGGCTCGGTGCCTGACCAGGGCGTTAACGCCGCATTCTCAATGCTCCGTCTCCTTGGCGGCCTTTACGAGAGAGCAGGCGAAGAAAACGATTTCGTGGCCTTCGGCCTTCAGTGGTTCGTGGGTGACACAAAGGGTCTCCGCATAGGAATTGCCTGCAACGACGCTCAGACGGGTGACCTTTCCCTCAACGTGGGCATGGTTGAATACTCCGCCGCCACAAAGAAGGGCTTTTACAGCTTTGATATAAGAGTTCCCGTAACAAAATCCGTGCAGACCGTAAAGGCAGGCCTTGAGGCCTTTGCCAAGGAAACGGGAGCAGAGCTTGAGCTTGGACAGCTTGAAGAAAGCACCTATATGGACCCCGAATGTGAGTTTTTACAGAAGCTTGCAAAATGCTTTACCGACATAACGGGCAAAAAGTGCGAATGTCTTACCGCGAGAGGCTGTACCTACGCCAAGGCCTTCGGTGGCAAGGGCGTGGCCTTTGGCCCCATTGACGAGGAGGATCCCTCTCAGGGCGGCGGACTCCACGGTATTGATGAATACATCTCCATTGATGCCTATGTCAACCTTGCAAAAATCTACGCTCTGGCAATAAAAGAACTCTGGACCTGATTAAAAAAGATACAGAAAGACCGTTCCCCACTTGGGAACGGTCTTTTTTTGTCTTATACTATTACCTTTAATGCTATTTTTACTGCCTCGGAGGCATCCTTTGCGTAAAAGTCTGCTCCCACCTGGTTTGCATATTCGGGGGTAAGCACCGCGCCGCCCACCATAACCTTGCAGTCACATCCCGCCTCTTTAAGGGCGTCTATTGTGACCTTCATATTTTTAACGGTGGTGGTCATAAGGGCACTCAATCCAACGAGCTTTATCCCGTGGGTCTTTACAGCCTCAACTATTTCCGAGGGCTCCACGTCCTTGCCAAGGTCAATGACCTCGTATCCGTAGTTGCTCAAAAGCATCTTGACGATGTTCTTGCCTATATCGTGAACGTCCCCCTTTACGGTGGCCATAAGTATCTTACCTCGGCTCTCGGTGGGGGCTTCGCCCGAGGACTTAAGGAGGTCAAATCCAACCTTTACAGCATCGGCAGAGGCCATAAGCTGGGGGATAAAAAGTCTGCCCGTCTCAAAATCCTCGCCAACCTTGTCAAGTGCGGGTATAAAGGCCGAGTTGATTATATCAAGGGGGTTATGGGTCTTTAAAAGCTCGGCGGTGAGCTTTGCACAAAGCTCGGTCTGGCCGTGAATAACACCCTTTATAAGGGGAGCGTACTCGTTTTCAGCCTCGGTAGTGGGGGAAGAAGCTTCCTTTTCCACCGTCTGAACCACCTTTTGGTGGGTGTTTTCGTATTCTATATATGCGGCCGCCCCCTTATCCTCACCGTTGAGAACTCTGAACAGACGAAGGGTATCTGCATAGTCCTCCGACAGAGGGTTGAGAATGGGCGCATCAAGCCCCGCCCCAAGAGCCGCCAACAAAAAGGCGGAGTTGAGCTTGGGTCTTGAAGGAAGTCCGAAGGATACGTTGCTCACCCCAAGAACGGTCTTTACTCCGTATCTCTCCTTTACCAGCCTTATTCCTTCAAGACTTTCAAGAAGGATATCCTGAGAAGTGGAGGCCGTCAGGGTAAGGAGGTCAAAGAGAAGGTTTTCCTTTTTGATTCCAGCGCCTATGGCTCTGGTGTATATCCTATGGGCTATTTCAAGCCTCTCTTCTGCGGTTTTGGGTATACCCTTTTCGTCAAGGGTAAGACAGATAAGCCCTGTTCCGTATTTTGCGGCTATGGGAATAATAGCCGAAAGGCTCTCTTCCGAGCCGTTTACGGAATTTATAACCGGCTTACCGTTACATCTTCTTACGGCGGCTTCTACGGCAACGGGGTCGGAGCTGTCTATTACCAAGGGCAGCCCAGAAACGCCCTGCACCGTCTTTATCATTTTAAGAAGGGTGGAAGGTTCGTCAATATCTGGAAGGCCGCCGTTGACGTCAAGCATAGCGGCGCCCGCCTCTTCCTGAGCCACGGCCTCGTCGGCAACATAGCCCATATCCCCTGCCCTAAGGGCGGCCTGCATGGCCTTTTTACCCGTGGGATTTATCCTTTCGCCTATAACGGAAACGTTTCCGTCTATAAAGGCTGTAAACCTACTTCCCGTAAAGGCGGTAAGGGGCTTTATATCTCTTTCTTTACGAACAACATTCTTGGTAAGAGTTGCTATTTTTTCTATATAAGAGGGGTCAGTGCCACAGCATCCGCCAACCACGGATACCCCCATTTCAAGCATCTTTTCTATATACTCGGCGTACTCGTCTGCCTCTACTGAGTAGACAGTTTCCCCATTCACAACGCAGGGTAGCCCCGCATTTGCCTGAACGATAACGGGGAGAGAGGAATACTCAAGTATCTTTTCCACCGTGGGCATAAGGGTCTGGGGGCCGAAGGAGCAGTTTACCCCAAAGCAGTCTATACCCCAAGAGGAAGCAGTAACCGCGGCGGTAACCGCATCCACGCCCATAAAGGTGCGGCAATCGGCGTTAAAGGACATGGAGAGGATTATGGGAAGGTCGGTGTTCTCCTTTGCGGCAAGAACGGCGGCCTTTGATTCCAGCATATCCGACATGGTTTCGATTATTATTATATCGGCGCCCGCATTTTGTCCTGCAATCATCTGCTCCTTAAAAAGGCCGTAGGCCTCATCAAAGGAAAGGGTACCCATGGGTTCCAAAAGCATACCGATAGGGCCTACGTCAAGGGCAACTCTGCATGAACCACCCTCGCAAGCATCCTTCGCTAATTTTATAGCGGCAGAAATCACCTCGTCGGGGGTAGCAAGCTTGCCAAGCTTGTGGGCGTTTGCCCCAAAGGTGTTGGCGGTTATAACGTCGGCGCCTGCCTTGACGTAATCTTTATGTATGGATGATATTATTTCGGGGTGAGTCAGATTAAGAACTTCGGGAATAACTCCCGTTTTAAGCCCCCTTCTCTGAAGAAGGGTACCCATAGCACCGTCAAATATCAAAGGTCTTTGGTTATAAAAAAGCTTTTTCGTTCCCATTAAAAATCAAGTCCGCTTTCTTTTATGATTTGGAGTATTGACCAAGCAATATCGGGTTTGTTCATGGTATAGATGTGTATGGGGCAGTCGGTGTTTTCCAAAAGTCCGCATATCTGACGGGCGGCGTATTCTATGCCCGCATTACGGAGTCCCTCGGGGTCGTTTTCATACTTGTAGAGGATTCTTACTATCTCCGCGGGAAGGGATGCGCCGCAGGTAAATATCATTCGGGTAACCTGACTTTTACTCAAAATAGGCATTATACCCGCAGAAACCGAGGACTTTACCCCCACCTGACGGACACGGTTAATAAAGTTATAGAAGTTCTCGTTGGAGAAGAAGAGCTGGGAAACAAAGTGCTCCGCGCCAAGGGCTTCCTTTCTTCTCATATAATATATATCTCTTTCGGGAGATTGGCTTTCCACGTGGCCTTCGGGATAGCAGGCGGCGGAAACACAGAGTCCCGCATCCTTGATATATGGTATAAGGTCGGTGGCATGAGCAAGCTGTCCCCTCATTCCGCCCTCCACCAGGTCGCCGCGAAGAGCAAGAACGTTATCCACGCCGGAAGCCTTTAGCACCTTAAGCTGGGCCTTTACGTCCTCTATGTCGGAGTTTATGCAGGTAAGATGAGCCATACTTTCAATGCCGTAATCCCTCTTGATCATAGCCGAGAGCTCGGCGGTCTTTTGGGAATTCCCGCTTCCGCCCGCAGAATAGGTAACGCTTATGTAATCGGGAGAGAGTGTCTTGAGCTCGTCAAGGGTCTGACGAAGGCTATTAACCGACAAGTCCCCCTTGGGCGGAAATATTTCAAAGGACACGGCACGTCTGCCCTGTCCTGCCTTTATTTTTTCTATCTCGGTTATTTTCATGTCTGCTTCTCCGTCCGATAATATAATACAGATACATTTTAGCACATTTCCAGATTAAAGTAAAGGGGCAAAGCCCTGCTAAAATACGAACAATAACAGAAATTTCCTCCATTTCCGCCCTCTTTGCCTTGACAGGGGCTATTTTCTAAAGTATAATAATGGCATATGGCAAAACGTTAAAAGGATAATAAAAAATGAAAAAATTCACTAAAATATTGGCTCTGATTCTTGCGGCCATTCTTTCCCTCTCCCTTTTTGCGGGATGCGGAGATATTGCAGAAGAGCTTTTTGACGTAGTCGATTTTATACTCGACAGCGAACAAACCTATTTTACAGACTTGGATGACGAAGGGGGAAACCAACCCCAGGCTCCTCCCTCGGAAAATGATACCAAGGACGGCACCATACGGGAAGACGGCACCTATACCTCAAAGGACGAGGTGGCCGCATACCTTAACGAGTTCGGAAAGCTCCCCTCAAACTATATAACCAAATCCCAAGCCCGTGACCTTGGCTGGAACAGCGCCCAGGGTAATCTTTGGAACGTTGCTCCCGGCAAAAGCATAGGCGGTGACAACTTCGGCAACTACGAAGGACGACTTCCCAAGGCAAGCGGACGAAAATATTACGAGTGCGATATAAACTATGACGGCGGATACAGAGGAAGCGAAAGGATAGTCTACTCAAACGACGGCCTTATATACTACACCGCCGACCACTACGAAACCTTTACCCTTTTATATAAGGACGGCGTGAAACAATGACCCTGACCTTCACAAAGAAAAACTCCCCCACCGAGCTTGACTTTTACAAAAGGCTTCTGGACGGGCTGAAATATAAAGGCGACTTTGGAAATAATCTGGACGCTCTTTACGACCTTCTTACAGAGCCCCGCCCAAAGTTCCGCATATACATCAAGGACGCGGACTTCTCTTCAGCCTACGGTGGCAGAGGAGAGATAATATTACAGGTACTCAAGGATGCATGCGAGGAAAGCGGTTGCTTTACTCTGAAAATACGCACCCTCAAACACAGATAGAGGAAAACCATGACAAGCCAGATAGACAATCTTTACAACAAGCCCCTGCGGGCGGGAATCTTTCTTTCCGCAATACAGCTTATAATAATGGCAATAACCCTTTGGTTCTACGTGGTAGACCCCTTTGAGCTTGCCTTAAACTCCCTTTATCAGGGGGCGGCCTTTATGATAGATATGGTAAATATCTTTTGGGGCTACGTTATAATGCTCTGCATTTTCGTACTGGGGTTGGTGATTTACAATCTGGGCTGTGGTGCTGAAAGGTCGGACAAGCCTCAATACGCAAAAATAATGAGAGTGTTTTCCATCGTCTCCATAGCCTTTTCAATTATGCTGGGAGTATGGTTTACTCTTCAGGTACTTACGGCATATATCGCCGCAAACTAATAACCCTATACAAAAGACAAGACCGCCGAGCTTTTCGGCGGTCTTATTATTTTATTCATAATCGTGGTTTCCCGAAAGATAGAAGGGTACGTTAAAGGCGCCGTTATAGAAATTAACGGGATAATGATCTCCTATTTCGTAATGTCTGTATTCACTGCGGGAAACTTTCAAATCCACTTCCTCACCGTCCAGAACAAGCTCAAACTCGTATGTGGTAACACCTCTGCTCCCGCCGAAATTAATGTCCTTATCAACGATCACCGCCCACTTTTGCTCTGCAGCGCCGTTAAAATCCAAAGCGTAGTTCAAATGGCAGACAAAACAAAAGACGGACACAGCCACCATAAAGAACACTAAAATTACCGACCATACAAGATCACGCTTCTTCCTCCAATCTGCTGTTCGAAAAGCTAAGAAAAAGAGAAGGCATATACCTGCGGATACACCAAGAGTTATCCCTAAGAACAACCAAGGGAAGGACACAAAGCTATATTTGATAGCAAGTATAATAAGATTCAGCCATAAGTAGACAGCCTCTAAAGCTAAAACGCTTATGTCTAGATCTTCGTTTTTAAAATAAGCAAAGCGGAGAATCAAATACAGAACTACGATAAAAGACAAGAGAATATAAATTATCATCAACCATCTGTAAGACAAAAAGCTTGCGACACCGAGAGCGGCCACAGACCAGGTTATTACTATCTTTTCAGGTAGGAGTATCTTGCTTGCAGGCAACCATGACCACAGGATAATGCCTGCGCAAATAAGGGTATAAATTACAGTCATTACGTCCCCGGGGATAAGCCTCGTTATTAAAAGGGCCACCAACGACAACATCATAACGACAGCCCTGACGTTACCCTTATTTCTTCCTTTTTTCGCCATTTTGATCCTCCATATATATAACCGAAAAGCCCCGATAAAAATTACGGGGCTTCTCTATGTAATGTCTTATATATCGTATATCATATCTCCATAGGTGGGATAGGGCAGATATTCTTTAGCCATCTGTTCTTCAAGCTTGTCGGCGGCAACTCGCAGCTCTTCCATTTCGGGAAGAACCTTTTCTCTGTAATAGGTTGCAAGTTCCTGCTCGCCGGTTACCTTTTTCGCACCGTCTACGGCGGCTTCAAGGTCGGCGGCCTCGGAATAAACGCTGTCGCTGAGCTTGGTAAGAAGGGCAAGAAGGTCTTTATCCGCATAGCAAAGGTCGCCGCAGGCTTCCTTTGAAAGGGCTATGGTCTTTGCCACGCTACGTCTGTAATTCATAGCCGAGGGCAGAATGTCCTTACGAACCATTTTGAGCATGGTAACGGCTTCTATATGAACAAGCTTATAATAGGTCTCCAGAAGAATGGAGTATCTTGAACGGAGCTCGGTCTCGGTGAATATCTTGCTTTCGGTAAAGAGCTTGATATTCTTTTCGTCAACGTAGCTCTTCAGGGCCTCGTCGGTGCTTCTGATATTGGAAAGGCCTCTTCTTTCGGCTTCCTTGACCCACTCATCGGAGTAGTTGTTGCCGTTGAATATGATTCTTCTGTGGGCGGTAAGCTCTCTCTTTATAAGCTTTGCCACGGATACGGGGATATCCTTTGAGCCCTCAAGCTCGTCGGCAAAGGCCATAAGCTCCTTTGCAACGGCGGTATTGAGAACGATGTTGGGGTCTGCAAGAGAGAAGGAAGAGCCGGGCATACGGAACTCAAACTTGTTACCCGTAAAGGCAATGGGAGAGGTTCTGTTTCTGTCGGTGGTATCCTTGGGAAGCTTGGGAAGAACGTGAACGCCGATACCCATAACAGAGGGCTCAACGGTGTTAAATCTCTGTCCGTTTATAATAGAATCCACAACCGACTCAAGCTCTTCGCCAAGGTATATGGAGAGTATGGCGGGAGGAGCCTCGGAGGCACCCAGACGGTGGTCGTTACCCGCAGAGGCAACGGATGCACGGAGCATCTCCTGATACTCGTCAACAGCCTTGATAACGGCGGTAAGGAAAAGAAGGAATCTCAGGTTGCCCGAGGGGGAACCGTCACCGGGGTCGAAAAGATTTTCGCCGGTGTTTGTGGATACCGACCAGTTGTTATGCTTACCGCTTCCGTTTATGCCCTTGAAGGGTTTTTCGTGGAGAAGACAGGCAAAATCGTGCTTTTCTGCAACCCTCTTCATGGTTTCCATAATGAGCTGGTTCTGGTCGGTGGCAAGGTTGGCAGAGCAGAATACAGGGGCAAGCTCGTGCTGTGAGGGAGCGGCCTCGTTATGCTCGGTCTTTGCGTAAACGCCCAACTTCCAGAGCTCTTCGTCAAGCTCCTTCATATATGCCTTAACGCGGGGACGGATGGAGCCGTAATAGTGATGCTCAACCTCCTGTCCCTTGGGGGGCATAGCGCCGAAAAGGGTTCTGCCCGTGTAAACGAGGTCGGGACGGGCTTTATATTTTTCTTTATCTATAAGGAAGTACTCCTGCTCGCCGCCAACAGTGGTGGTGACCTTTTTAACGTCGGTCATTCCGAAGAGCTTGAGAACACGGAGGGTCTGCTTATTCAAAAATTCCAAAGACCTCATAAGGGGGGTCTTTTTGTCAAGGGATTCTCCGCCGTAGGAGCAGAAGGCGGTGGGTATGTAAAGGGTGTTTTCCTTTACAAAGGCATAGGACGTGGGGTCCCAAGCGGTATATCCTCTTGCCTCAAAGGTAGCGCGGAGGCCGCCTGAGGGGAAGGAAGACGCGTCGGACTCGCCCTTTACAAGAGCCTTGCCCGAAAACTCCATTATAACGCCGCCGTCGGCAACGGGAGATATAAAGCTGTCGTGCTTTTCGGCAGTAACACCCGTAAGGGGCTGGAACCAATGGGTATAATGGGTCACACCCTTTTCTATTGCCCATTCCTTCATAGCGTCGGCGATTACTCCAGCCAGACCGATATCAAGTCTTTTGCCTTCTTCTATTGTACGTTTAAGGGCTATGTATGCGTCCTCGGGCAAGCGGGCCTTCATAGCCTGCTCGTTAAAGACCATAGAACCGAATATTTCAGGTACGTTCATAATATTTGTTCCCTTCACTGCTTTGATTTTAGAGAAGTACTATGCCTGCTTCTTTGCACTCGCGCTCGGTTTCCTCATCCCAGACAGAAACCTGAACCTCGCCTATGTGAGCCTTGCCGAGAAGAAGCATTGAAAGTCTTGACTGACCGATACCTCCGCCGATAGCCAGAGGCAGGGTGCCGTCAAGGAGCATTTTGTGGAAGGTAAGCTCACGTCTGTCCTCACAGCCCGCCTTTTTAAGCTGAGAAGCAAGGGCTTCGGCATCAACTCGAATACCCATGGAGGATATTTCAAAGGACCTCTTAAGTACGGGGTTGTAGAAAAGAATATCTCCGTTCAAGGACCAGTCGTCGTAGTCGGGGGCTCTGCCGTCGTGCTTTGAGCCACTTTTGAGAACGTCGCCTATCTGCATAAGAAATACGGTACCGTACTTCTCGGCGATGAGATGTTCCCTTTCCTTGGGAGTCTTGTCAGGATACATATCCTCAAGCTCCTGGGTGGTGATGAACTTAACGTTGGGGTTAAGCTCCACGTCTATTTTGGAGAACTTCTTTTTAAGCTGGTCAAGGGTATTGCAGATAGCTCTTACTATCCTTGTAACGGTATCCTTGAGGTACTCAATATTTCTATCCTCGGGAAGAATAACCTTTTCCCAGTCCCACTGGTCAACATAGAGGGAGTGGATATTGTCCATCTCCTCGTCCCTGCGGATAGCGTTCATATCGGTATAAAGGCCTTTTCCGGGGTGGAAGTCGTATTTCCAGAGAGCCATTCTCTTCCATTTTGCGAGAGAGTGAACGATAGCAACGTTTTCACCCGTTTCCTTTATATCGAACTCAACGGCTCTTTCTATTCCGTTAAGGTCGTCGTTAAGACCCGATGAGGGACGAACGAAAAGAGGGGCTGATACTCGGATGAGATTAAGCTCCTTTTTTAGTTGCTCCTCAAAAAGCTTTTTCATCAGGCCTATGGCATCCTGGGTCTGATATAGGGTAAGGGACGAGCTGTATCCCTCGGGAATATACGTCTTGCTCATAAAAGATTCGACCTTTCGTGTCTGTGTGTGCAGAATGTGTGTTTATACATTAATAATTAATTATATCATAAAGAATTGGCTTTCTCAACCCATAAATATGAATTTTTATCGAAAACCCATTAAAAATAAAACAAAAAACGGGTTGCCGCATTACGCAGCAACCCAAATTTCGGTCTAATGATTAGAAAGTAGCTTTGTCAATAGCCTGCTCGTTATAGATAACGCCGTAGGTTTCTACAAGGCCTTCATACATTTCGTTATACTTTTCGCCCTGAACGCTTGCGGTAGAGGAAACCTTCCACAAGGGTTCGTTTTCAGCAGCGTAGTATACAACGTAGTAGCCTTCTTCAGCCTCGATTATTTCAACGTCGCCAACCTGACGAGCTTCGTCAAAGAGCCATTCCTCGATTTCGGGGTTATTACCCTCATTTGTAACAGCTTCAGAAGAATTAGCTGCGTCAAGAGGAGCATCTTCGCCTTCAGTCTTAGCTTTTCCGAGAGCGTTGAAAGCTTCTGCGGTCTGTTCGCCTGCCTTGAACTCGTCAAGGAAAGACTGAGCCTTTGCAAGAGCTTCTTCCTTTTTCTTTATGTTACCTGCGGACTCATCCTCTTCGGTATCCTTATCGTCTTCGGTAGTTTCTATAGCTACGAATGCGAATTCAATATCTCTGAGGTTGTAATCCTTAAGTTCTGTGCTGTCGTAATATACAACGGTGTATTTATTTGTGCCTTCGAAGTATTCAACGTCACCGGCAACTCTTTCTTCGCTGAGGAGCCATTCCTGAACATCCTCTGCATAAGAGCTTACGTAAACGCCGTTAACAGCGGTAAGGTCCTTCTTTTCGGTTTCCTTATCGGTATCTTCTTCGGTTTCGTCCTCGGTTTCCTTTTCAGCTTCTTTAGCTGCAAGCTCATCCTGAACGAACTGCTCGAAAGCCTCGGAAGAAGTAGCGGCTGCTACGAGAGCGTTAACCTTGTTAAGAGCTTCGGCCTTGCTTTCTTCGTCGTTAGCCTTGAAAGCGTAGGTGTAAAGTCTGCCGTCAAAGGTGGTGAAGGTTGCAAGATTTTCGTTCTTGTATTCTTCAGCCTCTTCGTCGCTTACTTCGATGTTTTCGTAAACGTGGTTAGCGTATTCCGAAGCATAGTATTCATCTGCAAGGCACTGGCAGAAGGTTTCAAGATCCATACCGTCGCCATACATAGTTTCAAGATACTTGGAAGGGGAGTAGCCGTAAAGAGCAGCATAGGTTTCTATCTGAGAAATTGCAGAATTAACGTACTCTTCCTGAGCAGCTTCATCACAGGCAAAGCCTGCCTTTTTGCCTTCTTGAACCATAATGGACTGCTGTACTGCTGCGGCAGAAGCCTGCTCGGTAAAGTATTCTACCCAAGTCTGATCGCCGTACTTTGTAGTCTGAGCTGCGGGAAGACGCTGGCTATCGTAACCGATATAGGAAAGATAATTGCTATAGGTGCTTATGAAGTTGTTGTAAACGCTGGTGTAGAAATAGCCGTATTCAACGGAATTCACAACGTCATCTCCAACCTTAACAGCCTGCTGTTGCTTGAGGTACATGCTGGATCTGGTGATAACGGAGAAGAGTATTACAGCAACAAGAAGTATGCCGCAAACGATCATGGTTGCGATAACCGCAGGGGTCATGATCTTTTCGGACTGATTGTTTTTGTTTGCCATTTGTTTGACCATCCTTGTCTATGTGTAATGGGGTGCGAAAGGACGCACCTTGCATATTAAAGTTATATACCAACACATTTTACAACAAAAACCCGTCTTTGTCAAGGGGTATGGCGGTAAAGTTTATGAATTTTTAGTATGAAAAGGTTCATTTAGGGGTTTTACTCCCCTTTTATCCCATTTCAAAGGGAGAAAATCAAATATAATCGTAACATTTGTTAAAAAGTGTTGAAATTTCTCCCGAAATATGTTATTATTAAGCGTAGAATATTCAGTAAAAGAAGGTGTTGGCTTGAACGAGAGCGATTTGAGGATACTCATTCTCTATACCGTATCCGCCGCAGGGCGAGGAATATCCCCCGAGGACGTGTGCGACCTGGTGGCTACCGACAAGCTGGGGCACCTTAACGTTCGCGAAAGCTTTGAAAAGCTCCGTGAAGAAAAGCTTCTCACCGTTCTTGAGGACGGCGGCGTAGGTTATACCTACATTTCCGACGAGGGCAAGCTCATTGTTGAGCAGCTTCAGGGCAACCTCTCCATCTCTCTCAGGAAGGATATAGCAAAGAGAGCTGTGGGCATAATGGAAAAGCTTCGCGGGGAGCTTGACGTTACCGCCTTTTACGAGGAAAGCAGGTCGGTTCACGGCGGCTTTGACGTAAATCTGGGACTTTCGGACAGAGGTGAAAAGCTCTTCACCCTCACCCTCTACGCCCCCACGGCCATTCAGGCTGACATGATGGTTAAAAATTTCAAATCAAATCCCGCATCTGTTTATTCGGGACTTATAAATCTTGTAACAGAACAAAGATATTAACACACCATAATACGGAGGACCACACAAAATGGCAAAAGAAAAGATTTTCCGTGAGACACCCTTTAACGGCTATAACCGTGACGACGTAATGGCATATATTGCCGAAATCGACAAAAAGAATACCGAACTCCGCGCCGCGGATATTCAGGAGAAGAACTCCCTGGCCGCAGACCTTGAAGCAAAGACCCAGGAAGTTGAAAAGCTTAACGGCGTTATCGACTCCCTTAACTTTGCCGTTGAGGAAAAGACTGCCGCTTACGACGAGCTTGCAAAGGAATTTGAAGCATATAAGGCTGAAACCGAAAATAAGGCAAGCCTTCCCGCTCCCGAAACCGTAGAGGCAGAGAAGAAAGAATACGAGGCGAAGATAGCCGCCCTTACAGCAGAGCTTGAGGCGGCAAAGGCAAAAATATCCGAGCAGGAAGAACAGATACGCTCCCAGATAGAAAATATCTGCACACTTCAGGCAACTCAGGACACCTCTTCCCTTGTAAGAACAAAGCTTGACGAGGCAGAAAAGGCCATTGCGGAAAAGGACGAAAAGATAAACTTCCTCCAGCAGGGCTGGGAACAGTATAAAAAGAACTACGGCAGATACCTTGAGATTGCCGATTCTGCAGAAAAGATAGTGGCCGACGCTCATACAGAAGCAGGAAAGATCCTCGCCTCCGCAGAAGAAAACGCCGCAAAGACCAAGGCTGCCGCCCTTAAAGAAAAGCAGGAGATACTGGACAACATTAACGGCGAGATACAGATGCTCATCTCTAACGCAGTAAAGGAAAGCGGAAGAATAATCGCATCCGCCGAAGAGCGCGCCCGCCTCATCAGAAGCACCGCAATTTCCGCTGCAAACGAAACCAGAGACAAGCTCAACCTTATCAAGAGCTCCGTTTCGGGCATACTGTCAAATATTGACTTTGCAATAATGAACATCGACCCCGAAAAAGAGCCCTCCAATCAGGACTGAAGAAAGGAAGGTTTTCCGATAGATGAACCCTAAAGTAACCAGAATAATCGCCGCAGCTATCGCCCTGATACTTGTAGCGTCACTCGTACTGTCCTTTGTCATCATGATAGTAGGCCAGATATAAAACAAAGACAAGTTTAAGCCCGTTCGCAAGAACGGGCTTTTCTGCTGTCTAAAGAGTACATTTTATTGACATTCCCCCCTAAACTCTTGCTTTTTGCCACCTTAATATGGTATTATATCCTAAATTGGCAAAACTCATAATACAAAAGAAAAAAACGGAGAACACACTATGAACAAGAACGTTATGGATTTCGGCGCAATAGCCGACGGTGTTACCCTTACCACCGAGGCCTTTAATGCGGCAATCAACGCCTGCGCGGAAAGCGGCGGCGGTTACGTAGAAGTCCCCGCCGGCGAATACGTTTGCGGAAGTATTTACCTTAAGAGCAACGTTATTCTTGTCCTCGCCCCCGGCTGTACCGTATACGCAAGCATGGACATAAAAGATTTTATACCCCTCACTCACCGCAAGGGTGACAGAGGCATGATCAGCGCATCCGAGATAGTTAATTCGGGAGTCATAGGTGCAGGTGTTTTGGACTGCAGAAGAACAAACGAGCTTCGAGCCGCACATCCCGGTGCAGGACGCCCCAGCGTTGTTGCAATGGAATTTTGCGAAAACTTTATCCTTGACGGTATAACCCTTAAGGATACGGGTGGCTTTACCATTTATAGCTTTTATAACACCAACGTTACCTTCCACAACATCAAGATAACCACCAGAGGCTGTGAAAACGGCGACGGTATAGACTTCTCGGGCTCAAAGAACGTAGTCATTTCCGACTGCTTTATCAATACGGGCGACGACGCTATCGGTCTTAAGACCCACCATCCCGGTGAGGATTGTGAGAACTTTACCATAACAAACTGCGTCATCACCACCAGATGGGCGGCCGTCCGCCTTGGCCCCGAAACCTGCGGTCACATGAAGAACATCACCATCTCTAACTGTGTATTCAACGACTGTGCAGACGGTGTAAAGGTTCAGCTCTGCGATACCTTCAGAATGGAGGACATAACCGTATCCAATATCTCCATGAAGAACGTAGTAAGACCCTTCTTCATCACATCCAGCTCCTGCCCTATGAGTGGCAGAACCGCAAAGCGCCGTCCCGACCCCGGTATCTTCCGCCGTTTGCTCATAAACAACGTTTCCGCATCCATGGACGAAAATCTCCGCGAGTGGTTTGACCCCGCTTGCGTTATCCAGGGAATCCCCGACGGTATAGTAGAAGACGTGGAGATAAGCAATTTCCACTTCCTCAATGCGGGTGGAGGAACTGAAGAGGATGCAAGAAAGGCAGACCATACCGAGTTTGTTCTCCGTAACGGATATCCCGACATCCCCGACTCCAAATATCCCGCTTGCGGACTCTACATAAAGAACGCAAAGAACGTAAAACTCTTTAATTGCACCTTTGACAATCTTCAGTACGACCACAGAACTGCCATCGCCGCAGAAAGCGTTGAAAACCTGAAGATGATGATGACCGAAGCAAGAAACTGCGCAGGCCTTCTCCGTCACTACAAGGTAGATAATCTCCAGACTGCCCTCTGCGACGGAGAGATGATCACCTTCACCGACGAGCAGATAAAGGAATGGGAAGACCACAGAGCCGTAGCTCTTGAACAGGAAGCAATGGTAATCCGCGTGTGCGGCTATGCTGACGACGTAAGACGCATTCCCGAAGAATATACAGTTGAGTTTGTCGAGCACGATGATACAAGACTCAAGGACACAGGAAGAGGCGGCCGCGAAACAAAGGCTGTTCCCGAGATAACCTTTGAGCAGGAGCTCACCGAAACCGATAAATATAACTACTACATTTCCACCAACGTCATAAAATCCGTATACGTGGACATTAACGGCGAAAACGTATTCAAGTGGGACAGACCCAGAAAGTACGATAGAAGCCATATGTTCTGTCTGAAGCTTCCTATCGAAAAGGACGGCAAATACACCGTCAAAGTATACTGTCCCGAAGAGGGCGGCGGACTTTCCGGTAAGGGTACCCGCCTTTGCAAGGCAGACAAATAATTAAACAAAAAAATCAGAGGTTCTCCAGATGGAGAACCTCAATTTTTTTATCCGTTTGTTTTATTCAACAAGCTTGCCGTAGGTGGAAGGACGTCTTTCGAGAATGTTTATATCGTTCTTGTCACCGTATCTGCCGCCAACGGAGAACCAGAAGGCGTAATTAGGCTTGCTCAGATCGATGGTGGCAATAGCAACACCCATATCCTCGTTAGTACCCGCAATAATCTCACCCTGAGGGCTGATGATTCGGCTTATGGGCTGGTCGGAAGCCTTGGCGTGGTTTACGCCGGCAACGGCGATATAAATGGAATTTTCCAGAGCTCTGGAGGTTATCTGATGATAGGGGTCGCCCGCTGTGGGAGCGAATACTATCTCTGCGCCCTGAAGAGCAAGGCTTCTTATACTTTCGGGGAAGAACTGGTCAAAGCAGGTAACGGTGCCTATACGGCCAAAGTCGGTATCAAATACGGGATACTCTCTGCCGGGGGTGAGGCCTGAATTATACTCGGCGTAGGTGATGTTGCACTTTCTGTACTTACCGTGGAACTCGCCCTTTCTGTTGTAAATGGCGGTGGTGTTATAGTAAAGACCCGTTTCAAGGTCTACTTCTCTGGTATTGACCAGTATCCACATTCCGTACTTTGCGGCCTTTTCTGCAATAGCGGTGCAGATGGGTCCGTTACCGGGAATGGGCTCAGCAAACTGATTGGGATCCTCACGGGGAAGCTCTCTTGAAGGAATACCCTCGGAGAGTACGAGAATATCAGCCTCAAGAAGTCCCGCAGTATCACAGGACTTAAGAACCTTTGCAAATCTCTTTTCAAAAGTCTTTTCATCGGGATTGTAGGGGTTTACGTAAGAGGTTGCGACCTTTACCTTACGCTCGGGAATGGGGTCTGTCTTACGGAGAGATGCGCTCTTTACGGTAACTCTGCCGTTTTCGCACATCATAAGCATTACTGCAACTTCTGCCTTTGCAGTGCCGCTAAGAGCCTGGAATCTGCCCCAAACGGTGTATACGCCGTCCTTTTCCTCATAATGAGGAGCGTAGGCGGTCTGCACCATGCCGCCATCTGCGGTATAGGTGTCTACTATGAATCTGGTGCTCATTCTGGGATGCTGAATATTTTCAAGAACACAGGTAACTTTGTATTCGTAGTATTGGTTTTCTTCAAGTTCAGCCCATGTCTTGAGCTTTCCAAGGTCACCCTCTCTGGTGGTATAGATAACCTCGCCTTCAGAGGTGGACTCTCTCTTGATAGCAATATTTTCTCTGGGGGACCAAACCTCCCAGCCCGAAATGGGCGCTAACAGATTTTCAGATAAGTATTCCATAGAAATTCTCCTTGTCGCCTTTTATGCGACTCAAAAACATAGAAATTAAAGATTTTCGAAGAAAAGATTTAATTTAGGCGTGAAGAACACACGATATCTTAATTCTGCAGATTATCTTTCACGCCGGAATTCTCCATATCATATGTTTTGTTACTGTATAATACCATAAAACCTTGTAAAAATCAAGGCAAAAGCTCCCCTATGGCCGTTATTTCCCAAAAATGTCAAAAGCAAAAACGGAAGCCGACTCTTCGGCTTCCGTAAAACTTATCTTTTTTTTGTCTGAAAGAGTTACCAATCAAGGAATACTCCGTCGTCTATTCCGCAAAGGGTACAGAGAAGCTCAAAGAAATTCATCGAGCCGTCCGCTTCGGAAATAGCCGCTGCAACGGTAAACTCAAGTCCGTCGGAAGAAATCTTTTCTCCGTTATCGTTCATAAATTTTACCATAGCGGAAAGGACTTCGCTCTGCTTATCGGCGGCAAAACCTGCAAAGGTATTGACGTCAACTCGGCAATAGGGTACGCCGGAGGATACCAGATAGTCGCCCTCAACGGTTACTCCGTCATATGATATGCTGAGCTTTTTGTAAAGGCATATACCGCCCTCGTCAATATACCACTCGCCCTTGTCGTCAATGGCTATAACAGCCACCATCACTCCGTTTTTGGAAACGGTATAGGCTGTGCAAAGGGAGTCACTGACCTTATTTCTACCGTATCTTATTCCGAGAGGGGTATCTCGGAGGGGATGCTCAACCCTATATCCCGACTTTCCGTAATAAGCGCCCACAACGGCACGGATAACGGTGGTGGTGTCTTCAATATATGAGTTCTTTATCCTGAGGTGTCCGTCCTGTTCGACGGTATATACGAAGTTTCTCACTCCGTACTCCCCTATGTGCTCGGCGCTGACAACGTTCTGTCCGCTTACCGAAATATTGGGTTTATCCGACAGTTCCTCGTAAAGAACGAATGTGTTGTCGCCCTTGTTAAGAAGGACGAAGCTGTATTCGTTTTCCCTGTCCTTTGTATAGGGGATTATAAAATCCTCATACCCGTCGAAGTTAACGTCCGCAAAAAACATCTTGCTCTTTGCATTGTTAAGGTCGTCTATCTGACGGGGAAGGGAGACTTCGGATATATAGGCTTTGAGATCGTTCTGGTACCAGAATATTACCGAGTCGGACGTAACGCCCACCTCGAAATATACCGCCGTTTCTCCCGTTTTACACTTGAGGTTTACGGAATTTTCGGGCCTTTCGGCACCGCAGGCGGAAAGAAGCAAGGTCACCAGAAGAAGGATAACGAAAGCCACTGAATATCTGTTGTGTGGTTTCATATAGGTGATTAAATAACCTTCCGTTTAGGATTTGAGTAGAGGCATAAGCGACAAATCTGAACCCGATTTTAAAAGGCGAGAGTAGATTTAGCGGTTATGCTTAAACAAACTGCTAACAGTATAAACTATTTTTCGCAATTTGTCAATACGTAAAGTATGGATTTATTTCGTTTTATCTATGTCAGGGATTAACCAAGGTACCTATCCCAAGGAATATTACGGGAGGATATTACCCTTACGTCACGTCCCGTATCACAGATAAGAGCCACCGTATCTCCCTCTTCGGAAGCACGGTAAACGGCAAGAAGACATATCTCTGCGCCTTCGCTGTCAAGGACACGTCTGTCAAACAGTACGGTATCCTTCACGTCCTTGTAGCAAAGACATCTGCCTTTGAGAGTCAGTCGGTATACCCCGTCAAGCTGCTCAACCAGTCCCTTTTCTTCAAGAGAGGCTATAACAGACTCAACCTTATCGGTATCCAGAGTTTTCTCGGGGCGGGGGTAATTTGACGTATTGGAAGTAACCGTGAGGGCCGCATCAATACAGTTAACGTTTTCCACTTTCGACAGAGAAGCAGGAGAAAAGCCGTCTTTTTCGGCATAAACGGCAAGGAGCGCCGTCCATTCCTCATAGGAAAGGGCCAACGAGAAGTGGGGAGCAGTTGCAGACCACTGCATAACGGGTTCAAGATTATCTTTAATAAATTCGGCAAGAACTGACTTTTTAACGTCGGTTACTAGGGTATATCCGCCGTTTTCTTTTATCAAGGCCATGCCGTAACCTTTAAGGTAGCACACGTTGTATACGGCAGATGAACCTGCGCCCACGCATATGACCTCTTCGGGGTTAAAGAGAACCAAAGCGTAAACTCTGCCCTTATCGGTGACGGTTACTGAATCATTATCCGCTGCAACAAATCCGAGAGAAATGAGATTTTCATATATGCCGTCGTCTTTTCCGACTTTAAGGGTGGGATTTTCGTTAGTCAGACCCGAAAGCTTCAAAAGTCCTGCCATATCGTTGGCGGAAAGGAAGATTTTCTTTGCTCCTGCAAGGGGGTAGGCTCCGGGGGCGGAGGCTCTGCGGCCGCTGACGTTATATACCGAAGCGGCGTAAAGGCCTATTGCGGGAGCTCTGCCATTAAGGGGCCACTGCTCGGGAATTTGGGGAATACGGACGGACGCCGTATTCTGTCTTTGCTCCACAATGGGAGTTCTCGGCCTGTCGGGAGAAGCCTTCTTTTCGGGAAGTTCGGGCATTTCCCTGCCGTATGTATAACGGTAGCTGTAAATACCCACGCCGCAGAGAGCAAGGGTGAATATGAGAAGGAAGAGTATGGGGAATACGCTCTTGGGCTTTTCCACTCCTAAAACGGAAAGGATGCCGCTACGTATCTCGCTCTCCCTTAAAAGCGCAATTTCCTTATCTGCACAGATACACTCTGCGCAGGATTTTTTACATTCGGAGCAATAAAGTTGCTGTGTACCTATACTGCTTATGCCCGAATAGCTGTCAGAACCGCACCAGCAGTCGCATTTACACATATAGAGGTTTTCGCCGCAACCGATACAGTCGTATTTATAGTGCTTATCCCCGTCAGCGGTATAATAAGGACGGCCGCAAATACAGCTATCAAGCTCCTTCACCTCAGGTGTATCGGGCTGTTGGGGTTCAAGGGGTTCACTCTCCGAAGGATCACCCTCAATGGGGTCACCGTCTGAGGGGGGAAGAGGGTCGGTAACAACCCCGTCCGTTCCGTCGGCGGGAGTGTCATCAACGGCAAAAATAGCCGTTCCAAGGCAGAATATAATTCCAAGACACAGAAGAACGGAAAGCAGACTCTTGCCCATATATTTTACCGTCATACGAGCACCTCCACAAATCCGCATATACAAATGAACATCAGCGCCGAAGCGGCGGAAACTCCGAATATTTTCAAAAGAGGGATAAGACTTTTAAAGGTCATCTCGGGAGCCTCATCACCCTGCTTCTTGGCACTTGCCTTGCGGATATGTCTTGAAGCGGCGGACATAGCCAGTGCCGCAAATCCACAGATAATAAAGGGAAGATATACGTCCCATCCCAAAATGATACTGCAAAGAACCATAATTCCCACAAAGGGAGTCATTGCAAGCCAACATTCATCCCCCGCCTTTGGTACGCTGAGATTAATTATATAAAAGGCGGCGGCGGAAATAATCAGGCCGAGAAGAAAGAAAAGTATTCCCTTTGCAAGGGTGAGAGAAGAACCGAAGGTAACGAAAAGAACGAATACCAGCATAGAGCAAAGCCCTATGATACGGTTAAGAGAAAAATAGTTTTTCATACCTTTCCTCCTTTCAGACAAACTTAGCAAAGAGCAGCGGTGCGACCAACAGACACTGAATAAAGCCCATAACCGTCACCGTACCCAAAACCAAATACTTGTTCTTAAGTCTGGCTTCCAGGAGAGTATAATAGGGATAAAGATTTATAAGCAGAGCCGCTATACCGAAGGTAAGACTGCTCCAACTGAAAACAAGGCGAAGAAGGACTCCGAGGAAAGCCAGCACCGCGGGAATACAGTGGGAAAGGCCCACAGACCTTACGCACCCAAAGAAGTTCACCGTGGGCTTACCCTTGTTTTCTATCATGCCCGCGCCCACTGCCGCACCCGCCTTTAAAAGAACGGTAGCAAGGCCGTAAGCTATACCCAGACCTACGAAAAGAAGGACTTTCCCTCCACCGATATAGGAGAGGAAGAGCTTATCAAGCCCTATATGTAAAAACAGAAAAACATAGGCAGCAATGGGGAATACCGCAACCAAAAGCTCCGACCAAACCGACCTTTGGGCGTAAAAAACGTCGCCGTCGATAAATGAGGACAGGAGAAGATTGGCCGAAAAGACGTTCGCGGCCTGCTGTCTTTTAAGCCGCTGAATTCTTTTTCCCGAGCCTTTATTCTGCGGAGCCTGCGCCTCTTCCTTGTGGGGAAGGGCCGTGCCGCATACCGAGCAGAAGGTTTCTGCATCGGAACACACAGCGCCGCATCTGTCACACTTTTTGCTCATAATGAGATTTCCTTTCACTATTTGTTCTCAAAAGCCGCCTAACATAGACGACTTATCCGAAAAAGCGCGCATTTTCACTTTTATACCCTATATTATAACATATTTTTTCTCATAAGTCAAGACACGCCCAAATATTGCCTCTCTTTACCTCAAGGGGGCGGGGCGGTTACATAAAATGTCACAATTTAGTTATTGATTATTCTATAGAAATAGTATATAATATATTTTGAAGCGGGTCTTGCGTGACTTTGTGTTGTGAACCATGTCAGGCAGGGAACTGAGCAGCATTAAGCAAATGTCAAGGTGCGCAGCAAGGTCCCCGCTTCTTTTTTCATAACCCATTAAAATTTCAATATGGTTTGGTATTATGTATTACGCACTTTACAGAAAATACCGCCCCCTTACCTTTGACGAGGTAAAGGGACAGTCGGCGGTCACCGAAACCCTTAAAAATCAGATAATCACAAATAGGATATCCCATTCCTACCTTTTCACAGGTACCAGAGGAACGGGCAAGACCACCTGCGCAAAAATCTTTGCCAGAGCCATAAACTGCGAGTCCCCCGTTAACGGTAATCCCTGCAACTGCTGTCCTTCCTGCAAGGGAATAATGGACGGCACCGTTTTTGCAGTCACAGAAATGGACGCGGCCTCAAACAACAGCGTTGACGATATCCGCAGAATAATAGACGAGGTAGTATACCCTCCCCTTGACGCAAAGTACAGAGTATACATCATTGACGAGGTACATATGCTCTCCTCGGGTGCATTCAACGCCCTTCTCAAGACTATCGAGGAGCCCCCTGCCCACGCGGTATTTATTCTGGCAACCACAGAGATCCAGAAGGTGCCCGCCACCGTCCGTTCAAGATGCCAGCGATTTGACATGTCCAGACTCTCAAAGGACGAACTTAAGTCCTTCCTCCACGGTATTGTAAAGGCCGAGGGCAAGACTCTTGACGACGAGTCCATAGACACCGTTGCAGTCCTTGGCGACGGCTCTGCAAGAGACTCTCTTTCCGTTCTTGAAAAGGTAATAGACATAACCGACCCCCAAAAGGTAAAAAGCGTCCTGGGCGTATGCGATGAAAACGAGCTTTTCGCTCTTTCCTCCGCCGTAGCCGCCAAAGATATACAGAAAATATACGCTACCGTAGCCGATTTCTACGCCTCTTCAAAGGAGTTCGGACTTCTCTGCTCCGACCTTTCGGAGTTTTACCGTAAGCTTTTGGTGGCAAGAACTGCAAATGACCCCGCCGCCATTCTGGGGCTTACCCAGAAGGATGCTGAAAAGTATATTGCAGAAAGCCGCAAATACACCCCCGAGCATATAATATACATTATGAACAGACTCAGGGATAACTACGTTCTCCTCCGCCAGAGCATAAATAAGCGTGGAGATACGGAGGTCTGCCTCCTCAGATGCGCAATTCCCGAGCTGGGTGCTGATACCGACGCCCTCTCCGCCCGAATGAGTCTTATAGAACAAAAGGCAAAGGACGGCTCTCTCACCGCCCCCCGTCAGCAGGTTGCAACTCAGCCCGCACCCTCGGCGCCTGTTGTAACCGAAGCTCCCGCCCCTCAAAAGGCAGAGGTTAAGGAGCCCGTAAAGGAAGTAGAGCAAAAGCCTCTTCCCAAGGAAGAGCCTCTCCCCTCTCCCCCTGAAAAAACACCTCCCACACCCGACCCCATGACCATGCAGGCCGCCCCCAAGGTGTCCGAAAGCGGTTATAAGGAGTTTTTGGGATTTGACGAGGTTGTCCGTGACATAAAGTCAAAGGACATGATACTGTCAAGGAACCTGGCCAAGAACTGCAAAGCCCTCATTAAGAACGGGGACATACTGCTTGTATTCACCAACAACGTGGACAAAAACGAGGCCATGCAGCCCGACAGTATGGCAAAGATAAGAGCCGCCGTGGATGCAATCCATATGCAGAGCAGTAAAATATCCCTTACGGTGGGCTCCCTCACCGATTATTTGGGCCAGAAGACCAACGAAGAAATAATGGCCGAAAGCGCCAACCTGTTTATAGACTGATAAAATACATCTTTGATATAGGAGAAAAAGACTATGAAAGTAAGAATTCCCAACCAGGGCGGAAGCCAGAAGGACATGATGCAGAGAGTGCAGAAACTTCAGGAAGACATGAAGGCTACCCAGGCAGCCCTTGAAGAAAAGGTTTACGAAGTACCCTCCGCAGGCGGTAAAATAACCGTATCTATCACCGGCGCAAAGGAAGTTAGAGGCATTAAAATTGACCCCGTTCTTATCGACCCCGATGATCCCGAAATGCTCGAAGACATGATCGCAGCCGCTATGAACGAAGCTATCAGCACCGCAGACGAAGACTACAACAACGAAATGGCAAAGCTTACCGGAGGCCTTAACATCCCCGGTCTTGGATTCTAATATTCAAAAGACATACTGACGAAAGGCGGCGTAACAAATGGCATACAGCATTAACGCTTTGGACAATCTCTCCGATTGCTTCAGAGCCCTTCCCGGCATAGGCGAAAAAACTGCACAGAGATTGGCATTTTTCGTTCTTGATATGCCCGAGGAGAAGGCCGAAAAGTTCGCAAAGGCCATACTTGATGCAAAAAGAGACCTGCACTTCTGCCCCGTGTGTCAGAATTTTACCGACAGAGAGATATGCACTGTCTGCAGCGACCCCAAAAGAGACGAGAGTGTTATCTGCGTGGTGGAAAACCCATCCGACGTTATGGCCATAGAGAGAACTTCCGAATTCAGAGGAAGGTATCACGTTCTCCACGGCGCCATGTCGCCCATGGATAACGTAGGCCCCGGCGATATAAAGATAAAGGAGCTTCTCCACCGCCTTGCCGACGAAACGGTAAAGGAAATAATCATCGCCACCAACCCCACCGTAGAGGGTGACGTAACAGCGGCTTATATAGCAAAGCTTATAAAGCCCCTGGGCGTAAACGTTTCCCGTCTTGCCTTCGGCCTCCCCGTAGGCGGAGATTTGGAATACGCAGACAAGCTTACCCTGTCAAAAGCCATAGAAAACCGTAGCAAACTTTAGGAGACAACCATTGATACTGAATACCTCCCCCATTCCCGAGGTTGAAGCAAGGCTTCTCCCTCCCCTGACCCTTGCCTATATGGGCGACTGCGTATACGATATGCTGGTCAGAGAATCTCTGATAAAAACGGCTCGCCATCCCAACGGATGGCTTCATCACGAGGCTAAAAAATACGTTTCCGCCCACGGTCAGTCAAGATATGCGGAAGCTATTCTCCCCCTCCTCACCCCCGACGAAGAATCGGTATACAGAAGGGGCAGAAACTCCCACTCATCCCCCTCCAGACACCTTGATATTGCAGAGTACCACAAGGCCACCGGATTGGAAGCTCTTATGGGATACCTCTACCTTATAGGAAACACTGAACGCATATACCAACTTTTCAGCATTGTGGAGAGTGAAATAAATGAAAACAGCAAAGATATGGTTAACTGATATTCTTTACGTGATTATAGGAAGCGTCATCTGGGCTGTGGGAATAAACGTGTTCCACGTTCCCAACGATATCGCCCCCGGAGGATATTCGGGTCTGGCAACGGTCCTTCACTCACTGTTTAACCTTCCCGTAGGTACCATGATAGCCATAATGAACATCCCCACCTTCATTATCTCTATAAAAAAGTACGGCAGGGATTTCATCATAAAGACCCTTATTTCTATAGTGATGACATCCGTAATAATCGACGTTACCGCCCTCTTCCTTCCCACCTTTACCGAAGACATGCTCCTGGCGTCCATTGCAGGCGCGGCTATTTCGGGTGTGGGCTTGGGACTTATTTATCAAAGAGATATTACCACCGGCGGCACCAGCCTTCTGGGCAAGCTTATCCACGATAAGTTCCCCGCCATATCCTTTGCCCAGATGATACTCATTCTCGACGCTATAGTGGTAATAATAGCGGCCATTGCATACCGAGATTGGAAAAACGCTCTCTACGCCGCAGTTGCAATAGTGGTTACCGAAATAATCCTTGACATCATGATAGCGGGTATCCACACGGGCAAGCTGGTCTACATTATCTCAAAGGAAAACGAAGCAATATCCCAAAAGATAATGACCGAAATGGACAGAGGTATGACCGCCCTGAAGGGTAAGGGCTGTTACACCAAGACCGACAAGGAAGTCCTTATGGTAGTCGTAAGAAAACTGGAGCTTCCTCACGTAAAGAGGATAATCAGAGAAATAGACAAGGATGCCTTTGTAATAATCGGTGACGTATCCGAAATCCACGGCGAGGGATTTACCGATAAGGTCCCCAATAACTGAAATTTTGCATAAATAAAGGTCGCGTATCAAAACGATACGCGACCTCTTTTTATATAGTTTAGAGTCGGATTATTCGTCGTCGGGCATAGCTTCCTGCTGCTTCTGAACATCGGGGTCATAGGAGAGCATGGGAGCAACATCCTTATTCTTAAGCTTTCTGTCAACGTAGTTCTTGGTAATCTTTCTTACAAGACCTGCCATGGCAACAACACCGATAAGGTTGGGGATCATCATAAGACCGTTAAAGGTGTCGGAAATATCCCAAGCAAGGGAAGAAGTAAGAACAGCACCGAAGATAACGGTGATAACGTGGATTATCTTGAAGATAATAGTGGTTTTGGTACCGAAGAGATATTCCCAAGCCTTCGCGCCGTAGTGGGACCAACCAAGAACGGTAGTGAAGGCAAAGAGGAACATTGCAATAGCAATAAATCTGGCACCGATATTACCCCAGGGGAATACGGTATTGAATGCACTTGCAACGAGGGTTGCATCGTTAAGACCTTCAGCCATAAGACCGGTTTCAAGGTTATATACACCGGAGGTAAGAACAACAAGAGCGGTCATTGTACAAACGATCATGGTGTCTGCAAATACCTCAAAGATACCCCACATACCCTGAGCTACAGGCTCTTTAACGGTGGAGTTAGAGTGAACCATAACGGAAGAACCGAGACCAGCCTCGTTGGAGAACACGCCTCTCTTGAAGCCCTGAGTCATAACCTTACTGATAACGGTACCGATACCACCGCCCACAACAGCCATGGGCTTGAATGCGGTAACGAAGATAGCCTTGAATGCGGGAAGGATCTGGGTGTAGTTAACACCGATAACAACCAAGCTGCCGAGAACGAAGATAACTACCATAATGGGAACTACCTTTTCAGCAACGTTGGCAATTCTCTTAAGACCGCCTATGGTAATAAGGGCAGTAAGGATCATGATTACAGCGCCAAGGATAATATTGTAAAGGCTTATGCCGCCGAGAACCTCAACGGAAGAAAGGGCGCTTATATCAAATGCAGAAGCAACGTTGGCAACGATCTTGTTGACCTGACCCATACTTCCGATACCGAAGGAAGCGAGAATAGCAAATATTGCAAAGAGTATCGCAAGGATCTTAGAAATGGTCTTGAAACCTTTTTTTGAACCGAGACCGTCGGTAAGGTAGTACATCGCACCACCGGACCATTCGCCGTTCTTGTTACGGCGACGGTAGTAGATACCGAGAACGTTTTCCGAATAGTTTGTCATCATGCCGAAGAATGCGGCAAGCCACATCCAGAACACGGCACCGGGGCCGCCGATAACTATAGCTGCGGCAACACCCGCGATATTACCCGTGCCAATGGTTGCGGCAAGGGCGGTACAAAGAGCCTGGAAGGGAGAAATGGATTTCTTATCCTTACTGTGGCCAATAACGTTTTTCTTAAAAAGGCTACCGAGAGTGTGCTTCATCCAGTGACGAATATTGGTCACCTGGAAGCAACAGGTAATAAGTGTCATTACAATACCGACACCTACGAGAAGCCATACACCCGTCTTTGTCCAGACAAAGGTATTAATGGCATCATTGACTTGTGCAAGTTTGTCCATAAACTGCATTTGGGATTTCCTCCTGAATAAAAAAAGTAAAAAAATAAAACCGCTGATAAACCTCAGCGGCTCGGAAATATGACTTACAGACAAACATATATTTTTATTTTGCCTGCTCTGTCCTTTTGCCTGAGAGATTCGGTCATCGACCTTGCACCTTCGGCACCCACTTAAGGGATTCTCCAGAGCCCCTCCACCTTCAGTTTTAGTTAAAATCCTAAAGGCTTCAACGGTTTACTGTGGCATTATACCACATGATTGTTAAATTACAACGCATAAATATACACAAAACTGCAAATTTTTCTTGTTTAATATGTTAAAGCACAAAAATAACCCCGCCAAAAGGCGGGGTTATATGAATATTTATTCTTCAGTTTCTACAGAAGCTTCTTCGTTCTTCTTGGGGATGAATTCCTTTATCTTCTCGATAAGACCGGGAACACCGTCGATGATCTTATCAAAAGCGGAGTAGGAAGGCTGGTCGATAGGAAGAAGGGATACGCCGTTTTTGGGAGAAACAACCAAGAAGGCGATGGGGTTGATTGTAATACCTGCACCGCTTCCGCCGCCGAAGCAGAGATTGCCGTCAGGCTTGTTGGGGGACTGATGAGCCTTGGTTGCAAAATCAGAGCCGCCGGAGGCAAAGCCAAAGCCAACCTTGGAAACGGGAACGATAACGGTACCGTCAGCGCAGTTTATGGGATCGCCGATAATGGTATTAACGTCTACCATATCCTTAATATTGGTCATAGCGGTTTCCATTACGCCCTGGAGAGGATGATTCTTTTCAGACATTTTCAGATACTCCTTTATTATGATATTTTTTTCTTCATTATTTTTAAGACTACTTTAATAGCCCAGGAAAACAGATGTATAATACGCAAGCTGACGTCCACGTCGGCCAAGACCTCGGTTTCCTCCTTGAGAAAATCGGGGGAAATATTGACCCGTCCGTCCTTTATTTTACCCGCGGCATCCAATCTGCCCAGCAAAGGGAACACTGCGGCGGTAAGCTGCCCGTATCTTTGGGCGGTAAGGTCGGCGGAAGGGGTGCCCACAGAAATACGGAGATGAAGCTTTTCAAACATTACCCTGCGGATAAACCCCTCGTGGAACATTTGAATAAAATCTATATAGTCGGGCAGGGTCAAAGCCTTAACTCTTTCAGTAACAGAGGCCAAAACGCCGCCTTTTTTTTCGGAAGAAGATTTCTCTTTTTCGGGCTTCTCCTTTTCCTTATCCGGTTTTTTCTCCTTTTTCTCTCGGGGTGGGAGAGGATAGAGTCTTTTTTCAAAGAAAAGATGAGATACCCACAGCTCCTTTTCTTGGGGAGCTATTTTTACTTTTATCCTTGTCTTTGCGCTGCATAAAAGAAATAGGGAAAGTATGAGAATCAGGGGAACGGCAAGGATACAAAGTAAAACTATACCTATGATTCCCAATATTTTCATTCTGCGCTTTCCTCCGCCTGTGCCCCTTCTTCGGGAACGGATACCGTCTGCTCGTTAGGGTCAAAGAGTCTTTCCACTCCGGGGTCAAACTCCTCGGGTACGGGAAGACTGTCAAGGGAATCGAGATTAAAGACGGTAAGGAACTTCTCGGTGGTAACGTAACCCATGGGACGCCCCGGCAGGTCTATTCTGCCGCTTTCACGCAAAAGGCCCTTTTCAACCAGAGATTCAACGACCTCGGAAGAAGCGATACCTCTTATCTGAGAAATATAGGTCTTTGTTACAGGCTGATTATAGGCGGCTATGGCCAATACCTCGTAAGCGGCGTTGGAAAGAACGCCAAATCTTCTTGTCTGAAGGAAGTATGCAACCGCCTCCCCAAGCATGGGCTTTGTGGTTATGGTAAGACTGCCTTCCTTATTAATAAGACAAAGGCCGCTGTTTTCTCTTTCGTATCTTGAAGATAGGGTCTCAACGCTTGCAAGAACCTCTTCCTCGGAGCACTCCATAAACTCGGCAAGCTTTGCCACCGTAACGTAAGAAGGAGATGCGAACAGACAGGCCTCAAGAAGGGCCGTTCTGTTGTAGTTTGATATATCCATATTTTAATCCTTCTTTCCTACGAATACTATTTCGGGGTCTTCTCCGGTAACCGAATCCCCCTGTATATCTACTCGCCCGTGTCTGATAAGCTCAAGGAGGGCAAGGAATGTGGCAACTATACCGGAACGGCCGTCGTCGGCGTTGAAAAGGGAACGAAGGCGGGCTGTACCCCTTCTCATGAGTCTCTTCATTATAAATATAACCTTTGAGGGAACGGAAACGAACTTGGTGCCAACCAATTTCTTAAAGGCGGATACGGGCACCGGCTTTTTGCGGTCGTTTCTTTCTATAATGCGGAGATACGCCTCGTTAAGCCTGTCCACAGAAGAAGAATACTCGGGGGAAAGAACGGGCAATCCCTCGGGCTCACTCTGTCGGGCAAACAAAAGGTGGCCGATATATCCCTCTTTCATCTTTGCCGCCAGCTTTTTGTACTTGGCGTACTCAATAAGCATAGCCTCCAGGGCCTCCTTGGGATCCTCTTCGGGCTCGTCGGAGGGAAGGAGTGAGCAGGATTTAATGTAGAGCAGATGACTGGCCATTTCAAGGAAGTTCGCCGTCAGCTCGGTATTCTGCTCCTGCGCCGCCTCGATATAGGCTATGTACTGCTGGGTGAGCAGGGATATTTCAATATCGTAAATATCAAGTTTGTGCTTTTCTATAAGGGAGAGGAGGAGGTCAAGAGGCCCCTCAAAAGTCTCAAGCTTATAGGTGGGTTTTGCAATTATCATTTTACCTCACATAAACAGATAGAAAATAATGCTAAGAGCTCCTCCGGAAAAGATACTAACCAGCCACATAATTACGGGACTGATAAAATCCAAATACTCAAGAGCCACAATTAAACCGATAAAGATAAAGGTAGAGTAACGTTCAATGGAATAATACTTAAATCGCCATTTCATGGGCAGAAGTTCGCCCACTATCTTTGAGCCGTCAAGGGGAGGCAGAGGGATGAGATTAAATACGCCAAGACCAATGGACACACTGGAAAGAATGGAAAGAAGAAGGGTAAGATTCTCCCCCACGTTTCCCATAGTCGACCCCCAAAGAACAACTATTAGGTAGTAGAAGAATATAGCGATAAAACCTATAATAAAGTTCATCAAGGGTCCTGCGGCAGAGGTAAGGATAATACCTAAACGAACCTTTTTAAAGTTTCTGGCGCGAATAGGCACGGGCTTTGCCCAACCAAATCCAAAAAGAAGCATACATACCGCCCCAATGGGGTCAAGGTGCTTAAGAGGATTAAGGGAAAGACGTCCCATATTCTTTGCCGTACTGTCTCCCATCCAATAGGCCACAATACCGTGAGCCCACTCATGTGCGGAAAGAACGAAAAGAACGGCGGCCACGCCGAAAACGATATACATTATCTTATCGGCAAAGGGCATGGGGGATGTAAGATATCGAAGTATCATAATTTCTCCAATCAGCTAATGAGGTTTCCTAAAAACTCCATGACCTTTTCGATAACGAAGCTGTTTGCCTGGCTTCTTACTATAAGAAGTATCGCAAGAGTTGCGGTCAGGGGGTAAAACTCAAGGGTTTTTGTCCACAGGGAGGATGCCTTTTCGGGAAGAATCGAGGCTACCATAACTCCACCGCAAAATCCGGGCAGAGGAAGGATATTCATAATGGAAAAGCATATACCCGCCGTTGCAATTCCCATGGTAAGGGAGCCGAGGAAGGGGGTGCCCGTAAACTTATATACAAAGAGGAACAGCCAGCTTACAATAAAGCAGAAAAGAGGGCCCGAAAGGGCTACTGCAAAGGATTTGCCACTTGATTCGGAATCGTATTTTGTGGGCTTTGTCCAGCCTACTCCAAGTAAGGGGAGCGACAGAACTCCAAGCACGGAATAAAGGGAGATGTTTTTAAGGGGATTGTAGCTTACACCGAAATCGGCACCCTTTACCTTAAAAAGACTGCAGCCTATTGCGTGCCCCAAATAGGTAAGGAGCCACGCCACTATCGCACCTACCAAATAAAAAGGCAACGCGGAAAAAAGTCCCGCCCTATCAGAGAGTATGTTGTCAAGATAATAAGAATATACCATTCCAATACCCTTTCAATATTATTTCACCTTATATTATACAATAAATATAAGTAAATGTAAAGCCTTTCCTGAAAGAATTTGGATTTATTTTCCCCTTTTCCTTGACATTATGGGAAAATTTGTGGTATACTCTATAAAGAAACCTAAAGGAGGACGGCCGTTATGCCCCATATCGTTATATCATGCCTTGCGGCCGTTGCCGTATGGGTGCTGATATGGATAAATTACGGCTTTAAAATAAGCCGCCACACCATTGAATACGAAAATCTACCGCCCGAATTTGACGGATTCAGAATAGCCCTTGTTTCCGACCTACACGACGCCACGTTTGGGAAGAACAACCGCCGACTTCTGGAGGCGCTGAAGGCAATAGGACCAGACGCTGTGGCTTTGAGCGGAGATATGCACACCTTCAGCTATAAGGATGAGGATTATCTTTCCTTCCTTGCAGAGCTTTCCAAGACTATCCCCACCTACAGCGTTGAGGGAAACCACGACTGGCAGAAAATTAAAGAAAAAGACCGAGCTCCCTATATAAACGCTTACCTGGCAACGGGAGTAAACGACCTTAACGGAAAAGCCCTCACCCTTACCCGAAAGGGACAGTCTATCCGCTTTTACGGAACGGGCTACTCGGAGGATGCCATCGACCACGGCGAAAAAAGAAGCAATGATTTCAGCATTGCCCTCATTCACGTTCCCGACTGGTTTGATAAAATAAAGGATAAGCCCGACCTTATGCTTTCGGGACACGTTCACGGAGGAATCATTCAGATCCCCTTTATAGGAGGCCTTCTTGCTCCCGGATACGGCGCCACCATTCTGGAGAGATTCGGAAGGAAATACTTCTTCCCCAAATACTCAAAGGGAGTATATTCCCATGGCGAACACAGATTGGCAGTCAGTGTGGGCCTAGGCAAGGCGTCAATGCAGCCATTCAGATTTTTAAGGCCCGAAATCATGCTTATCACCCTAAAATCTGACCAAAAGAGCCAATAATTCAAAAATATGTCACACTCTTCTATTGAAAATCCTTTTCGAATATGATATAATATTCTGACAGTGATATTTTTGATTAAAAGTTAAGTCGCAAAAACCCGCGACATGGAGGATTAAATATGGACACCTTAATTATGATTCTTTCCATCGTTCTCTTTCTCGTAGCAGCTGCTCTTATTGCAATAGTAGTTGTTCAGACCGACAGAGGCTCCCGTTCCGCAGCTATCAGCGGCAGCAGCAGCTCCGGTTTCTACGGTAAAAACAAGGGCGCGAGCAAGGAAATGTTCTACAAGAGAGCAACCGTTATCTGCTCCGTTGTATTTATGGTACTTATCGTTATCGTAAACGTACTCGAACTTATATAATTGAACAGAAAAGATTAGAGGATGCCGAAAAGGCATCCTCTTTTGTTATACTCATTTATTAAGGCTTCGCTGTCTGTATATCTCAAAGGAGAATACAGCCACGGCTCCCGAGGCCGCAAGAGCGTTTCGGAAGTTTCTTCCGTAGGGTATGTAGAGCCGCTTGTCCGCAAGTTCGAGTATCTCCGCAGAGATACCCCTCTTCTCCCCTCCTATAAGGAGCAGGACGGGACCGTCGAGCTTTTCCCCGTAAAGAGGAAGGGCATCACGTCTGTCTGCCGCAATAACGGTAATACCCTTTTCCTTAGCCTTTCTAATAAAGGAAGGAATGTCCTCCGTCACCGCGCAGGAGATATGCTCGGAAGCTCCGGCAGAGGAGCGAAGCACAGTTCCCGCCGCAGACATCCAGTTTCGGGGAGGAAGTATAAGCCCCGTAGCCCCCGCAGCGTAGAGAGTTCTTACAGAGGAGCCGAAGTTAAAGGGATCCTCTATTCCGTCAAGAAGAACGATAAAGGGGTTCTCCCCTTCAAGCAAGGAATCCTCGTTCTCGGTTTTCATTTCCCCTACTGCGGCGCCGATGCCCCCGTGGGTAAGGCCAAAGGTTATCTTATCAAAAAAATCGGCTTCTTTTTTTATAAAAGGTACGTTCTGTTTTTCACAAAGCTTTTTTATGTACCGAAAATCGCTGCTTTTTCCAACCTTGCCTTCTTCGGCGTAGACCTCGTATACCTGCCTTTTACCGCACTCAAGGGCGGCTTTTACGGATATGGCACCCGATATGAGGGATTTCTCTTCCATAATATATATCAAATCCTTTTTTTATAGTCAGTATATACAGTATATCACATTTTTTTTTGGCTGTCTACCGTGTCACAAACTGTTTACAAATTTTCTTTCAAAAAAGTATTGACAAATGAATCTTTTTGTGGTAGAATATACGAGCCGATGTGAGAGAGACAAAAATCTCGATCATAGAAATGGGAGTTTAGCTCAGCTGGGAGAGCATCTGCCTTACAAGCAGGGGGTCACAGGTTCGAGCCCTGTAACTCCCACCACGGCAATTTGGCTCGGTAGTTCAGTTGGTTAGAACGCCGCCCTGTCACGGCGGAGGTCGAGGGTTCGAGTCCCTTCCGAGTCGCCACTTTTTGCCTCTGTAGCTCAGTTGGTAGAGCAGAGGACTGAAAATCCTCGTGTCGTTGGTTCGATTCCGACCGGAGGCACCAAAAACTTCCGGACGGTCAATAGAATTACCCGAGGAAGTCATATGCGGAATTAGCTCATCTGGTAGAGCGCAACCTTGCCAAGGTTGAGGTAGCGGGTTCGAGCCCCGTATTCCGCTCCACAAGATCCAAGTCGAAAGGCTTGGATTTTTTCTTTTATTCAAAAAAGCCATAAGGCTAAACAACTTGATTTTTATTAAATTTTATGCTATAATCGGTATAGATTATCAAAATGAGGTTCATAATAATATGCATCGTTCTCGGAGTGCAAACGGAAAATTTATATTTTCAATCTCTATGGCGCTTGCACTGTATTTTAGCATCTTGCTCAGCAGGGAAAATTATACCACAATATTCATTGCTTTTTCAACCCTCGTGTGGCATGCTATAGCCAATTTATTTTGTGGTATGCTTGCATCGTACAGATTTAAAAATCCGACAGCTAAATATATTGAGATAAAAAATAAATTTATCCGAAAGTTATTCGTTCACCCATATTCTTTCAGCAGGGGTGTCTTCATAGATAGCGCCGATCAAAGAACAAACATCATCGGACTTATATTAAACATTACAAATGTATTAATGTTCGTTTCCTTTGAGTTTTTACTTCTCTTACCCAAGATTCCTTGCGACAGTTATATTTTTGAACTGGTTTTCCCAAGAAGTAGTTACGGCGGAAGAACGAGGAGCATTGACATTGAGCTCAATTCTTTAAATGAGGTCATACCTGCTGAAACCTCAAGAACCTTTGCGTTAGTGATGGTACTAATTGTTTTTATTTTTCTTATTTTATCTATCCCAAAGAAAAAGAAGAATCAAAAGAGAAAGACGAAAAACAATATAAGGGCAACGAAAAGAGCACTGGAAAATTTTGAGTTATATCATCAGTTATCTACATCCCTTATTGACATTGCTGTCCGCACAAATAATAAAAAGCGTAAGTTTTGGTACAAACCCGATCAACTTGATACAATTGAAGATTTGGTACGTTCCACCACTGAAAACATTGAATTGAAACTTGAAAGAAAGGGCAATAAACTTGTTTCCTTTGAAGTGATTGACAAGATGAATAACCGTGTGATATTTACAGGATTATTTATATAAAATAATGGTTCAAAATTATCAGATACAATATCATTTTAAATAGTTCTCAAAAAAAAGCAAAGCACGCATCACCTTTTGGTGATGCGTGCTTTTATTATTTGTTTTTCTTAAACGTAGGTATAGCCAAACTCAAAACCGAAACAAAGGCCGCAGACTTTAACCAATCCAAAACGGTTGAAAGGGTATAATAAATCCCGCTGAGCATCAAAAATCTCTGATGATCGGAGTCCCCTACCGTCAGATCCGTGTCCGAATAAAGGATGCCGTGCATAAACTCCCCAAAGAAATAGGAAATAATATGCAGACAGATAATGGCTCCTACACAAATAAAGAACCACACCATAGCCCTTTTCTTATTCTTTATTTCATATTTGCAGAATGACAGCACAGTAAAGACAGTCAGCGCCAGATATACAAGCCATCTTACCCCGGCCACCACAGTTTGGGCAGTAAGCCCTGTGTATATCAGATAGGTAAAAAATGCTGCCGACCCCGCACCCGTAGCAAAGGAAAGATAGGCGTCGATAATAATATACAGCGCCCATGAACACCAAAGCAAGGGGCGTTTACGGGATACGATACAGATAATTCCGCAGCAGATAAAGGGCGCGGACACAATAAGTCCCGTCAAGAGCCCGCCAAAGCCCGTAAAAAGCAAAAATGCAAGTCCGCCAAGAATCATAAGAATTATTACGGCGGCCATTCTGCCGGAGGACAGTCCGTTCATTGACCAAGTTGTGGGCTGTGATTTTGCACCTTCTTCAGAGGCAACAGCATCTCCCTTTATAAGATCGTCGAGGGTAATGCCGAAAACCTCGCTCATGCCCACAAGCTTATCAAGGTCGGGCACCGAAGCATCTGTTTCCCATTTTGAAACCGACTGACGGGAAACGTCAAGCCTTTCTGCAAGGTCTCCCTGGGAAAGATTATTCTTCTTTCGAAGATTATATATGTTTTGTCCAAGAGTCATACAGCAAATCTCCTTTCACAAGAAGTATACCCTAACATAGGGACAGGAGTCAACCAATTCGCCTTTAAACTTTAGCAACCAACGGTTGCATCTTTATTTTTAGGGATAAAAAAGGATATTACACAAGCTCAAACCCGCGAAGATAGGATTTTTGCTTGCCGTGGTAGGTAAAGTAGAGCGCATGAGTACCTTCGGGAATGGAAATGGGAGCAGAGAACTCCTGCCAGTTATTGGCACGGCGTATCTCAACGGTGGCGAGGACTTCGCCGCCAAGCTCCGTTCTTATATCGTAATATGCGTGAGGGTATCCGCGAACCCACAGCTTAATTTCTTTAGTATGGCCGTCAAATTTGAAATACTTAAATCCGATGGTGGAGCCGTCAATTATATTGGACACGTATCCGTCTTCCTTATCCCCGTCACGACCGTCCTGCACTATCTTGGGGAGCTCATCAACACCCAAAATATTGCATGCTATATAAGAGGGATAGTATCCCTTTCCTTCAAGGGGACCGCCGTTAAGGCCGCAGGAGGTCATTTCCACCTGACAGAAGCTACCGTCTGCCTCCATATTAATAGCTTCGGCGCAGGCCTGACGGCTGTAGCTGGTGCCGTTGGTGTGGCGATGGTAAAATATATAATACTGTCCGTTAACGCACGCCAGACCGCCGTGATTGTTTCCGCCCTTTGCCGCCCTCATATCTATAGGCTTATAGGTGTCAATGCCAAGGTCACGGTTGCTTACAAGAACACCGCGGTAGACAAAATCCCCGTCGGGTCTGTTACTTGTAGCGTAACAAAGCTGGTCTTGTACCTCGGAAGAATAAACAAAATAGTAGGTATCGTTATATTTACGTATGGATGCAGCCTCAAAAAAGCCGTGTCCCTCGTAGGGAGTGCCCACGCTGTAAATTTTGGAAGGTACAATAATTTGGGGATCGCGAATAACGGTCAACATATCCTTATCAAGAACAGTAACCATTGCTCCGTGCCTTGAGGAATCGGTAAAACGGCCAAAGCCTGTATAAAGATAGGTTTTATCCCCCTCGGTGAGAACGGCGGGGTCAAACTGGGGCTCATCCCCTGCATCCTTATTTCTTCCGCAAAGTGTACCGTCGGGATACTGCACGTATCCGTGGAACTTATACTCCCCCGCAGGGGTATCGCATACCGCCACAGAAACGATATCCAGCACGTCGTTTACGTAATACAGATAGTATCTTCCGTCGGGACCTTGAGTAACATCGGGAGCATACATATTCATTCTTCCGTCACGGTTGAGAGGGTCCTCTGTCCTATTATATATAACGCCCTCGTATCTCCAATCGGACAGATCCTCCAGCGGGGCTGAATAGCAGATATAATCCCCCAGACAGTACATCCATCCGTTGTAAATATCGTGGGAACCGTATACGTACAAGCGGTCACCGAAAATATGGGGCTCACCGTCGGGAACGTATTCCCAGGAGGGCATATATGGATTAAAAGCTTGTTTTTTCATGCTTAGTCCTTCCCTTTATAATGTCATTTTTCGGGATAAAAGCGGCGAATGTCGCCCTCTTTCATACCCTCAAGATCATATTGCCCAACCCTCAGACGGAGAAGTCGGGTAACTCTGTTGCCCCTGGAGGCAATCATTCTCTTTACCTGGTGATACTTTCCCTCTTTAATAATCATCTGGGCAGCATACTCTCCCCTACCGTCCTCACGGAGAGGGCAGGGCGTAAGAGTTGCGGGCATACATTCGTCGCCGTCGCCCAGAATTATCCCCTTGGCTACCGCTTCGCAGTCGGCCTCGGTCACGGGCTTTTCGGTTTCTATATAGTAAAGTTTGTCTATATTCTTCTTGGGAGAAATAATATTATGGGCAAATTCCCCGTCATTTGAAAGCAAGAGCAGACCTTCGCTGTCTTTGTCAAGCCGTCCCACGGGGGCAAGACCCTTTTTCATATACTCGGCAGGTATAAGCTTCATTACGCTGTCGGGGTCCCCATCGGTGGTGGAAACGTATCCCGCGGGCTTATATAATATAAGGTAGATATACTTTGATCTATCGAGGAGCTTTCCGTCAACGGTTATCTCGTCGGCATCCTCCACGCGGAAGGAGATATTATTGGTAATAACCCCGTTAACGGCAACCTTTTTTATCTTTATCATTTTGTGAGCCTCGTTTCGGGTCATACCCGAAGCCGACAGCACCGCATCAAGTCTTTTACTCATATCTCTTCCCTCTCATACATTAAAGTATTCAGCTACAGCCACCGCCGTGGCTTCTTCAAGAAATCTTTCGCCCTCTCTTATGGAAACCTCAAGGGGTGTGCCCTTGGGGGAGATTTCTTTTACAAATGCCAGATTGGGAACGGTCTTGTCCTCCATATCCGCCTTGCCGCAAAGAACACCAATGGGAACGTTGCCGCTTTTTTGAGAAATACCGCTAAAAACCTTACCCCAAACACTTTGGAAATCAAATTTTCCTTCCCCAGTAAGTATGAGGTCGGCACCTTTTACCCTTTCCTCAAAGTCAGATATGTCAAGAAGGGCTGATATTCCGGACTTAAGCTCCGCCCCGAAAAAGAGGGTAGAACCCGCCCCCATACCACCCGCGGCGCCACCGCCGGGAATGGTGGAAAGGTCAAGGTTAAAACACTTTCTTACTACCTCTGCAAAGTTACGGAGGCCGCCGTCAAGAAACTCAACGTCCTCTTTATTTGCTCCCTTCTGAGGCGCATAAACGTAAGCGGCGCCGTTCTCTCCGTACAGGGGATTGGTAACGTCGCAAAGAACGGTAAATGAGCAATCCTTAAGTCTTGAATCAAGCCCCGAAATATCTATACTGTCAATATTTATAAGCCCTTCGCCGCAAAGGGGAACGTTTCTTCCTTCTCTGTCAAGGAATCTGCCACCCAGAGCAGCGGCGGCTCCTATTCCGCAATCGGTGGAGGAGGTTCCGCCGATACCCATTATTATAGACGTGGCACCCTTATCAAGGGCGGCCTTTATTATCTGTCCTGTGCCGAAGGAGGTGGCCTTGCGGGCATCCTTTCTCTCCGAAAGCCCCGTTGCTGCGGCCATTTCTATAACCGCAAGACGCTTTTCTTCAAACCAACCGAAGAAACCCCTCTTTTTCTCACCGAAGGAGTCGGTAACGTCCACTTCACACATCTCTCCCCCTTTGGTTGCGGCGAGAAAGACCTCTACCGTTCCTTCGCCACCGTCGGCAATGGGGATAAGGATTATATTTTCACTGTTTATTCCCGCTTTACCCAAACCTCTTGCCATAGCTTCGCAAGCCTTTGGGGATGACATACTGCCCTTGAAACTGTCGGGTACGCATATTACTTTTTTAGAGGTCATATCCATAATTTTATTTCCTATAAAAATATTTAGCTAAAACGCAAGGGATGTCGCATAGCGGCATCCCTTGTTCAGTTGCACGGTCAAAGTTTAAAGGATTATTCAGCTTCCTTCATTTTTGCATAGCATTCGCTGCAGTAAATAGGTCTGTCATCCTTGGGCTGGAAAGGAACCTTAGCTTCCTTGCCACAGCTTGCGCACTGGCCAACAAAGAGTTCTCTGTTGCCTCTTGCGTTTGCCTTTCTGGCAGTTCTGCATTCTTTGCAGCACTTGGGCTCGTTCTGGAAGCCCTTTTCTGCGTAGAATTCCTGTTCTCCTGCGGTGAAGATGAAGGTGTTGCCACAGTCTTTGCAGACTAATTCTTTGTCCTGATACATTCTGAGATACCTCGCTTTGGAATAATTCGCCGACGGAATCGACATTTAAAGATCGCCCATGACCGGAGTTACACCGATCCGATTGAAAAACACTGTAAACATCTTTAAATGGCTATGACCCTGAGTTGTGTGTGTTTCCGCACCTTCACCGTGCAAAAAAGAGCAAGTAAACGTTCAAACTGGGAGAGCTGAAAAGATTTATTCGAGACTGATTTCAATTTTGTTCTTACTGGGCATATTTGCTGTACAAATTTTATTTATACAACTTTTTAATTTTTCCTTTTATGCGAGTCAAAGAATTGTCTATAGTTTTTGAGGTAACACCGAGAGAAGCCGATATTTCGGCATAGGACTTGTCTCGGAGATACTCGGTGAGTATCTTTGCTTCAAGAGAAGAAAGTTCATCCTTCAGCTTTGCAAAAAAGTCTGCCGTATCGTTTTTCTCGATAATGGCACTGGCCATATCCCCCGCCTCGGGAAGAGTTTTATCGTCAAGGCTCTCGGTAAGGGTATCGTCCTTGATTTTTCGGCAGGCGGAGTAAATGGAGTTTCTGATACAGATATTGGCGTAGGCTCTGAAGGGCACGCCCGTTTCTTCAGAATAACTGTTTACGGCGTTAAAAAGACCAATGAGTCCCTCCTGAACAAGGTCTTCCCAATATCTTTCGGGGAAGGACGCGGAAATACCCTTTATAACGGGCATAAATTCGGGAATCAGGTCTTCGTATGAAGAAAGGCTGTTTTCGGTAAGGTTCATGCGGTGCCTCTTTCGCCCTTATAGTCGCTACAATAAAGTAAAAAAGCCCGCTCGACCCTTTCGTGAGGGCCGAGGGGCTCTGTATCAGTTTTCAAAATAAATAACTATCATTTGAAAAACCCGGAATGCTAAAGGAATAATAACCGAATACCTATTAGTTGATAATGGTTTCCTCGGTGTCGATGTCGAAGAGGTGAACCTTGGACATATCAAGAGCAACCTTGATAACGTCGCCGGGCTTAGCCTTCGAATAGGGAGAAACTCTTGCAGTGAACTTGTTGTCCTTAACGTCGAGGTAAAGGAAGGTTTCAGCACCCATAAGTTCAACAACTTCTACGTTAACGGTGATGATGGATTCGTTATACTTTTCGAGGTTGATCTCTTCGTCGTAGATAGCCTCGGGACGGATACCCATAATTACCTGCTTGCCGCCATAGGACATGAGCTTATCGTAGTTTTCGGTAAGAACCTTTTCCTTGGGAAGCTTAAGAGCGAAGTCTGCAAAGTTTACAAATACGTCATCGCCTCTCTTGGTGATCTTAGCTTCAACAAAGTTCATCTGGGGAGAACCGATAAAGCCTGCAACGAAGAGGTTGCAAGGATCATCATAAAGAACCTGAGGAGTATCGCACTGCTGAATGAAACCGTCCTTCATAACAACGATTCTGTCAGCCATGGTCATAGCCTCGGTCTGGTCGTGGGTAACGTAAATGAAGGTGGTGCCGAGTCTGAGGTGGAGCTTGGAAAGCTCGGTTCTCATCTGTGCACGGAGCTTAGCGTCGAGGTTGGACAGAGGTTCGTCAAGAAGGAATACCTTAGGCTCACGAACGATTGCACGGCCGAGAGCAACACGCTGACGCTGACCACCGGACAAAGCCTTGGGTCTTCTGTCGAGAAGGTGGGAGATGTCAAGGATACGAGCTGCTTCGTCAACACGTCTCTTGATTTCTTCCTTGGAAACTTTACGGAGCTTAAGTCCGAAAGCCATGTTTTCATAAACGGTCATGTGAGGATAAAGAGCGTAGTTCTGGAAAACCATCGCAATATCTCTTTCCTTGGGAGCGATATCGTTAACGAGTCTGTCGTCTATGTAAAGCTCACCTTCGGAAATTTCTTCAAGACCTGCTATCATTCTCAAGGTAGTGGACTTGCCGCATCCGGAAGGACCAACGAGGATTATGAATTCCTTGTCCTTTATCTTGAGGTTGAAGTCTGTAACGGCACGAACGCCGCCCTGATAAATTTTACCGATATGTTTTAAAACTAATCCGGCCACGATGAAAAACCTCCATTTAAAATTTGGGCTGTGTTTTATAATTCAAATTTACTCGTAAGCAAATAATTTGACCATTAATATAATATCACAAATTTTCGTTTTTGCATAGGGTAACTTATACACAAAAAAACTTTTTTTGCTTTAGTTAAACTGTACAATATTCACAATTGAGTCCTCTTTTTGGGACTTTACCCTACCATAAGCACTCAAGAGCAACAGTCAACAAAGGGCAGTTTGTCACATTTCGGACTCATTTGCCGAAATACTGCCTAAAATCATTCCTGTTCTTCGCCGATTTCCTTTTCTATCTGTGCTGCGCGCTTGGTACAAGCCAGCATAGCATCGCCGATTATCTGCTCAAAATACTTCTTTTCAAGGTAATCAACGGCTCTTTCGGTGGTACCGTTGGGGGTACAGATTTCTTTAAGAAGCTGGTCGATGTTCTCGTCCCCTACTCTGACTACAGTTTCTGTAGCTCCGATAATGGTCTCCATAACCAGACGGCGAGCGATCTCAGGCTCTATACCCTGAGCAACAGCGCCGTTTATCATTGCTTTTATAAGCATATAAACGTATGCGGGGGAAGAGCCGCTTACGGAAATAACCTCGTTCATCTTATCTTCGGGAAGAACCTCAACAAGGCCTGCAGCAGCAAAGATATCCTTTACAGCGTTAAGCTCTGCGTAGGTTATGGGCATAGCGTAAGAAATTGCGGTAGCGCCCTTGCCGTACTTTGCGGGGGTGTTGGGCATAGCTCTTACAACCTTACATTCCTTACCAACAGTCTTCTTAATAAAGGAAATGGAAATACCTGCGGCAACGCTTACCAGCACGTTGTTTATGGAAACTGCGGGAGCGATGCGCTCAAGAACCTTCTTCAGGTCGTGGGGGCGTACGGTGAGGAAAACTATGTCAGCGGACTTAACTACTTCAAGCTCGCTCTTGACCATATTGTAGCCCTCTGCTCTCAGTTTATCTCTCTTAAGATTGTCTATATCGTAAAGATACATCTGACTTTTGTCAGCAACGCCCTCGTTTGCGATGGCGGAGATAAGAGCCTGAGCCATATGGCCTGCGCCGATAAAACCGATTTTGTACTTCATTTTTCTACCCCTTTCGGTGTTGTTGATTATCTCAGAAATTAATTTACTAAATAAAAAGGCAGCGATGCCTACCTATACTATTATATTTTACTATAATACGCCCCATTTGTCAAGCATCATCGCAAGATTTCCACATTTTGTCACTCTTATACCACTTAAAGGAAGAAAAAAGAGGATGCCCTTTGGGACATCCTCTGAAAAATTATTTCGCCTTAAGCATTCGGCGGAGACGGGTAACCTCGTCGTCCTGTGTGGCAGGGGGAGTGTAGAGGCCATCGGCCTTTACCTTATCCCATGCAGCAAAAAGTGCGGTAAATACCTTTATTTTGCTCCTGTCTGTGTGAACCTTTTTGAGTTGTATATAGCCGTTTGAAATAAGTCTGTCAACGGCGTTGTGCGCGATTTCCTTGCTGAGCTTGGTCTTGGCCACGCTCTGATTTACTACCTCTTGGGCGGAGAGCTTAAAGGCCTCTTTACGGGAGAGAAGTTCAAATATTGCCTGATAGTAGGGCTTGTATATATCGTCCTCGGAGGGGACTGTATTGACCCATGACGCTATGTTACGGAGCTGATTGCTCAATGCGTCCTTTACACCGTAGATACCGACCTCTTTGTCGAGGGTGTTTTTCAAGAAGTTTACGACGGAGCTGAAATGGCCGTCACCTGAGAAAATTATAAAAGTGTCTATATCCTTGGCGGACATGGCCCGCTGATACAGATAGTCAAGCATTATAAAATCGGTAAAATCCTTTTTATGAGCGCCGGTCCCGGTGGGTGCGGTAAAAATAATATTGTTCGTTATCTCTCTTATTCTGGGTATCTCATTTGCAAGATGCTGATTTGAAAAATCCGCAAAGAAGGTTACGTCAAGAACGTCATACCTCTCCTTGAGGTCAGCCATCCATCCCTTAAGGTTGGGATGTATCTGATACATACGGTAGAGTGAGATATACCAATGCTCGTAGTCCACAAATACGACTGCTTTCGGCTTGTTTTTCTTTATTGCACCGAATATTCCTATGATTGTCACCACCTTTCACGTATATCATTTTACACTATAAATAGCAAATTGTCAAGAGGAAAATTCTATCCTGCGTACTTATCAACGACGGCAAATATGTCCCCGTTACCCTCGGTATCGTAAACGGCGAGAACCAATGCGTTGCCGTATACCTTATAGGAAGCGCCAAGGGCTATATCGTACTCCTCGGGGATATAAAGCTCGAAAAGGGAATACATAGCCTCAACGTAGTTATATTGAAGAGTCTCCTTTATGGCTTCAACGTCGGCGCCCTCCTTAAATCTGATAATTATAAAGGATGCGGCTCTGCCCGAGGTACGCTGACAGAGAACGTAGTCCTCAAAAAGGGATATATCGTCAAATCCGTAGGAGAAATAAAGAATGTCCTCGGCAAGTTCATCGTCCGAATATATAAACTCCACACCTTCAAAATCAAACTGCGCCGTAACATCGGCCACTATATCGTGAAGGTCGCCGGTAAGGTTCAGAGTCTTTTGACCGCACCCCGCAAGACAAAGGGAGGTAGCAATGGCAAAAATAAGAGCTATAGCGATAATTTTCAGGTTTTTCATATCAATTCTCCGTCTATCCGTTTTCTTTTATTATATATTATTTGCCGTCAAAAATCAACCCCCTATGTAAAGAATAGTATAAAACGGGGATTTTTCCGTAAAATATGCCTAACATAAAAAAATTAAAGAGGCAAAAATGCTCATATCATTCATAAGAACGGTCATTCTCTATATAGCCCTCATTCTGGGGGTAAGAGTTACGGGAAAAAGACAGCTTGGGGATCTTGAGCCCGCAGAGCTCATAGTTACCATACTGATAACGGAGCTTGCGGCAGTGCCCCTCCAGGACCCCGACGCCCCCTTGCTCAACAGCATAATATCAATCCTCGCCCTGGTTTGTCTGGAGATACTCCTTACGGCACTCTCCACAAAAAGTCCCCTTTTCAGTAAGATCCTTCAGGGAAAATTCAGCATCCTTATCCGTGACGGAAAGATAGACCAAAAAGAGATGAAAAAATCCGACGTGACCTACGACGAGCTTTCTGAAGCCATACGGCAAAACGGAGGGCTTTCAGCCGAAGAGGTCAGATGGGCCGTAATGGAGCCCTCGGGTAACGTAAGCATCATACTAAAAAAGGATATGACGGCGGGAGATATTCCCACGCCCCTAATACTTCAGGGGAAATATCTGAAGAAAAACCTTAAAAAAGTCAATCTGTCAAGGGCGGAAGCCGAGGCATTCCTAGCCCAAAAGGGGCTTCGGCCAAAGGACGTGTATGTTCTCGCCCTGGCGGACGAGAAATTCACCCTCATACCCAAAGAAAAGGAAAACAATCAATAATGAAAATACTGCTTTCATCCCTGGCGTTACTGCTGGCCTTGGGAACGGTGGGGATTTCGGTTTATCTCCAGAACAGCACCGCCAACCAAATGGCAACCCGTCTTGAAAGATGCGCCGACGATGCCGTAGAGAGAAATATGGACCAGATGTACGCCGACTTTAACGACTTTTTTAAATACTATCAAGACAAAAGAGGTCTACTGTCCCTCTTTGTCCATACCTCAAAGATAGAGGAGATTGACGAACTGAGTGCCGAAATCGTGGCCGCTCTTGAAAACGGAGAGGATAACGCCGACGACACCGACTTTGATACCATTGCCGCATCTGTCAAAAAGCTCCTTGACGCCTCAGAGCACATAATTGAAACAAACACCTTGACGTGGGGCAACATTTTTTAACGATATATGCCGATTGATGGCGAAAATTCTCTCTTTTTGCGACGGACTGTATAAAAAACTCTCCACGGGGACTTGATTTTTCCTGTTAAATGGTTTATAATGGAAGTGATAGATTATGAAAACTTTCAATTTATTCTCCGATATTCTTCGGGGATAGAATCGGAATTTTATTTCCGGAAGCGAGGACCCAATGGAAAACAAGGTTGATATTATCGAAAAATTTATAGATATTTACGGCGGAACCCCAGAAGGACTTCGCCATTTTATCTCTCCCGGCAGAGTAAACCTTATCGGAGAGCATACCGACTATAACGGCGGATTCGTTTTTCCTGCCGCCATATCCCAAAGCTCCGAGATAATCCTCCGCCGAACCGACGACGGCAAGATAAAGCTGGCCGCCACCGACCTTCCCGACCGTCCCGTCCTTGAAATAGACAAGCTTGACTCTTACAAGGACCTCAAATGGGGCAATTATCAGGCGGGTGTAGCCTACGTTCTTCAGCAAGAGGGCTACAAAATACCCTCCTGTGAGATACTCTACCACGACGGAGTTCCTCTGGGGGCGGGCCTTTCGTCATCTGCGGCCATTGAGGTGGTTATGGCGCTGGCTATTGCAACCCTTTCAAACGAGGACAAGGGTATAACCGAGCCCGTTGATATGGTTGAAATGGCAAAGCTTTCCCAAAAGGCCGAAAATATATATTGCGGTGTAAGCTGCGGCATTATGGACCAGTTTGCCTCCGCCATGGGAAAAGAGGGACACGCAATCTTCCTTGACTGCCGCGACCTGTCCTACAAGTACGTTCCCCTGGACCTTAACGGCTATAAGATAGTAATAGCAAACACCAATAAAAAGCGTTCCCTTGCCGAAAGCAAGTACAACGAGAGATGCAGAGAATGCTCCGAAGCCCTTAATCAGCTCAAGACCGTATATCCTGAGGCCGAATGCTTGAGAGACGTGTCTGTTGAGATGTTTGAAGAGGCAAAAGAGGTTATTGCCGACCCCTTCTGCAGAAGAAGGGCAGAGCACGTTATATACGAATGTGACAGAGTGCTAAAGAGTGTCAAGGCTCTTTACGAGGGTGACCTTGAGGCCTTTGGCAGACTTATGACCGCATCTCACATATCCCTCCGTGACCTTTACGAGGTTACCGGCGAGCATCTTGACGCCATGGTAGAGGAATCCCTTAAAATAGAGGGCTGTATCGGCTCCCGAATGACGGGCGCGGGCTTTGGCGGCTGTACAGTATCCATAGTAAGAGAAGCCAATATAGAAAAATTCGTGGAAGAAGTAGGCCGCGCTTATATTGCAAGAACAGGCCTTATCCCCGCCTTTTACGTGTCAGAAGCGGGTCAGGGCGGCCACGAAATCCCCGAAAAGGGCTGATTTACGCAAGTTTTATCGAACTTTTTATTAAATACTTGACAACCGGCGGCTTTGATGTTATAATTGTTTGTAGCTGCATTTTAGACACACACGAGAGGAAAAAGTTATGGTTTTTGACGGCAGATATCTTGACCTTGTGACTGTTTTCAAGAGTAGCGGCGCGCGGTTCCCTATAGACCGCAAGCTGGACCTGTCGCCTCTCGATCCTGCCTTTGGCATTGCCGAAATAAGCGGCGAGTTTGCGAACATTAACGGCTACGTTACGGCGAAGTTCACCTTCTCCGGAATGTTTCGCTCTGTATGCGACCGCTGTCTTGACCCCGTGGCTCTCCCCCTTACGGCGGAGATAGACACGACCCTGGACATGAAAGAGGCAAAGGACGATTCCATAACCATAGAAAACGGCAAGGCGGACCTTTTAAAAACGACCTATGACGCTTTGCTGCTGGCAATACCCTCAAAGGTACTGTGCAAAGAGTCGTGCAAAGGTCTGTGTTATATATGCGGAACAAACTTAAACATTAAGCAATGTGACTGCAACAATTAACAGGAGGTGCTGAAAAATGGGTGCTATAGCTCCTAAGAGAAGAATTTCCAAACAGAGAAAGCATTTGAGACGTTCCAGCGTATGGAAGCTCGAAATGCCCGGCATGGTAAAGTGCTCCAACTGTGGTGAGTATGTTCTCTCTCACAGAGTATGTAAGGCCTGCGGTTATTACGACGGCAAAAAGGTCCTCAACATCAAAGAGAAGACTCAGCAGCAGGATGCGTAACCGTACAAACATGAGTACATGATGAATGATGGAAGTGAATGGTGAATTTTTCGGTTCATTATTCGTCTGCCATCGTTCATTTTGCTTTAGGGCAAAAAATCTTTAAGAAAGGACCGTCGCGTATGGCAAAGATACGTTCCGTCTCCCCCACCTGCGGACTTTACGGCAGGGTTAAAGAGGGCGACAAGCTTATATCTTTAAACGGTAAAAAAATAACCGACTGCTTTGATATGATGTATCATTTTGACGGTCTTTTCCTATCCCCTTGGGGAAGACCCGTATCAAAAAGGGTAAAGCTTACCGTTGAAAGAGACGGGGAGCTTTTAAGCATCAAAGGAAAAAGCGATAAGGGTGAATTGGGACTTGAGTTCGATACCTTCCTTATGGACGAGCCCCGTTCCTGCAAAAATAAATGTTGCTTCTGCTTTATAGACCAGCTTCCCGAAAACATGAGGAAGACCATGTACTATAAGGACGACGACTACAGACTGTCCATTATATACGGCAACTACGTCACCCTGACAAACGCTTCAAGAGAGGACATTGACAGAATAAAGGAACTTCACCTTTCCCCTCTCAACGTTTCGGTTCACGCAACCGACCCCGACCTTCGGGTAAGGATGATGAAAAACCCCAACGCAAAGAACATAATGCCTATTATGAGAGAGCTTGCAGATGCGGGCATACGCTTAAGAGCCCAGATAGTTCTCTGCAAGGGCATAAACGACGGGGAAAATCTTCTCCGTTCAATGGCGGATTTAAAATCTCTCTATCCCGCCATTTCCAGCGTATCGGTGGTTCCCGTAGGTCTTACAAAATACAGAGAAGGCCTTGAGCCTCTGGAACCTTTTACGGGAGAGGATTCCGAAAAGGTACTTGATATGATAGAAGCCTTTACGGATAAATGTGTTGAGGAACTGGGCACAAGGCTCATATATCCCTCGGACGAATTTTTCCTTTCCGCAAATCGTCCCCTTCCCACGGCAGAATATTACGAAGACTTTGAGCAGATTGAAAACGGCGTGGGAATGTTGGCAAGATATAAAGAAAATCTCGATGAGCTCACAGAAGAGCTTGAAAAAGAGCCAATTAATAAGAATTTTTCCATGATAACGGGATATGCCGCCGCTCCCTTCTTTGAAAACACGGTGATCCCCGCCCTCAAAGAAAAGCTTGAGGGGCTGGAATGTAAAGTATATCCCATAAAAAACGACTTTTTCGGCGAAAAAATAACCGTAGCGGGACTTATAACGGGCAGGGACGTAATAGCCCAGCTCAAGGGCAAGGACTTGGGCGATGCCCTCATCATTCCCACCGTTATGCTCAGGGAGAACGCCTTCCTTGACGACGTTACGGTATCAGATATAGAATCGGAGCTGGGAGTAAAGGCTATCGTAAGCGGCCCCGAGCCCTGCGACCTCTACGAGGCGCTGACGGGCAAACCATCCCCCATTCAACAATAACACCCTCCGAAGAAAGGAGATAGCATACAATGAAACCCATAGTAGCAGTGGTTGGCCGCCCCAACGTGGGCAAATCCACCCTCTTTAATAAAATCACGGGACAGAAGCTTTCCATAGTGGAAGATACTCCCGGCGTTACCCGCGACAGAATATATTTTGACGTTGAGTGGCGTGGCAAGGCCTTTACCCTGGTAGACACCGGCGGTATTGAGCCCCGCGCAGACGACGTTATTCTGGAGCAGATGAGATTGCAGGCTCAGATAGCCATTGAAAAGGCCGACGTGGTACTGATGATAACCGACATCAAAATCGGTATGACCGCAGACGACGAGGCTGTAGCCCAGATGCTTCTCAAGGCGCAGAAGAAGGTTATCCTTTGCGTAAACAAGGTTGACAAGCCCGGTGATCCCCCTCCCGAGATATACGAGTTCTATAACCTCGGTCTGGGTGATCCCTATCCCGTATCTTCCGTTCACGGTCTTGGTATAGGCGAGCTTCTTGACGCCGTATACGACAATCTCAAGGATATTCCCGAAGTAGAGGAAGACGATACAGCCATCAAGGTAGCCGTTATAGGCAAGCCTAACGTAGGCAAGTCCTCCCTTATAAACCACATTCTCGGCGAAAACAGACTTCTCGTTTCCAATATTGCAGGCACCACCCGCGACGCCGTAGACACCTTTAAGGAAAACAAACACGGAAGATACGTCTTTATCGACACAGCAGGTATCAGAAAAAAGAGCAAGGTTGACGATGCTATCGAAAGATACTCCGTTCTTCGCTCCTATATGGCCGTTGACAGAGCCGACGTTGTCATTATGATGATTGACGCAAACACCGGCGTTACCGATCAGGATACCAAGATTGCGGGCTTTGCTCACGAAGAAGGCAAGGCGGTAATTATTGCCGTAAACAAGTGGGACGAGGTTGACAAGGACACCTATACCATAGCCTCCACCGAAGAAAATATTCGCCAAGAGCTTAAATATATGAGCTATGCTCCCATTATCACAATCTCCGCAAAAACGGGCCAGAGAGTTGAAAAGCTCTTTGAGATGATAAACTCAGTAGCAGAACAGCATTCAAGACGTATAACCACAGGCGTGCTTAACGACGTTCTTGCAAACGCCGTTATAAAGGTACAGCCCCCCACGGACAAGGGTAAGCGCCTCAAGCTCTACTACATGACTCAGGTAGCCACCAAGCCCCCCACGTTCGTTATATTCGTAAACGACCTGGAGCTTTTCCACTTCTCTTATCAGAGATATATCGAAAATCAGATCCGCGAAACCTTCGGTCTTGACGGAACTCCCATCAGAATACTTCCCCGTCTGAAAAAGAAAGAGGACAAGTAATTTCGGAGGATAAATATGACTTTTATCAGATTTTTGTTCCCTGCCGTATTCGGTTATCTTATTGGCAGTATCAACCTGTCCCTTATAATATCCAAGTACGTGGGGAAATTTGATATCACAAAGAGGGGCTCGGGTAATGCCGGCGGAACCAACGTGGTAAGAACCATGGGATTCAAGTGGGGCGCGGCTACCATTCTTCTGGAAGTGGTAAAGTATATTGCCACAGGTCTTATAGCCCAGCACGTATTCCCCACCTACCTTTTGGGGAATCTTGGAGAACTTGAACCCCAGATAGTGGGCCTTTATACAATGCTTTTCTGTATGATAGGTAACGTTCTTCCCGTATTCTGCCATTTTAAGGGCGGAAAGGGCGTTTCCTCAATCGCGGCGATGATCCTTCTCTTTGACTGGAGAATAGCCCTCATTTGCTACGCGGTATTCGCGGCAATTCTCTTTATCTCCCATACCGTATCCCTTGGCTCTATCCTGGCTTCCCTTACCGGCGCCATACTTACCTGCATCTTCTATGCCCCCCGTCCCTATTGGTGGGTTGCTGCAATCCTGGTAGCGGCCATGGTTGCTATAGTGTGGATAAGACATATTGCCAACATAAAAAGGCTCCTTACGGGTACTGAAAACAAATTCAATTTCGGCAAAAAGAAATAACCGCCGAATATAACAAGCCCTCCTCAAATATATTTTAGTAAAATATGTTTGGGGAGGGTGTTTTTTTTGCTTGCTTCTACCTCAAAGGAGGCCTTTTCCGACCTTCTTTTCAAGGACGGCAGACCCATTCTGGAAATACGCATAGAATATCCCGTTGCGCAAGGTCAGGTGACGGAAAATTTTGAAAGGACTTTTAACATATATTACGAGAGGGATGCCCGACTCCTTAATCTCTCGGCAAGGACGAATATCCACCGAGATGCGCTGACAAGATACACAAACTCAAAAAAAGAGGGCTTACCCTTCAATATGTACTCGGTGGTTCAGGAATTTCAGACAACCTTCGTTTCGGAAGACTACCTATCTCTTTGCAGGCGACGGCAGACCTATACGGGCGGCGCCCACGGCAAAACGGAAATGAAGAGCGACGTTTGGTCACTCTCTTCCGCCCGAAGGCTCACCCTTCAAGAGGTGGCAAAGGAACGCGACTCTGTAAAAATTGCAATAAAGGCGGTTCAGAAGGCCATATACAGTGACGGAAGCGGCAGATTTTACCCCCATGCGATACAGGCAGCCGAAAAGGCCTTTGACCCACGAAATTTTTATCTTACAGAAAAGGGCATATCCGTTTTTTATCCTATCTACACCCTTGCACCCCACTATGCGGGCATACAGGTGTTTGAAACGGGGTTGACTGCAAAATAACGAAAGAGAGAAAAACTTCGCCTTCTCCCTCCTGGTTCGAATCCTCATATCCGCTGATAAAAAAAGAAAACACCCTATCGTTGATAGGGTGTTTTCTTTGGCAGCGGAATAGGGATTCGAACCCCAACAAACAGAGTCAGAGTCTGCCGTGCTACCGTTACACAATTCCGCTATGTAACTCTTCAATCGCTCATGCCGTCCGCTTCTAAGAACGGAAGTTAGGATACCTCCCGACTTCGCTGACCGAAGTTACTCAAATATTATACACAATTTATTTCCTTTTGTCAATAGCAGATTTATACAAATTTGTGACTTTTAAGAAACAAATTCTTTAGTCATAATTATTCTCTTAAGAGAAAGGTTAAAAGCCTTGTTTTCAAACAAATATCTCCACCGAGAAACCTCGGTGGAGTAGGGATAAATGTTATCTTTTTAGTATCTTACCCACAAGGGAGAAGAGAACAAACGCCACTATATTTACTGCTACCACGGTAGAGCCCACGGGGGTATCTGCCAGAATTGAGATAATTATTCCGCTACCTGCGGCAAAAACGGAGATTACGGCAGAGCAAACGGTTACGGAAAGGAATGTCTTGAACACCCTCATTGCCGAAAGTGCGGGGAATATTACAAGTGCAGATATAAGCAGAGAGCCCACGAGATTCATAGCCAGAACAACGATTACGGCAATAACTATGGCAATAAGAAGATTATACGCCCCCGCCTTGGTACCCGTAGCTCTTGCAAAATTCTCGTCAAAGGTCACGGCAAATATTCTGTTATAGAAAATAACGAACACCCCTATAACAGCCACAGAAAGGACGGAGCAAAGTATAACGTCGGTCTTTGTAAGGGTAAGTATGGACTGAGAACCAAAGAGGGTACCGCAAACGTCACCCGAGATGTTTGCCGAGGTAGGGAAAATATTCATAAGCAAATAGCCTATTGCCAGAGCCCCCACAGACATTACGGCTATGGAGGCATCCCCCCTGATTTTCGAGTTCTGTCCCGTTCTCAAAAGAAGAACGGCGCAAACCACCGTAACGGGAAGAACCACTGCCGTGGTGTTGGTCAGCCCCAGAACAGCCGCAACGGCCAGAGCACCGAATGCCACGTGGGAAAGGCCGTCGCCTATAAATGAAAACCTCTTAAGCACCAGCGTTACCCCAAGAAGAGAGGAGCAAAGGGCTATGAGAACGCCCACGATGAGAGCGTATCTGACAAAGGGGAACTCAAAATAAAGAGCCAACTTTTCAACCATTTGAACAGCCCTCCTCTTTACATATCCCGTGGAATATCCGTCCAACGTCACTGTGAATATAATCTCTGGTGGTTCCGAAGAAAGAGGGAGAACCTATATGGAGAATGTGGGATGCGTTTTTGACCGCGGCGGCAATATCGTGGGAAACCATTACGATTGTAGTTCCTGCCTTGTTAAGGTCGGCTATTACCTGATACATTTCCGCCGTGGCCTTAGGGTCAAGACCCGCCACTGGCTCGTCCAGGAGAAGCATTTTTGAAGTGGCACAGAGGGCTCTTGCCAAAAGTGCGCGCTGCTGCTGTCCGCCCGAAAGGTCACGGTAGCATCTCCCCGCAAGGTGGGAAATACCCAACTTTTCCATATTTTCGGCGGCTATCTGCCTTTCCTTTTTGCCATAGAAGGGCTTATTTTTGCAAAGAGGCAGACATCCGGAAAGGACTATTTCCCTTACGGATGCGGGAAAATCCTTCTGTATCTCGGTCTGTTGGGGCAGATATCCTATCTCATCGGTGCGAAGGCCGTCACCCGTTTCAATAGTGCCGCTGAGGGGCTGTCTGAGGTGGAGCAAGGCCTTCATAAGGGTGGTCTTGCCCGAGCCGTTCTCCCCTACTATACAAAGATAATCTCCCTTGTTTACCTTAAAATTTATATCCTTTACCACCGTTTTTCCCTCGTAGCCGAGAGAAAGGTCGGTACATATAAGCTGTGGCATAAAAAATCCTTTCTAATTAAGTGCTTCTTTGAGGAACACGATATTGTCCTCCATAATGGCCAAATAGGTGACGCCCTGCTCCGCTTCTTTATAATATACGGATTGCATGGAGTTAAGGGGTCTGACCTTAAGATGTGTGGCTGTAGAGGCCAGCATAACCGCATCGGCCACGTTGCCGTCGGTCTTTTCTGTGGTGAGAAGCACCTCTATCCCCAGCTCGTCCACCTTTGAGGCAAGGGTTATTATAGTATCAAAGCTTGCGTCGGTTTCGGAAGAACAACCCTCAAAAGCGGCGTAATATTCTATTCCGTAATCCCTCATAAGATAAGCAAAGGGGAATCTGTCGGCAAAGACCAAAGCCTTTTTGGAGGCAGTCTCCACAAGACTCTCAATATATCGGTCAAGGGCGTCAAGTTTTGCTATATATTCCTCTTCGTTAAGAGAGTAAAGCACCTGATTTTCGGGGTCTATCTCCTTAATGGCTGAGGCTATCCTATCGCAGAAGAATGCGGCGTTTTTAAGAGAAAGCCATACGTGTTCGTCGTAGGCGGAGTGTTCCTCGCCCTCGTGATGATGCTGGGTAGAGATAAGGCTTTCCTTTATTTCGTCCATAAGACATATTACCCTGCGGTTGGGGTTTGGGGTGCTATCAACAGCATCGGTTATCCATTTGTCCGATTCCCCGCCCACGTATATAAGGAGGTCGCAGGTGGCTATATCCACCATATCCCCCGCCGTTGCCTGGTAGCTGTGAAGGTCGGTGCCGTTATCGTAAAGAAAGACCAAATCCACCTTAGTGGTACGTCCGCCGTAGAGAGAACCGAAGAGATTTTCGGCTCTGTCGGGGTCGATTTCTGAGGTAATACTCTTTACCCAATCGTAAACGGGAAATATGGTACAGACGATTTTTATAGAGTCGGTGTACTCCTTTTCCTTCTCACACCCCACCGTTAAAGTAAAGAGTAAAAGGAAAACAAGGAGAATACTTAAAATCTTCTTCATTACCCATCCGCCCCCTCTTTACATTCTTTGCAGATTCCGTATATTACGGTTTTCGGTCTTATAATCTCAAAGCCGTCAAGGCTAAGGAGAGAGTTTGCCATACTGTCGGCCACGTCCTTATCCATGTGGGCGGTCTTGCCGCATTTTGTACAGGTAAGGTGAACCCTGTTTTTACAGCCCTCGCATTTGATATACTGATAATAGGCCTCGTTGCTCCCCTCTTTTACTGCGCGGCTTATATACCCCTGCCGCTGAAGAAAGGCGAGGTTTCTGTATACGGCGCTAAGGCTTACCTCTGGCCTCATTTGACCCGCAATATCCCTTGCGGAAAAATGTCTGTCGTGGTGGGATTCGAGGAAAGATATAAGTTTTTTGCGCTGCTCTGTCATATACTGTGCCATGGATTTCCTCCAAAAGGTCAATTTGCGATTCATTCGCAAATTATAATACTACAAAAAGCCCCTTTCGTCAAGAGAAAAAGTGTTACTTTATTATGATATTTGCGGGAGTAAACTTGAAACGGCGGGGCTTTTTTGATATAATCGAAGTATCATAAAGCAGAGGTAAAAGCCATGGCTGATAAAAAAACCAAGTATTACGCCGTAAGAAAAGGCAGAAGCGCCGGAATATACCTGACCTGGGACGAATGTGCAAAGCAGGTCATAGGTTGCGCGGGTGCCGTATACAAGTCCTTCCCCACCATCGAGGAGGCGGAGGCCTTTATGGCTATTGATATTGGCGAAGAGGTAGCACCAAAAGAGAAAAAAGCAAGAGCTCCCAAGAAAAAAGCGGAGCCCGCCGAAGCCACCGACGGCACGGACAAGCTTATCTCTTATCTTGAAAAGGCTAAAGAAGAATATCCCCAAGGGAAGCTCTCCTCAGACGAGGCCATAGCCTTCGTTGACGGTAGCTATAACCAGGAAACCGCCGTATACTCCTTCGGTTGCGTTTTCATCTCCCAAAATGGAGTGGAGACCTTCTCGGGTAGCGGTAGCAAAGAGGATTTCCGCACCGCAAGAAACGTTGCAGGAGAGCTTATGGGCACCCTTTTTGCGGCAAACACCGCCATTGAAAGGGGAATAAAAAAGATTTCCGTATATCACGACTATACGGGCATCGCTATGTGGTACCAGGGCTTATGGAAGGCCGAAAGCCCCGTAGCTGTGGATTATCTGACAAAAATGAAAGCATTACCCTCCGCCCTTGAAATCAAATTTGTCAAGGTTAAAGGACACACGGGCGTTTACCTCAACGAAGCCGCCGACCTTATTGCAAAGGCCGCCGCGGGGATAGAATAAATTAAGGACTGATTTTTATGGAAAACAAGTTTTTCAAAACCGTCGACAACTTAAAGGACCACTACCTTAAGGTATGGGAGGACGTCTGCAATATAGATAGTCCCTCCTCGTACAAAGAGGGCGTTGACAAAGTGGGTCAGTATTTTATAGACATAGCTAAAAGCCGTGGCTGGGAAGCGGAAGTTTTCGAGTTTGAAAAATTCGGAAACGTGGTCTGCATCACCATGAACGGCCACGTAAAAGCCGCCCCCATTATCCTGTCGGGACACATGGACACCGTACACCCCGTAGGGTCATTCGGTACCCCTGCCGTAAAGATAGAGGGAGATAAAATATACGGTCCGGGAGTAATGGACTGCAAGGGCGGAATCGTTGTGGGATTTTTAGCTATGGATGCCCTCCATACCTGCGGTTTTAATTCCCGCCCCATTAAGATTATGCTTCAGAGTAACGAGGAAATCGGCAGCGGTATCAACAACAGAGGACCCATTAACCTTATCTGCGAAAAATCAAAAGACGCCGTTGCATTCTTAAACCTTGAACCCCACGAGGAATATTTTGACGGCAAGGCCTGTCTTATAAGAAAGGGCAGAGGCGAATTTTTCTTTGAGATAAAGGGAATCGAGGCCCACGCCTCCTACTGCGCAAAGGAAGGCGCCAGCACCATTAAAGAGGCGGCATATAAAATAATCGAAATTGAAAAGATGAAGGACCACGACGGCATTACCTGCAACTGCGGCGTTATATCCGGAGGCTCAGCCGCAAACACCGTACCCGGAAAATGCGAGTTTAAGGTAGACGTAAGATACTCCACCCAAGAAGAGTACGAAGAAGTCAAGGCCTACCTGCAAAAGATTGCGGATACCGTATACGTTCCCGGATGCAGTTGCGTTATGAAAGAAACAAACAGCCGTCCGTCCATGGCTCTAAACGAAAAGAATCAGAAGCTTTTAAACAAAGCCAACAAGGTCTTTGCCGCCAACGGCTTATCCACACTTGAAGCGGGTAAAAGAAACGGCGGCTCGGATGCGGCCAACGTGGCTCTCTGGGGTATTCCCTGCCTCGATGCCATAGGCATCAGAGGAGAGAGAGCCCACTCAAGAGAAGAATACGCCTACATCCCCTCCTTGGCCGAATCGGCAAAAAGGGTTGTGGCAATAGCGTTGGAGATATAGGATAAACTAAATTTAATAAGAACGGCGACAAATTTATGAAACTCGGAATATTTACAGATTCCCATTATTCCTCACAGGAAGTCACCTGCGGAAACAGATTCAACAGTAAATCTCTGGATAAGATAAAGGAAGCCTACGACTTTTTTGAAAAAGAAGACTGTGAGATGGTGATTTGTCTTGGCGACCTTATAGACCGAGAGGAATCTCACCAAAAAGAGATTGAAAACCTTAAAAAGGTATGGGAAATAATAAAAGCCTCTCCCCTTCCCACAAAGGTCGTTATGGGAAATCACGACTGCTTTGCCTTTGAAAAGGAGGAGTTTTACGGGATTTTGGGAATTGAAGAGCCAAAAGATATTTGTATCGAGGGCAAAAACCTCATATTCCTTGACGGATGCTATTTTAAAAGTGGCCAACACTACGCCCCGGGAGATAAAAATTGGAAGGACACCTTTCTGCCCCACCAAGAGGCGCTTGAAGAAAAGCTTTTGGGATTAAAGGGCGATACATATATTTTTATTCACCAAAATATAGATCCCTCCATCCGAAGTGACCACCGACTCTTTAACGCCGACCAAGTCTTTGAAATAATCCAAAGAAGCAAAACCGTCAAAGCCGTTTTTCAGGGGCACTACCACAAAGGCATGACCTCTCAATACGACGGTATAAAATATTTTACCCCAAAGGCCATGTGCGAAAACGAAAAGACCTATTTTTCTCTTGAAATATAAGAAAAAAATCCTGCCCTCTCGGCAGGATTTTCCTGTATTATAAAGTGTTATGATAGGAAGGGCTTATCGACGTTTATTACGGCAAAGAGGTTGGAGTCGTAAATGTTTATATTCTTTTTGATTATCTCCTTAATCTCGTTGTCTGAAAGCTTGCCGTCGTAGGGCAGAACAACGTCGAATATAAGGTTTGTATGGGTGTCGCCCCTGACCATGCGGAAATCGTGAACCGTAATACGGTCGTCAATGGCCTTAACAAAGTCGTTGACCATCTTTTTGAGCTTATCTATTTCGGGGTCGTCGGCAATTACGGGGTCCATATGTATGGTTGCTACGCAGGAAAGCTTCTCGGAAAGCTCTTTTTCGATATTGTCAATGGTATCGTGGGCGCTGAGAAGGTCGGCCTTTGCAGACACCTCTGCATGAAGGGATATCATCTGTCTGCCGGGTCCATAATCATGAACTATAAGGTCGTGAATACCGATTATACCCTCGTGGGAGAGGACGATATCCTCTATCTGCTTAACAACTTCCTCTGCGGGAGGCTTGCCAAGAAGAGGATCAATAGTCTCCTTTGCGGCGCGGAAGCCGGAAAAGAGGATAAAGAGGGATACTGCGGCGCCGCAATATGCGTCAACGTTAATATCAAATATGAGATATACGATAAAGGACAGAAATACCGCGCTTGTGGCTATAACGTCGGAAAAGCAGTCGGATGCGGTGGCCTTCATGGACGAGGAATCAAACTTTTTACCGTAGCCCCTGTTATAAATGCCCATATAGAGCTTTACGAGTATTGAAGCAATGAGTATGCAAAGGGAAACGGGGCTGAAAGACATCTCCTCGGGAGTTATTATCTTACCCACGGAAGTCTTTAAAAGCTCAAAGCCCATAAGCATAATGGCCAAGGACACCAAAAGACCCGAAAGATACTCTATTCTGCCGTGGCCGAAGGGGTGGTCAACGTCAGGCTTTTGTCCCGAAAGGCGGAAGCCGAAGAGGGTTATAACCGAAGAGCCGGCATCGGAAAGGTTGTTGAAGGCATCGGCCATTACCGATACGGAGGAGCTTATAAAGCCCGCCAACAGTTTCCCTGCAAAAAGGAGCAAATTCAGTCCTATCCCCACAATACTGCAAAGCATACCGTAGGCTCTGCGAAGGGAAGCGTTGTCCATACCTTCCGATTTTATAAAGATTTTTGAAAGAAGTTTTATCATAAATAACCCATTCCTCATTAAACTTTTGCTGAACTACAGTATAACACACCGAAAAAACAAAGTCAATACTTTAGCAATGGCTAACCCTACAATATATTCGGGTTTCGCACTTTTAGACCTTGAAAAACAAGGAGATTTGTGCTATAATACCTATAATTTGAAGATATTCGGAGATAAAAAATGAACATAACCGCCTGCCACTTAAACAAGTCCCCAAATCCCGCAAAAGCAAAGGAGCTTTATATCTCGGCCTTTCCAAAATATGAGCGTCTGCCCTGGTGGGTGCTGCGGCTTCTTACCCTGAACAAGAACGCAAACATTACCTGCTACTACGATGAAGAACAGTTTTGCGGCTTTACATATGACGTTACCACCGACAGTATTCTTTTCCTTATGTTTTTTGCCGTAAATGACGAGCTTCGCGGAAAGGGCTACGGCTCGGCCATACTTGAATATTTAAAGAAAAATCACCCCGACAAGGCCGTTACCCTCAACGTTGAACCCATAGATCCCACCGCTGAAAATGCCCACGAAAGGGTAAGAAGAATAGAATTTTACAAGAAGAACGGATTTTTCGACACCAACCATAACATTGACGAGGTGGGTGGCACCTTCCGAGTCCTCTCCACAAAGATGGAGCTTGACAAAGAAGCCTATCTGAAGGCGTTCACGGGAATAACTCTGGGACTCTGGAGACCGAAAATAACGAAACTTGATAATAACTAAAGAACTCCCGCCGCGGCGGGAGTTCTTCTCTATTCTGCAATAGCCATATATGGCTTAAGATTTTCCACAAGCTGAGGAGTTTCAACCGTCTGGCCGCATTCAAAGGCCAGATATTTGTTGTATCCCGTAGCCTTGATTGCCTTGAGAACGTTTATATAGTCAATTTCTCCGGTGCCAGGCTCTTTTCTTCCGGGATTGTCGGCAATATGAAAATGGCCAATAAGGTCAATATTTTCGGTAATGTTGCGGATAAGGTTGCCCTCGGTGACCTGCTGATGATAAATATCAAAAAGGAGCCTGAAATTGGGGCTGTTTACCTCCTTGACCATATCAAAGCCGTCCTTTGAGGTATATAAAAAGTGTCCTGCGTGATTTACCAGGATATTAAGGGGCTCAAGAACCGCCGTTATCCCCGCATCCTCCGCAATGGGGGCAAGACGGGAAAGGGTCTGGACTATCTGCGCCCTTTGGACACGGTGGGAAACGTCCTTACGCTCGTTACCCGTAGTGACCACGATATTGGGAACCCCCATATATACTGCGGCTTCAACGGTTTCCTTGAATGCCTCAACCATAGCCTCTTCAGTGTCCGCATATGCAAGACCGTGAGTCCAGGCTATTTTAGCCATATTGTCGGGATTTTTCGACTCCACGTTAAGGCAGGTGGAAACGATATTATACTCGTCCAAAACCTTTTTGTATTCCTTTAAATCACATTTCTGCCAATTAAGGTACTCTGCGGCCTTGAAGCCGTATTTTGCCGCCTCGACAAATGCCTGAGGGCTGTTGCGGACAAACCAGTTGGCTTTTGCGGAAAATATCATATCCGTGTCTCCTTGAAAAAACAAGAGGGGTGCATTTGCACCCCTCTGAATATTTGCTATTAGTCAGCGATAGCGATGTAGGGCTTCATGTTCTCAATAAGGGTGGGAACGTCAACGGTGCTGCCGCACTCGAATGCCAGGTATCTGTCGTAGCCTGCGTTCTTTATAGCCTTGAAAACGTTGAAGTAGTTGATTTCGCCGGTACCGGGCTCGTTTCTGAGGGGGTTGTCAGCGATATGGAAGTGACCGATAAGGTCGATGTTTTCGGTGATGTTGCGGATAACGTTACCTTCGGTGATCTGCTGATGATAGATGTCGAAGAGAACCTTTACGTAGGGATTGTTAACTTCCTTAACCATCTGGAAAGCTTCCTTGGAAGTGGTGAGGAAGTGACCTGCGTGGTCAACGAGGATATTGAGGGGTTCGAGAACGATGGTAACGCCTGCGTCTTCAGCAATGGGAGCGAGGCTGTTAAGAACCTGAACTACCTGCTTGTGCATAAAGTCTCTGGAAACGTCTCTGCGTTCGTTACCGGTGGTAACAACGATGTTGGGAACGTTAAGGAACTTAGCGGTTTCAACGGTTTCCTTGAAGGCTTCAACCATAGCGGCTTCGGTATCGGGGTAGCCGAGACCGTGAGTCCATGCTATCTTTGCCATATTGTCGGGATTCTTGGACTGAACGAGAAGACAGGTGGAAACGATACCGTTATCGTCAAGTATCTTCTTGTACTCGTTAAGGTCGTAACCGTACCATTCAAGAAGCTCTGCGGCCTTGAATCCGTACTTTGCGGCGTCAATAAAGGATTTGGGATCGTGGTCTATAAACCAGTTAGAGTTAGCGGAAAAAATCATAGCTGTATCTCCTTTTCACTGCCGTATTGGCAATATGTTTTGATTTGTAGGGAACTGTCCCGATATGTCTTTACCGCATAATACCATAAAAGAAAAGCATTTTAAAGACACATAAATGAACAAAATGCAAATTTTCGCAAAAGCGGCAAATTTTAAAGCCTTCTAAGGTTGACTTTGGGGTGTGGGAGTGATATAATTAGAAAAAATCAACCTCGGAGGTATATCCTTATGCATTACACTATGAACATAGCAGGACTTGACAGAGACCTGCCCCTCTGCAAGGTCACCGACGACCTTTATATCGGAGCCTTCGTTATCTTCGGCGACGCAGAGCTTACCGTTGCCTGCGCAAGAGAGCTTCTCAAAAAAGCCCCCGAATACGACTATCTTATGACCGCAGAGGCCAAGGGTATACCCCTTATTCACGAAATGGCCCGTCAGCACGGCGACGAGTTCTACTGCGTTGCAAGAAAAGCCCCCAAGCTTTATATGCAGGAGGTATTCAAGGCTGACGTTCAGTCAATTACCACCGCCGCAAAGCAGACCCTTTACCTCTCCAAGGAGGATGCTGACAGAATGAGAGGCAAGAGAGTCCTCATTATCGACGACGTTATCTCCACGGGCGAAAGCCTTAACGCCCTTGAAAAGCTGGCTGACATTATGGGAGCAAAGGTTGTGGGCAAAATGGCCATCCTTGCAGAAGGCGATGCCCAGGGCAGAGAAGACCTTATATATCTCGAACCTCTCCCCCTCTTTAATCCCGACGGTACAGTAAAAGAATAAAACTTATCAATTAAGGGCAAGCCAAATGGCTTGCCCTTTCTTTTTTATTGGGAATTATTCAGCTTTTTCCTCGGCAGCTTCTTCTTTTGCTTCCTTTTTTCTGAGCTTTTCGCCGGTTTCTCTCATCTTGTTAAGACCCTTAACGATAAGGAATACGGCAATAGCGGTGATAAGGAAGTCAAGGATTACCTGGATAAGGTTACCGTAAGCAATAACGGTAGCGCCTGCAGCCTTTGCCTCTTCGAGAGTGTTGAACACGAGAGCCTCGCCGGTAACCTCGTCGAAATGCTCACTCAGGAGAACGAACATATCCTCGAAGTTGGTTCTTCCGGTAAGAAGACTTACGAAGGGATTGATGATGTCGTTAACGATACTGTTAACTATCTTGGTAAAGGTAGAGCCGATTATCATACCTACGGCAAGATCCATAACGTTGCCCTTGGCGATAAAGGTTCTGAATTCTTCAAAAAATTTCTTCATTGCTTGGCCTGCTTTCTTAAGTTTTTTTATGGTATTAGGATACCATATCCCCGCCCTTTTGTCAAGACAAAAATCGAGTGTTTTCTAATTTTTTTTAAATTCTACTTACCTGCTATTTACTTGTAAGGATATTTATGATATAATTCTTTTCGTAGTTGTTGTAGCGACCCGCGTTGGGTCATGTAGGACGGATATGCCGAAATGTCGGTCATATCTACCGGCAAATACAATCAGTAGGAAAGGTAGTAAAGGTAAAATGACACAGATCGTATCTCTCATCGTACTTGTAATTTTCGTTGCCGTAACCTGTTTTATCGGCGTAGCAAGTACAAAAAAAGCTAACACATTAGACGGATTCTTACTCGGCGGAAGAAATATTGGCGCGTGGCTGTCTGCATTTGCATACGGAACGTCCTATTTCTCTGCCGTTATTTTTATTGGATACGCAGGTAAACACGGTTGGGATATCGGACTTGCATCAATATGGATAGGAATAGGCAACGCCATTATAGGCAGCACCATAGCCTGGATACTCCTTGCAAAAAAGACAAGAAGAATGACCATATCCCTCTCCGCAAGAACCATGCCCGAAATGTTTGCGGGCAGATATAACAGCAAGGGAATGAAGATATACAGCGCCCTCATCATTTTTATCTTCCTCGTTCCCTACGCCGCCTCGGTATACAAGGGTCTGGGATCCCTTTTCAGCACCATATTCCCCGTGTTCGGTGATAACGGAACCGTAATATGTATGGCCATAGTTGCCGTATTTACGGCAGTGTATCTGGTTCTTGGCGGATACGTTGCCACAGCAGTCAACTCCCTTGTTCAGGGTATCCTGATGCTTGCAGGCGTTATCCTTATGGTAGTAGGTATAATCAATAACCCCGCAGTTGGAGGTCTTGCCAACGGCATTGAAGCACTTAAAGCCGAAAGTCCTTCGCTTGTAAGCGTTTTCGGTGGAAGCAACTTCAACTTCCTTGCCGTAAACATTCTCCTTACCTCATTCGGTGTTTGGGGCTTGCCTCAGATGGTACATAAGTTCAGTGCCCTCAAAAACGAAAAGAACATTCCCCAGGCAACTATCATATCAACCATATTTGCAATAATCATCGGCTGCGGTGCTTATCTGGCAGGTTCCTTTGGCAGATTCTTTATTCCCACCCTTGAAAACGGTCAGCCCGAATGCGGCTTTGACTACGTTGTACCCGAAATGCTCACAAAGGCCTTCGGTACCGATATTGGGGGAAGCATACTCATTGCGATATTGCTTGTTTGCGTTCTTTCCGCATCAATGTCCACCCTCTCTTCCGTAGTACTTACCTCCGCATCCTCCATTACCGTTGACCTTATCCCCACCGTAAGAAAGACTCCCATTAAGGCAAACCGCCAAATGCTTCTTACCAGAGGCCTTTGCCTTGCCTTCGTACTTCTTTCTTTCATATTCGCCACCTCAAACTTTGCCGTAATCGTTTCCATCATGGCCTACTCCTGGGGTATCGTAGCAGGTTGTTTCCTCGGCCCCTACATCTGGGGTCTGTACTGGAAAAAGACTACAAAAGCAGGTGCTTGGGCAGGTATGATAAGCGGTGTTGCCGTGGTAGCAATAATGGTAATATACGGCATAATCACCTCTCCCGTGCTGGAAACCGACGGCCTTTACGCCGCATTCCAGGCCGTGAGCACAAACTCCCCCACCTTTGGTTGTGTAGCTATGGCAGTATCTGTGGTAATAGTTCCCCTGGTAAGCCTATTTACAAAGAAGCCCGACAGCGAAGTCGTGGAGAGAGCCTTCTCCGTTCCTGTAGAATAATATTAAGTGATATAGGAATACCGCCGCGCAAAAGCGCGGCGGTTCTCTTTTTATATAATGTTAATCCTTCCATGTTGCCGTTTACGGCAACGCAAAAACAAATTAAAGCTTTTTTTGAAAAGCTTTAATTTAAGCGTGAAGAGCGCACGATATCTTATCGTTGCAAAATATCTTTCACGCTAGATCCTTTTCATTCTCCGTCACCGAAAAGCCGTCAACCACTTCCACTTCGGGAAGAGCGTCTTTCTTTTGAGCGCGACGTTTCATATAAAATCTCACGACCACAGTAACTATGGCGGCTATGGCCGAATTAACGGCAAAGGATGCCAAAAACATCCACATATCTATTACGGTGGAGTATCTTTCGGTAAACTTCGGTATACACTTTGCGGGGAAGAAATCCTCATGAGGCACACCCGAAAAGCTCTGGATCATAAAGGGAAAGGGCTTTCCGAATCTCATATCGTCAACGTCCATGGCCGTGGGCACGGTTATGGGAACGAGTAGAGTGGCCAGAGTAAGAACAAATCCCACCAAAAGGGCAAATAAGGTTATCTTGATTATGAGAGAGGCCAGATCAAGGCCACTCTTTTTTTTCTGCTCGCTCACTCTCTTATACCTCCTGGTTTTTCAGCTTTTCAGCCTGAGAGGTGGTAATGAGAGCATCTATCATCTCGTCAAGGTCGCCGTCCATAAAAGCAAGGAGCTTATAGAGGGTAAGACCGATTCTGTGGTCGGTAACTCTGCCCTGGGGGAAGTTATAGGTTCTGATACGCTCGCTTCGGTCACCCGTACCAACCTGGCTACGGCGCTCGCCAGCAATCTTTGCATCCTGCTCGGACTGCATTTTTTCGTATATCTTGGAACGAAGAACCTTCAAAGCCTTTTCCTTGTTCTTATGCTGGCTTCGTTCGTCCTGACAGTCAACCACTATTCCCGTGGGAATGTGAATGATTCTTATGGCGGACTCGGTCTTGTTAACGTGCTGACCGCCTGCACCGCCCGAACGGTGAGTTTCTATCTGAAGGTCGGCGGGGTTGATATTTACTTCAACGTCGTCAGCCTCGGGGAGAACGGCTACGGTTACGGTAGAGGTATGGATACGGCCGGAGGACTCGGTTTCGGGCACTCGCTGAACGCGGTGAACTCCGCTTTCGTACTTAAGGCGGCTGTAAGCCCCTTCTCCGTCAATGGAAAAGCTGATCTCCTTGATACCGCCAAGCTCGGTTTCGTTAAGGTCAATGACCTCAAGCTTATACCTCTTTTGCTCGGCGTACATAGAGTACATTCTGAAAAGAGAATGAGCAAACAACGCAGCCTCTTCTCCACCCGCGCCGCCGCGAATTTCCACGATAACGCTTCGGTCGTCGTTAGGATCCTTGGGGAGGAGGAGTATCTTCAGCTCTTCTTCCATTTTTGCAAGCTCTTCTTTACCGGAATAATATTCTTCCTCGGCAAGCTCGCGAAGCTCCTTGTCGGTTTCGGTTTCCAATATCTCCGCCGCTTCCTCAACGGCGGTCTTTTTCGCCTTATATACGCCGAAGGCCTCAACTATGGGCTCCAGCATCTTTCTCTCCTTCATCAGAGCCTTAAAGGTGTTCTGGTCGGAGATAACGTTGGGGTCGGAAAGTCTGGCCTCTATCTGATTAAATTTTTCTTCAAGGGCAAGCAGTTTTTCAAACATGTAAGTTGTCCTTTCGCTTAGGTAATATGTACAATGTTATTATATATCCCAAATGGCGAGATAATATTAAGAATATGTGATTTATGTGTTAATTCACACCGCTAAGTATACCATATTTGAGGCAAAGAGTCAAGCCCTGCCTTGACATCCGTATCTTTTTTTGATATAATATGCTCAAAATACAGATTGATTTTACTCGGAGGCATTATGAAACGTTACGCAATCTACGGCGCAGGTTCTCTCGGAACCGTACTGGGCGCATATATTACCAAAAACGGCGGTAGCATAGACCTTATAAACAGAAACAAGGCTCACGTGGAAGCTCTCCGTGAAAATGGAGCTCAAATAAAGGGCACGGTGGAGATGACCGTACCCGTAACCGCCCTTACCCCCGACGAGATGACGGGTAAGTACGACGTTATACTTCTGCTTACAAAACAGCTTTTGAATAAAGAGGTCGTGACCTTCTTGAAGGACTATCTTGAAGACGACGGCGTTATAGTAACCCTTCAGAACGGTCTCCCCGAGCCCGGAATTGCCGAAATAGTGGGCTCTGACCGTACTATGGGCTGCGTGGTTGAATGGGGCGCCGCCCTTACCGAGCCCGGCGTCTGCACCCTCACCAGCGAGGTGGACAGCCTTTCGTTCCATATGGGCAAAATGGAGGGCATTACCGACGAAAAGTTTAACGAGGTCAAGGAGTTCCTTGAGCTTATGTGCCCCGTTCACGAAGAGACCAATCTTATCGGCGCCCGTTGGTCAAAGCTCCTTATTAACGCTACCTTCTCGGGGCTTGGCACCGTTGTTGGGGGAGTTTTCGGCGACGTATCCGAAAACAAGGACGCCCGCAAGGTGGCTATCCGTTGCATGAAGGAATGTATTGACGTAGGACACGCCGCAGGTGCGGTCTTTGCTCCCGTTCAGGGCAAAAACATCACAGCCCTTTTCTATTACACAAACCCCTTCAAGCGCGCCATATCCACGATGTTAATACCTATAGCCATGAAAAAGCATCGCAACATCGAGCCCTCTATGCTACAGGACCTTAAAAAGGGTAAAGCCTGCGAGGTGGATGCCATTAACGGCGTGGTTTGCGACTGGGGTAAAAAATGCGGCGTTGCAACACCTATCAACGATAAGATAGTTGAAATAATAAAGAAGTGCCAGAACGGTGAGCTTACCCCCTGCCCCGAAAATATTAAATTCTTTGACCAGATGCTTTAATGTTATATACAAGATACGCCCGTAGCAAAACGCTACGGGCGATGATATTTAGTTATACTTTATATTGTTCAAAGGGAACGACTTCGGCATTTAATTTGTTTACAATAAAGGGATTCAACTCATACACCATTATATTTTGAATTACGCTTAACGATTTCAACTTCAGAATAGAGTAGTTTTCAAATTCCTGAATTTCAAAACAATACTCTTGACTTGCACCGTATTTTGAGAACTTTATAATAGACCGTGACAAATCGACCTCACACCAAACTTCGTCCCATTCATTTTTTTGTTTTAGGGTATCAATAATCTTTTCTTTGGGCATATAGACTTTATAAACATATTCTCTCATAGCAGAATCGTGATTCATAACGGAGCCAGATGCGTCACGGTGTTTTTTAACAATAGGCACTAATATACCTAAAACAAGCGGTATCAAGATAAGGGAAAATATTAACATGCAAATATAAAGTTCCATGGTGACACCGCCTTCCAAAATCATTATCCACAAAATAACAAAAATCGCAAGCCCTTGCAGGTAAGGAGGTTGACCTTACGGGCAAATGAAAAAAAAATCTAACTCGAAAGCACACCCTGTTTTTATTATTTGTATTTACTGTAAGTAGAATAATTGCTATCTATAAAATTATTCCATTCCTTAACCAATTCGCTATAGGTTTTAGGCAACGAATTGCCGTTCCCGTAAATGGAATTGATAACAGCTTCTTCCCCGTATTGTTTCACCAGATACTGAACGAACGAAGAGCCAGCTAGATAGTTCTCATTAGGGTTTGTAAAGTTAAAGTAATGCACAGCAACATTCTCTAATTCACAATAATCTTTTTCCATATCTATGGGTCTATTTATAGTGGCTAAATATTCGTGAATATACTTTAGTTCGGGTGTGTTAGGGGAATTATTGTAATCTTGATTCAAAAGTGGAATTCCGTAGAAATCATAATAGTAAGAAAAATATCTTGCGAAGCCCTCAATTTTCCAACTTGCCATTGAGGTATTCGTCGTTGTCAGCGAGTGAATGTATTCATGCATTAAAGAATCAACATTATATAGATAAATGCGGTGAATTACAGTTTGGTAAAATGAATATTTGGATGCGCTTATCGGGTTTGAGAATACAATATCTAAATCATTATTATAATCGTCAAGATTAAATAAGTCTTGATACTGTTTCATCTGCTTAAGGTTTGTTTCAAAAAATGCTTTGGTATCTGCATAATTGGAGTGCAAGAAGCCGTCAGTTATTAACGGATTGTATTCCGCATTCATATCGACCCAATCTTTTCCGATATAGAACGTGCCGTAATCAGAGTAAACCAAATAATCGTATTTTTTACCGCCATATCCATATTGAACTGTTGAGGGGGTATATGATACTCCGTTATCCTCATAGTATGCTGCAAGGGCATCCATTGATTTGGAGGGGGAAGCCAAAAGCTGTTGGAATGTCTGTTCTCCATGTTGATGGATATACGAATCAACAAAATCGCAGGCAGTTCCCTTTGCGGCAGAAATATCATTAGTTGTTGTGAAGTTTTCGTCAAAGCACAAATAATTCAAGTCCAATATGTCACTAACAGAAGGATTTGAGAATCTTCCGTCATAGCTACTCCAGTTATAGCTTTTGGCCAAATAATTGGCATAACCGAAAGCCGTACCATAATGTGTCGATTCGCCGTAGGCAACAAGTAAAACATCAGTTATATATTCAACTGATTTCCAATCTTGAATAGAAGAATACAACTTATGGTTGATTATATATTTAGAGTCATATCTATCTTGAGAAAATATATATATTTCGGGAATAGCGCCCTCTACTATTTGATTTGATAACACTTTCTCTGTTGCTTCAATACAAGATTCACGTTCTTTACTTTCAATACTTAACTCAAAAAAATATTTAGCAGAGGCGGTCTCCGTAGAGTCCATATTAACTCTGAAACCGTATTGTGCTGTTGGCTCGGAATATGTGATTTCAGTACTAACGTAAGCTCTTTCATTGAGAGTACCGGAATTGCAAACGCAAGCAGATAAGGAGATGAGTATTGAGAAAACGATTATAACTGCAAAGAGCTGTTTCTTCATCTTATGTTCTCCTTCAACGTTTTACAGCTTGAAATCAACATACGTCTAATGCGTCCGCATAGGTTACGATAGTTTTTAAAGGTATCTTCGTCTATAAAATTAGTATTAAACAGCAGTTTAAGCCATCCTTCTGTTTCGTTACATTCCTTAAGTGCTATTTCGAACTTTGCAACCATATCAGACTGGCTTTGACCGTAATTTGCTTCACGAATATTCGCGTATATGCTACTGGAGCTTTTACGAAGCTGAAATATGGTATTAGAGGATGCTTTTGTTACTTGACAAAGCAGTTCAATATCTGTGGCGAGTTGTTCTGAATAGGTTAGCAAATAGTTTTTAGACATACGATCACCTCTTTAGGTACATTATAGCACATTCTAATTTAAAAATCAACGGCTTGCCGTTGTATATCATCAATTCCGCAGGAATTGCATATCATCAAGACGTAGTCTTGTATATCATCATTGCGAAAGTAATATACAGCCTTCGGCTGATGATATACGCCTTACAGCGATGATATACACGCTATCGCGTGATGATATACCATTGCTTTCGCAATGGATAAAAAAATAGGACAGTCCTTGACTGTCCTATTTTTTGGCGGAGAAGAGGAGATTTGAACTCCTGCGCCGATTTCTCGACCTACACCCTTAGCAGGGGCGCCTCTTCACCAACTTGAGTACTTCTCCGTATAAGTAGGTGAATAACAAAGAGTTATTTGTTTGCTAATATATTATACATAATATTTTCCCTTTTGTCAAGCCCTTTAGTAGAATAGTTTTTGAATTTTGTGTGATTAATATATAGGACCGGACTTTTCCGTCCTTGTCACATTTTTTACCTTAAACATACATTTATGTGGTTAATGGGCGGAATTTGTTGACAAAGATATTTTACGGTGATATACTGTAATATAAGACTAAGAGTATTAGCGTGAAAGATATTTTGCTGCGATAAGATATCGTGCGCTCTTCACGCTTAAATTAAAGCTTTTTTTGAAAAGCTTTAATTAGTTTTTGCGTTGCCGTAAACGGCAACATGAAGGATTAACATAGAGGAAAAAATGAAACCAAACAAGACCGTAAAAGGTATGCAACCGAAGAAAAAATGGTATTATAATTTATTCCGCCGCCGAATGTTCGTTATTGCGGTGCTGGCTCTGCAAATAGCCGTATTTATTTACATTCTGGTAAGCAACAGTATGGCTTCGCAAATGGTTACAGTCGTCCTTAACGTTATAAGCGTGGGCGCGGCGCTTTACATTATCAGCCTTGACACTCCTCCCGCCTTCAGAACCATATGGATATGTCTGGTCTTGGCCTTCCCCGTATTCGGGGGATTGCTTTATCTCTTTTTTGCCTTTCAGTCAAGCACAAGACGGTTTTCAAAGCTTCTGCTACTGAAGGATAAGAGGAGAAAAGACCACGCCACAAGAGATTCGGGGCTTCTTGAAACCCTCAAATCACGCTCCGACTTTGACTCCTCGGTGGCCACCTACCTTGAAGGTCACTGCGGATTCCCCGTTTACGACGGCACCGAAGCCGAATACTATCCCATAGGCGAAGACTTCCATAAAGCCCTGCTAAAGGAGATTGAAAAGGCCGAAAAGTATATCTTCCTTGAGTTTTTCATCATAGAAGAGGGCGAAATGTGGAACAGTATTCTTGAAATCCTTGAAAGGAAAGCCGCCCAAGGGGTAGAAGTGAGAATACTTTATGACGATATGGGCTGTTTTGTGACTCTGCCCAAAGAATATCCCCAACTTCTCGCTCAAAAAGGCTTGAAGGTTCACGTTTTTAATCCCTTCACCCCCGTACTTTCAAGCATCCAGAATAACCGCGACCACAGAAAGATAGTGTCCATAGACGGCAAGGTAGCCTTTACGGGCGGTATAAATCTGGCAGACGAATATATAAACAAAATCGAAAAACACGGCCATTGGAAGGACACGGGAATAAGACTGTCGGGCAAAGCCGCCTGGAGCCTGACCCTGATTTTCCTATCAATGTGGGGGCTTTATTCCAAAGAGGACGAGGACTATGCTCCCTTGTATCCCCAATCTCTTACTCTTTCACAGGCAGAGGGCCTCGGGTACGTCCAACCCTACGCCGACTCTCCCATGGATAAGGAATACGTAGCCGAGCAGGTGTATCTTAAAATCATCCAAAGGGCTTCCGACTACGTCTATATCACTACTCCTTACCTCATAATCAACGAAAATCTCCAGAGCGCCCTCTGTCTTGCGGCAAAAAGCGGCGTTGACGTAAGGATAATAACTCCCCACGTGGCGGACAAAAAGCTGGTACACCGCACCACAAGGTCCTATTACGCCACCTTGCGAGATGCGGGAGTAAAGATATACGAATACACCCCCGGATTTATTCATTCAAAGACCCTTCTTTGCGACGGAAAAGTAGCCACCGTAGGAACGGCAAACCTTGACTACAGAAGCCTTAACCTCCACTTTGAGTGTGGCACATGCATTTACGAGAACCCCTCCGTCACAAAAGCCATGAAAATGGATTTTCTGGAAACCCAAGAAAAATCCCACCTTATTACGGCGGAGGACTGCCAAAAATATGCAAAATTCGGTAAGCTTCTCAACAGATTGCTCCGACTTTTTGCGCCCCTTATGTAAAGATATGGAGTTCACTCATGAGTGAACTCCTTCTTTATATCTCCCTTCCCCAAATCGGGTAACGCGGTGTTTACGGCAGTGTTTATTACTGAAAGATAAGCTTGTGGGTCTGTGGAGAAGAAGGACTTGGCCGCAGGGCGTTCCCCTTCCTCAAAGGGCTCGGCCAGAAGGGAATAATCATACAGAGTGTACATCATTGCCGCAAAGCTCCTCCAATTTTGCAAGGGCGTCCTTCAGCCCCCCTACGCTGTCAATGATACCCTCTCTTACTGCATCGTCACCGTTAAGAAGTGAGCCAACGTCGGCCATAAGGTCGCCGTTATGACTCATAAGCTGACGGTACCTTTCAGGGGTTATCTTTGAGTTATCCGACACAAATCGGATTATCCTATCCTGTATCCTCTCAAAATAGGTTATGGTCTGTTGGGTACCGACGATTGGCCCGTTAAGTCGTACGGGATGTACCGTCATGGTGGCCGAGGGGGCGATAAAGGAGTATCTCGCAGATACGGCAAGGGGCACGCCTATGGAGTGGCCGCCTCCCAAAATCAATGAAACCACCGGCTTTCGCATACTGGCTATAAGCTCCGCAATGGCAAGTCCCGCCTCAACGTCGCCCCCTGCAGTATTGAGAAGCATTAGCAGTCCTTTTACGGTGGGGCTTTCCTCTATGGCCACAAGCGCGGGAAGGACGTGCTCGTATTTGGTGGTCTTGGTATGGGGTGAAAGGGCAAAATGCCCCTCGATCTGCCCAATAACCGTCAGACAGTGAAACCTTCCCAAAGGGGCGGCGCCGTCCTTGGGTTCTAAGGACGGAACTTCCCCCTCCGAAGGGTTATGGTCTAAATCAAAGGATTCCATAGGGCATCTCCTTTTAAAATCATTCTCCTATAATTTTGCCACGGCAAAGGATTTTTATTCGGTCTTTTTTCATAAAATACCTCTTGAACGGATAGGTCGTGTATGATATAATTAACAAAACAACAGGAAAGCAGATAAGATATGTCCTACAATATAGTTCTGGTGGAGCCAGAAATTCCTCAAAACACGGGCAACGTGGCGCGAACCTGCGCCTGCACGGGGTCGGCGCTGCATCTTGTAAAGCCCATGATGTTTAAAATAGACGATGCTCACCTGAAAAGAGCAGGCCTTGACTACTGGTCAAAGCTTGACGTCACCGTTCACGAGTCCTTGGCGGACTTTATGGAATACGCAAAGGGAAAGCCTATGCTTTTTGCCTCCTCAAAGGGCGCAAAATGTTATACAGATGCAAAGTATCCCGACGGATGCTTTATACTTTTCGGCAAAGAAACAAAGGGATTGCCCGAATCTCTGCTTGAAGAAAGATACGACGATTGCATAAGAATACCAATGAGGGATACCCTCAGATGCCTTAACCTTTCAAACTCGGTAGCGGTGGTTATTTACGAAGCCTTGCGCCAGACGGGATTTGAAGGCCTGAACAGTGAAGGCAGCTTGACCGTAAAGGACTAAAGGAAAATAGCGTGAAAGATAATCTGCACACTTAAGATATTGTGCGCTCTTCACGCTTGAATTAAATCTTTTCTTCGAAAATCTTTAATTCGTTTTTGAGCCGCCGTTTACGGCGACATGGAGGTTTACTATGGCTAAGAAGAAAAAGATAGTGTCCTTTGACGCTATGAACAGAAAAGAATATATTGCGGACACGGTTTCCGCAGTTATGGTTGCGGGAATACTTATCTGCGTTTCGAGAGGTCTTTTAAACTTCCCCATTGAATGGATAGGCAACGCCCTTGCGGGTGACGGATGGCAGTTTTATTTAAAGACCCTGCTGACGGCCATTATCTCGGCCGTTGGATTGACACTTCCCCTATACATATACGGTCTTTTGGTGGATTCCCCCGTTAAAAAGGTGCTGCAAAGAAATTCTGAAACACCTGCCTTTCAAAAGGTCCTTTACGGGATACTTGGCTCAATAGCCGCAATATCGGTGGCAATACTCTGCCTTAAGCTCTCCTTTATGGTAATGGACATTGCAAAAGCCGAAGGATACATATTTACAATGAACGCCCCCGACACGGGTGTCAACGGTTGGCAAAACGCCTTCTTTATCCTCGTATACGCCCTTGTTCCTGCCATTCTTTGTGAGCCTTTTTACCGCGGAGTGGTTATGAACCGTCTGTCAAAGGACAGCTATCTTTTGGCGGTACTTATACCCGCAATTATTTTTGCGGCAAACCACCCCACTATTCCCCAGATGCCCTATATGCTGTTGGTTGGAATAATCCTCGGCTGGATATATCTCAAAACCGAAGACGTCATAGTACCCATAGTAATACACGCCCTCGTTAACGGAGTAATATCTTACCTCTACGTTAAGGCCGGCTCAGCGGAAAGCTTCACCCTCTCAGGAAAGAACATCTTTATAATAATGGGCGGCGCCCTTTTGGCGGCGGTGGGTATGGCCATCATAATGGGCATTCGCATAAAAAAGCACTCCCCCGAGGATAAGCCCTTTTCAGTAAAGGAATCCCTTAAAGGACTCTTCGGAACCTTCGGCATATACGTTCTTGCAATTATAGTAATATTACAGCTGGGACATCTCCATATAGACAACCCCACCTTTGAAATAGGTGACGGAGATGAAATTCAGGAAGAGATAGTAGACCAGGAATCCGAAACAAACGACGAAATCCAAGAATAAAAAAAAGAGAGAAGCTTTAGAGCTGTTCTCTAAAGGACAGTTTTGAAAGAATACGGTATATCTCGAAAGAGGTATGCCGTATTTTTGTATTTGTGGACACGAATGCAGTGCTTGTCAAGAAAAATAGATAGACTTTCAGGGTACACAAAAAGCCACGGTTCGCATTGATCCGTGGCTTCTATTTTATTTTGTTTGTTCGATAAATTGGATTTTGTCAAATAGCGCAAGTGACACTATTAGATGCATAAACCTCGGATTTCTTCTTCTGACATTTCAGCCAGAAGAAAATGACTTCCATCGTATTTGCTTTTCTTGCTTTCAGGAATGAGACTCAGAAACTTTGAATATTCCATTTCGCAAAGAGGTACTTTTTCACCTTCAATTCCAAGCAAAATCAACCATTCTTTACACTCCAACTGTTTTTCTGTTGTGGGGTCTGTTGCGCCAAAAGGAACAACAGGCTGATTCGGGAATACTGCGGGCATGTTATTCGTTAGAATAAACCTTGCGAAAATACCATTATCGCCAATATAGAAGTGAGGACTGGCGAAATACACATCCATAGACTGCTTTTCGTGTAGCCATTCTGCGTAATAATTTGGATTTTCCATAAACAAGGATGCTTCTTCTTTTCCGATATCTAATGGCCACATGGTAGAATAGAGTGTAAGCGTATTATGTTCCCCATTGAGAACCTGCTGAGAAAACTGCTGGATGATTTTATTATTAAAATCAACCATGTTGTCATAGGCAGACATGAAATCTGGAAGACTAACCCTACTGCCATCAACAATCAGCTTACCATCCCAATAGCTCACCATTCGCTCAACCGCAGCATAGAAATCCTTTAATTCCGATGTTGTAGAAGGCTGTGGTAAACGAAGGGCAATCGTTTTCTTTTCCTTAGGGTTCCAAACCACACTAAAACCTCTGCCAATACTCTCAGGATTATACGCAATAAATTCGGTTTCACCCAGTTCTCCTACATTAAGTTGGTCATTTACAAAATGTCCATAGTGTAAATGCTCACCCAAAATTACTTCAAGGGGCATGGTTTTGCTACCAAACAACTTTTGCTTAATTAAGACGTCAATAGACATATAACCCACCTCCAAATTCAAGTTTATCGAATAGTTTTATAATATATCTAATTTGATTATATCATAAAATCACCGAAATGTAAATATAGCGATTTGAAAAATTCTTATAAAGGCATATTTGCCTGTAAGTTTAGCACACGTCAAAACTGTCCTTGGGGGTACACATCCTTCGAGCTTCTCTCTTTTTGCATTTTAGGGAGCGATAAAGCATATAAATTACCGTAAAAAAGGATGAAAGGCGCTCCCATATGAAGAAGATATATAAAAAGATTGAGCCCTTGCTTTCAAAGGGGCTTACGCTCTTGAAACAGGTGGGGAAATATACCGACAGGTACACTCTGCAGCTTACGGCCTGCCTTCTGGCGGTGGCTGTGGCAGTATTGCTTATTCCCGTAATAAAATCAGCAACGGAAAAGGCCACCATGACCTCGGGAAGCATAACCGATTGGGGGTTGACCTTCGGTGAAAAGAACGCCCCGCCCAGAGGAAACGTGTCCGGCAGCGAACTAAAAAAGTACGATGCCAGCTTTATGGGAAATACCGAAGAGAAAAAGATATGGCTCACCTTTGACGCGGGATATGAAAACGGATACACCGCAAAGATACTTGACGTTTTAAAAGAAAAGAACGTCACCGCAACCTTCTTTCTGGTAGGACATTATCTGAAAACCGAGCCCGAACTTGTAAAACGAATGGTTGCCGAGGGGCATACCGTGGGAAACCATACTGCCACCCACCCGGATATGAGCAAGCTGACAGGAACGGAGGCTCTACGGGCAGAGCTTGAACCGATGGAAACCCTTTACTACGAAATAACGGGGCAGGAGCTCCCCAAATATTACCGCCCGCCCCAAGGGAAGTTCAGCACAAACAACCTTGAATCTGCAAAAGAGCTGGGATATAAGACGGTATTCTGGAGCTTAGCCTACGTTGACTGGAACGTAAACAACCAGCCTTCCCCCCAATCTGCAATAGAGAAGCTCAACTCCCGAATCCATAACGGCGCGGTGGTGCTTTTGCACTCAACCTCGGCCACAAATGCTGACATCTTAGCATCCCTTATTGACGGTTGGAAAGCCATGGGGTATGAATTTGGAAGTATTGACGAGCTGTTTGAATAAAAAAACAATCCCCGACAGATCCTTAATCTGTCGGGGATTACGTATTGGAATTACAGCGTTATTTCTTCTGCCTCAAGAGGCGCAGATTGGGGAATTATTTCTGTTATCACAAGATACATCTTTTTACCGTCTATCTCAAAAACAAATAAATAGTAGTACTCGTCGGGCACGGACGCTTTATCTGAGTAAATATTACCTGCCACCCTATAATCAGAGGTCGTCGCAGAAAATACGAACCAATTCAGCCATGAAGGAGTCTCCGCGCTAAGGGGATAAATATACACCTCATCATAGTGATATTCCGTTTCCCCTTCATAAGCGTATATACTCCCGAGAATGAGCTGGGTATCGGTTTTGCAAATGAACATACTGTCAACAATCTCATCTTCATTTGCTAAGACAAATAAATCAAGGACGGTTACGTTATCATGATCCTCTTCCACTAAAAGACGAACCTCTTCGGCAAACTCCTCATACGCCTTTTTGTCTACCCAAGCGCCTATATCGCTCACAACAGCATAAAGCAAAAAAACTGCAAGTATAGCCAAGCATATAATTATTCTAACTTTTGCACTCCGGGGATTATACGTAGAAACGGGGCTTGGGTCACCTGAGATATCCATGAGCTTAGTGACCTGATCAGAGGTCTGCTCTTCCATTTTTGCCAAAGCCTCTTCGGATAATTTGCCGTAACAGAGCTGGGGGACTTCTTTTGCCAACGCTTCATAGTATCCGCGAGCCTCGTCCGCGTTTCCTTGTATAAGAGCTAATCTTGCTCTTTTGAAAGTATCAATGTAATTATCAAGCCTTGTGTTGGCAGGCCTATTCATCAACTCCGTACAAGCCTTGATGTCACGTTTTAAATAGTTCTCATAAAACGTCATGTTTTTATACTTCTTGAGATATCCGGATCGAGTCCAGGCTTTTTCCGTTGCCAAAAAGAAGTCATACTGGTCTAAGACACAGTGTAGATTTTCGTCGTCTCCTATATGAAAATATACGTGTGCCAAATATACAAGATACATACCTCTATGTCTTCTTGCTATTTTGGAGTCAGACATTTTCGCCTTACAAATACTGACTACGTTTTCATAACGTCCGCAGAAAAGTTCTCCATACAATTGATAATCAGCTAAATACGTATCAATTTTACCTTGTTGAACGATAGCAAGAAAAGTTTCTGCATCCAGATCTTTCCATATTACGTTCAGAATAAATTTATTCCTAATGATGCGAGGCAACGGCCAAGCAAGCGTAAAGCCTACAAGGCAGGAAAAAATAACAGCCAACGTGTAAGACAGTGACATTAAACCGTACATTGTCACAAACGAACAAATGACCATTATTATGAATGTTATAGCTGTCCCAATCCTATATTTCATAATCTGTCGTTTTGCCTTTTCAATAACATTAGGATCGTTTTGCATAACTGCCCCCTATAAATTCTCCCTATACTTTAATTTGAAAACATATATAACCTGCGATGTCAACTCCATTATATCACAAAATAAACGAAGAATCAATACCTATCAAAAATTTATAAGCGTACCCGTTTTCTCGCAGGTACGCTTTGCTCTATTTTTCACTGAAGATATAACACTTTATACCCCATGTCTGTATCTGAACTTGAAGTAGTTCTGCCAGTCCTCGCGGCTGAAATTGTGGCCGCCGTAGCGGAGGTGATAACCTATAAAGCCGTGGTGACGAACTTCGCCGGTTTCGGGGAGTCTGTCGGGAGTCTTAAGGCCTTCCATACCGAGAGCCTCGTAAACCTCGCTGGCAGCAACGCCGGAAAGGAACTCGGAAATGGGGTCAGCCCACCAGTCCCCCTCGGCAGAGGCTATATAAACGGCACGTGGAGCACTTGCGGCAACCAGGAGATGCTGGTCAAAGGGCAATTCTTCATCCTTACCGACGTGCTTAACATAATTCTGACAGAACCAGAAGGGAAAGTGCTTATAAATATCGGGAGTTCTCTCGCCTGCCTTGCCTCTGTATATGGCGGCGCCGGCACAACCGGAGTCGTTGGAGAAAGCGCAGGAAACTCTTTCGTCGTTAGCTCCGCACCAAAGGGCGGTCTTGCCAAGACGGGAGTGGCCGCAAACTGCTATTCTGTAGGGGTCTACGCTATCAAGAGTAGTGAGATAGTCTATAATTCTGCTTATACCCCAAGCCCACAGGGATATTTTGCCGTAGCCGGTATTCTCATCTCTGTCAAAGAGGGGGTATACGCCGTCCTCTTTTGCGCTGTCGTCGGAAATATCCTTATAATATACTGCGGCGAAGCCAAAACCTGCGTCAATTATTTCTTCAGCGGGGATATAGGAATCGGGAACGCCGCTTCTGAAATTGATGGCAACGAACATGGGGGCCTTTCTTATGGCTGTGGGAAGAACCAGATGGAAGGGAAGAACGTAATCCCCCTTGGGGCAATGAAGGGTCATGTTTATAAGTCTTCTCTGGGTCTTGAGGGCGTGCATATTAGCTTCCTCTACAACCTCTATATCGTAAGGAACCGCAGGGGGCAGATATCCGTACTGCTCTCTGGCAAGAAGGTCCACAATCTCGGCTCTCTTTGTGGCCCATGCCTCGTTTACGGCGGTGTAATCGTAAAACATCCTACCTTCAGGGCGTACCGCCTCAGGCTTATTTTCCCAAATAACGGGAACGCCTCTCTCGGCCAGTATTTTCTTAAGATTTGTCAGTTCAGGCATATTTTTTCTCCTTTATCTGAAAAATATTTTATTATATATTGCAAAGTAAAATGAATTGTGATATAATTAAGAAAAAACAGAAGGGCAAAAATCATGGATACTGTAAAGGATTTCCGCGAAAGGATAAACAAAGTTGTAGACCATTATCTTGGGGATTTTGTACCCGCAAAGACCTCGGATAAGGTTATCCACGACCCCATCTGGGGCTCTGTTGTGTATTATCGGTGGGAAATAGAATTAATAGATACCCCTCTGTTCCAAAGACTCCGTGATATACATCAGCTTGGAATGGCCGAGTACACCTACCCTGCCGCAAGACATTCACGGTATGAGCATTCCCTGGGAACCGTGGCCATTGCCACCAAGATGCTCCAAAGACTCCGTTCCCGATACAACACGGGAAAGAAGGCGGATGCGGAGCATAAGGAAAGATATATTTCCGATAAGGACGTATATACCGTCCGTCTGGCGGCTCTCCTTCACGACATAGGCCATTGCGTATTCTCCCATCTTTCGGAAGAAGTTTACGGTGTAATGCCCGAAATGAAGGCCATGATAGAGTTTCTCAAGGAGGATAGCAATCAAAACATCTCCCCCAAACCCCACGAAACGCTGTCCTACCTCATAATGACCTCGGACAGCTTTATAGATTTCTTTAAAAACCACATATCCTTCCCCAAAAAGGGAACTCGCGCCGCCTGCAAAAAACTACTTACAGAAGCTGCAAATATGGTTGTAGGTATCAGTAACTACACCCGTGTGGGAGAAAAGGTGGTATTCCGTTCCTTCCTGACGGGAATTATAAACAGCGACTTTGACGCAGATAAGCTTGACTATACCCAGCGCGACTCCTACACGGCGGGCATTGCCCTTACCTACGGAGTTGAACGCTTCCTTATGAAGCTTGTCATCCACACCCTGGAGGAAAGAAGCTTTACGGACCACCGTTTGGCGGTAACCGAAGACGCTCTCCTGACGGTTGAGGAACTTATATTTAACAGAAACATCCTTTACGTCTATATCTACTATCATCAGAAGGTCCTGTCAACCGAAGACGTTATGCAGGATTGCATACAAGGTCTTCTCACATCGGGCAGAATAAAGCACCCCTGTGATTTTCTCTACCTCTCGGATAGGGACGTGGAGCTCCTTTGCAACGATAAGGCTATCCCCTATCCTCAGGATGCTCCCAATAAGAGCTTTGCGGACATTGCGGATATGCTCAAGACCCGAAATATTCCCAAACGCTGTCTTGTACTTGACCGCCATGACTTTGAAACCGACGTAAGCGAGCTTGACTCACAGATAAACGGCCTTATTGACCAAATACAGGCAACCTCCAAGGAAAACGCCGCCCAGCTTATTAAGAAGTTTGGCGAGGACTACGGCAAGATGCTTTCAAGCGCGTCTGCTCCCGGAGCCATAAAAAAGCTTATCTCCGCCTTTGACAGAAAGACCATGGATAAGTATTTTGAAATCAGAAGACAATGGCTGGAGCTTATCCTCAAAGCCTATGAAGAAAAGGGACTTGAAGCTCCCGATATAGACATCTTCGACCTGAATATCGTCATGCCCAGGCTTAAGGACAGCCACCTCTCCCTTCTCGTTGTATCAAAAACGGGCGAAGCCTTCCAGAAGGACACCTTTGCCTATATAAATAATTGGTCCGACTCCTTTAACGTCGACAAATGGAAGGGATACTTCTTCGTATCATCAAAGGTGGACAGAACCATTGCCGCAGAAGCTGCAAGAGAGCTTATAAAAATAAGACGCTCCTATCAGGATCAGGCAGGTCTTATACAGCCTCTTCTCTGGTCGTGACGTTGCTCTAACAGATTAGATTATATCATAAACGTAAGCCCCTGTCAATAAAAAACAGGGGCTTACGATTTTTTTAACTATTAATAAACTATCTCAATTACCCTTGAGTCCTCGTTATAAGTATAGCTTATACTCTTTGCCTCCGACGTGGCGGCCTTTACCATGGTCCAGAGATATGATTTATCCGAAAGTACGGTATTATAGATATCCGTGGTACACATAAAGGCTACATGTCCGCAAAGCTCGGCAGAAACCTTACCCACCCTCTTTAAGGTTTCGGCGGAAAGGTCGGTTACGGTAAGGGCATTTTTAACATAGTAATTTTCCTGCAGACTATCGGCCTTTGGCAGAACAAGAGAGGGATCCACCGTTCTGTTTTCAAGCATAAGAGCATCCGATACCGCAAAGTAATTCAAATGCAGCAGTCTGTCACTGTAGGAAAGCTGGGTTATGGGGTCATCCCAGGTGGGGTCAAAATGATACCACTTACCCCCAAGAATAGCCATAGTCCACTGGTGATTACTGCCGTTGGCAACACCGACCACCTGAGTACTTGGAATACCCACAGAGTTAAGGATGTATCCGAAAAGCTTGGAATATCCTTCGCACACCGCCATTCCCGAAAGATATGCTTTATACATATTATGAGAGTCTTTTGCAAATGAGGTGTCGTAGGTCAGTCTGTCCTTTACGAAGTTATAAGCCAGCAGAGCTCTTTCGCCCTCGGTAGCCACGCCTCGCATCTCTTCGGCAAGGGGCTTTAGGCTTTCGTTAATAAATTCTATGGCCGATTCATATTCTTTGGCAGCCATATTATAGGATATCTCAAGGGAAGATATGACTCCGCCAGTGATATACCACTTGTATTCGCCGTTAACGTGGAAAAACTCAGGGTGATCAAGAAGAACCTTATAGAAAACGTCCTGAATATCAACCTCGGTAAGGGTTGCGGATAATGCGTCCGACCCCGAAACTGTTTCCTGACAGTTAATCATAGCATCTCTGACGGCTTCATAAAACCGTTTCTCGGCCTGTCTGTTAAGAGTCTGATAATGATATTCATAAGCGGAAGCCGCAAGGTCAATGGGCTTTACTGTAACGGTTACGGAAGCGCTCTTTCCGCTAACGGTAGTTCCCGTAATAAAAGCAGTACCTACCTTCAACCCTATTACGGTACCGTCCTTATCTACGGACAGAACGTTGGGGTCAGAGGATGTGAAGGTCACGGTCTTATCGTCGGCATCCTCGGGATAAACGGTAGCGAATATCTTGCCGCTTTCTCCCACAAACATCTCTATTTTTCCGGGAGTGAGAGAGATATTTTCAACATTAACGGGAGGCTTTGCAACCGTAACATTAAGGGTTACGGAAACCCCGTTAGAGGTCTTTGCCGTAACTGTTGCCTCGCCAATCCCTACGCCCTTGATATTGCCGCCCTCAACTGTAGCAACTAAAGTGTTTGAGGATGACCACTTAATATTCTTATCCTCTGCATCAGAGGGATGTACTGTGGCAGAAACCCTTACCCCGTCACCCACATAAAGAGTGACGTCGTAAACGTTGAGGGTTATCTTTTCCACCTCAACGGGCACTTTTTCGGGTTCTTCGGGAATTTCAGGGACTTCAGGCTCTTCGGGAATTTCGGGCTCGTCGGGCACTTCGGGAATTTCGGGTTCAACGGGAGCTTCCGGCTCTTCGGGAACAGGTTCTTCCTGAGGCTCGTCGTCGGGTTTATTATCATCGGACTCCGTATTACCCTCATTACCTTCCGAAGGCTCGTCTTCACCTTCGTCGGGCGGAGTAGGAATATCCTCGCCCTCAGAAGGGTCGTCTGTATCCGTAGGAGCGTCCACGCTGTCGGCTATGTCGGGGAGTTGGGGCTCTTGGGGGAGCAGGCCGTCGCCGAACCTCATCCAGACGCAAAACGCGATTATAAGAAGCCCAACGGCTATGGGTATAATGATTTTTAAAGATTTTCTCACACGAACACCCCTTTCCGATTGTTTTCAATTATATTTTAGCATAATCCCACGCCCTTGTCAACGATGGGGAAATGTTTCACCATAATTTCAACTTTTAGTACCAAGGCCTTAACATAACGGGTGTATAATCTTTATTGACAGGCCGAAGGCTATTACGGTCAACCCTAAAGGAGATAAATATGGATCTTAACAAGATAATTGACCAGATAAAAGAAGAATATAAATATAAGGTGGAACTCCACAATCACACCACCCCCGTAAGCGGATGCAGCCGCTACCGCCCCAGAGACATGGTTCGCAAATACGCAGAGCTTGGCTACCACGCCTTTGCTCTTACAAACCACTTTCAGGTAGCTATGCTCAAGAGAAGCGAGGATGATGCCGTAGCCTTCTTTATGAACGACTTTCTTGAAGCCTATGACGAGGGCGAAAAGCTTGGCGTAAAGGTTCTTCTGGGTGCTGAAGCTCATTTTGCCGATTTGCCCAACGACTATCTCATATACGGCATTGACGAAAGTGACCTTCACGACCTCTACCGTTACATTGGTAAGGGAAGCAAGGAATATTACGATAACTGTAAAAACGATAAAAACCTTATTATTCAGGCCCACCCCTGCAGAAAGGATCTGGTATATACCCCTGACAGAATAGACGGCGTTGAGGCGTATAACCTCCACCCCGGCCATAACTCTGCAGTTGCCTTAGCAGCAAGACACGCCTGCACCACAAAAAAGGTACACATTTCAGGCTCCGACCTTCATCATCCCGGAAAAGAAGGACTTACCGCTTTGCAGACAAATAGGATCCCTCAGGATTCTTTTGAGCTTGCAGAAATAATCAAGTCGGGAGATTTCGTCCTCTCCATAAACGACGACATCATCCTTCAGCATAATTACAACGTATAACCCCATTTTTGTACTTGTTTTTTTATAAATAATGTGCTATAATAAATTCAGATAATATTAAACGGAGGATTTTTCCATGAAATTAGGCGCTCAGCTCTATACCCTCAGAGCATATACCCAGACTCTCGAAGAATTTGCAGAAACTCTTAAGAAGGTTGCCGACATCGGTTACAGATCCGTACAGGTTTCCGGCACCTGCCCCTACGACCCCGAATGGTTGGCAGAGGCTCTCAAGGCTGCAGGTCTTACCTGTGACCTTACCCACTTTAACTATGACGCTATTATCGAAAACCCCGAAAAGGTTGCCGCTGACCACAAGAAGTTCGGCTGCAAATACGTAGGTATCGGCGCTATGCCCAAGGGCTTTGAAGGCTACGAAGACTTCATGGCCAAGACTCCCGCCGCTGCAAAGAAGATTGCAGAAGCAGGCTCCTACCTTATGTACCACAACCACGCTTTTGAATATCTTAACGAAGTAGACGGCAAGCCCGCTCTCCACGTTATCGCTGAAAAGATTCCCGCTACCGATATGGGCTTCACCCTCGATACCCACTGGGTAAAGGCCGGCGGTTACGATCCCGTTGAAGAAATCAAGCGTTTTGCAGGCAGAATCCCCTGCGTTCATTACAAGGACCTTATTTTTGACGAAGAAGGTACCCGTAAGTTTGCCGTTGTAGGCGAAGGCACCCTTGATATGGAAGGCATTACCGAAGCCTTTATCGAAGCCGGCGCTGAATACGCATTCGTTGAGCAGGACAACTGCTACGGCGAAGATCCCTTTGCTTGTCTCAAGAGAAGCCACGATTACCTCAGAAGTATCGGCCTTAAGGACTAATTTGCCACATATACAACAGGGCGGGACATTCTGTGTCACCGCCCTGTTTTAATACAGGAAACATACAATGAAAATTATTAAAGCTATTCTGGCTCTTTTTATCTCTGCTCTGTGTCTGACAGCCACAGCCTGCTCGTCAACTACGGTATATAACGTGGAAAAAGAGATAAACCAATACGTTATCAACATGACAAAGGGCTCTACCCAGTACACAGAAAGTCCTACGCTGAAGTATTACGAGCTCTACAATCAGGATAAGGTGCTTAACATAAAGCTTAAGCAGGGGTTGAAAACTGCCCCCTCTTTTGAGATAACTACGGGTAAAAACAAGAAAAAGACTCTGGAGCAAAATATACTCACCGTATACGCCACAAAGGACGGCGAAACCTCTCTCTACGGCTCGGCCACTGCCATGTCAAGATATTTTGATCCCTACAGAAACACCTATGTGCCCTGTATGAGAGTTTATAAAATTGACGACGAAAATTTCAGAGCTCTGTTCTTTATTACCAACGCCGAAAAACAAGACGACTTCTTCCCCTTCTATCTGGCGCTTACGGGAGAAGGATATAAAAAGGCCTTGGCGGGAATAGAAAACTATATGAAAATCCTTGACCGTAGCTTTTCAAGCTACGAAGAGGATGCTTCCGTTCCCGATTATCTCAGCGAGTTTAAAAACATGTTTATTCCCGTAAAGGGTAACGAGGAAGCTGCAAATCTTTTTTACGGAGAGAAGTTCACAAACCTGACCTCTTCCGATTACGTCCTTTATCAGTTGGGAGGCAATTACGCCACCATAATCGACGAGATACTTCCCCAGTACGCAGATATAGATATGCAATATATGAGGGATGAATACCAAAAGCTGGGCTACGTTGACTATTCCCTCGACATAATAATCGTTACGGCAGATATAAAAGTGTCCGACGGCGGCAAATCTGTGGAAGTTACCATGAACGAAGACGTTTTCTATTCAGAAGCAGCAAAGGCCTCGGAAGTGGAATATACCTTTGAGTTCTGTCCCACCCTATCCGAAATAGGCAAAATAACCGTCCAATAAAAGGCAAAAGAGGAATAAAAGATGAATACAGTACTTGATAATGGTGCAAAAGAATATATTGCATCCCACCTTGACGAGCTTAAGGAGCTTATAGTTACTCTTTGCGGCATTCCCGCCCCCTCCCACCATGAGGAAAGAAGAGCCGAGTTCTGCAAATGTTGGTTTGAGGATGCAGGTTTTAAGGGCGTTTATATTGATGAGGCAAAGAACGTTATCTGTCCCCTTAATCTTACCGAAAACAACGAAATAACCGTTTTTATGGCCCATACGGACACCGTATTCCCTGATATGGAACCCATGCCAATAGTTGAAGCTGACAACAAGCTCTATTGCCCCGGTGTTGGCGACGACACGTCAAATCTGGCCATAATGATGCTAACCGCAAGATATATGCTCAAAAGCGGAAGAAAGCCTTCTCGCGGCATTCTCTTCGTTGCTAACTCCTGCGAAGAGGGGCTTGGAAATCTTAAAGGCTGCCGCAGTATAATGGATAAATACGGCACCAGAGTCAAGGAGCTTATCTCCTTTGACGGAGAAATACACAGTATCGTAGTAAAGGCTGTAGGCTCTGCAAGATATAAGATAGAAGTCAAGACCGAAGGCGGTCACTCCTATAACAATTTTGGCAATAACAATGCCATACAACAAATATCTGCCCTTGTCAACAGACTTTATGAAGTAGAAGTGCCCACCGACGAGAATAGCAAGACCACCTATAACGTTGGTATGATCTCGGGCGGCACCTCGGTAAACACCATCGCACAGCAGGCAGAAATCTTCTACGAATACCGTTCCGACTCAAATCTCTGCCTTGAAAAGATGAAGAGGATCTTTGAGGATATTCTTGAAGAGTTCAGAGCCAAGGGCGTGAATATCAGCATCGAGCTTTTGGGACTTCGTCCCGGCATGGAAGAGTCGAGAGACAAGGAAGGTCAGGAAGACCTGTTCGTCAGAGCTGAAACCTCAATGGAAGCATCCACGGGGAAAAAGCCAAGCAGACGGCCCGCTTCCACCGACTGCAACATACCCTTTTCCATGGGAATAAGCTCCGTATCCATGGGACTTATAGACGGTGATTTGGCTCATACGAGAGAAGAGTTTATAAACCTCAATTCCCTGCCTTTGGGCTTTGAAACAGCAATGATATTCCTCGGACATTATTTTGAATAATCAATTTTTCATATAAAGCAAAAAAATCCACCCTTTCGGGTGGATTTTTCTTTATATCATATATCTTAGTTCACCAAAATTAGTCAACAAGAGAAATGATAGCCATCTCAGCAGCGTCGCCTACACGGGGGCCAATCTTAACGATTCTGGTGTAACCGCCGTTACGTTCAGCATACTTGGGGGAGATTTCGTCGAAAAGCTTCTTTACGACGTCCTCCTTAGTAATAAAGCTGAGTGCCTGTCTTTTATTATGAAGAGTATTTACCTTACCAAGAGTAATCATCTTTTCAGCAAGGCAACGTACTTCCTTAGCTCTTGTAACTGTTGTTTCGATGGAACCTTTCTCGAGCAGATAAGTAACCATACCTCTGAGCATAGCCAGTCTATGGTCGGTCTTTCTTCCTAATTTACGAGTTCCCATTACAAACAACCTCCTTCCTTATTCATTATCTTCTGCAAAGCTTAAGCCGTACTGGCCCAGTTTAAGAATAACCTCTTCAAGAGACTTCTTACCGAGGTTACGCACACGCATCATCTCGTCGGGAGACTTATTAATAAGATCATCCACGGTATTAATACCTGCACGCTTGAGACAGTTGAAGGAACGAACGGAAAGGTCCAGCTCTTCAATAGTCATATTGAGGATCTTTTCCTTATTTTCGTTGTCGTCACCCTTCCAAACGTCATTTGCAACTTCAGTATCTTCTGCAAGGTCAACGAAGAGAGAAAGATGCTCGCTCATGATCTTTGCGGAGAGAGAAACTGCAGTTCTTGCGGAAATGGTACCGTTTGTCCAAACCTCAAGAGTGAGTTTGTCGTAGTCGGTTATCTGGCCGACACGGGTATTTTCGATGGTGTAGTTCACCTTAAGAACAGGTGAATGTGCTGAGTCAACAGCTATAAGGCCTATGGGAGCGGAAGCGGGCTTATTCTTATCAGCAGAAATGTAGCCTCTTCCGGTTCCTATGGTAATTTCCATGTAAAAACGAGTTTTCTTGCAAAGAGTTGCAATATGCATATCCGGATTGAGGATCTCAAGGTCGGAGTCTGCATGGATGTCGGCGGCTGTTACCTCGCCTTCATCAGTAACTTCAATGTAAGCAAACTTTGAAGATTTTCCACCATGAAGTCTTGAAACAAGGCCCTTCATGTTAAGCACTATCTCAGAAACGTCTTCCTTGACGCCGGGGATGGTAGCAAATTCATGCTGTGCACCGTCGATCTTTAAGGATGTAACGGCTGCGCCCTGGAGAGAAGAAAGAAGAATTCTTCTGAGGGAGTTGCCTAAGGTAATGCCGTAACCTCTTTCGAGAGGCTCAACGACGAACTTACCGTATTTTCCATCTTCGGTCACATCTACTACTTCGATTGTAGGCTTTTCTATTTCTATCATAATGCCACCCTTTCTGTTGGAAACATTCATGCTCTGATTGTCGGAATCAGTTTTCCGGTAGGTTTACTAACAGAAAAAGTTAACTCTTACTTAGAATACAACTCGACGATCAGATGGACCTCAATGGGCAGATCTACGTCTTCTGCTGTGGGAAGAGCAACGACCTTACCGGTATAGTTATTGTCATTTTTGGTGAGTTCGAGCCACTTGGGCATGGGCTTGGACTCGGTGGATTCAAGAATTGCCTTCATCTTCGGAGAATCCATAGTCTTGAGCTTTATAGCGATTTCGTCGCCGGCCTTGATAAGGTAGGAAGGAATGTTTACCTTGGAGCCGTTTACGGTGAAGTGACCGTGGCGAACAAGCTGTCTTGCTTCGGGGCGGGAAACAGCAAAACCGAGACGATAAACAACGTTGTCAAGTCTGGTTTCAAGAATCTGGAGAAGGTTTTCACCGGTGATGCCCTTCATCTTGGTTGCCATTTCGTAGTATTCGGCGAACTGCTTTTCAAGAACGCCATAGTATCTCTTAGCCTTCTGCTTTTCACGAAGCTGAGTACCATATTCAGTAAGCTTGTGACGACGAGCACCGTGCTGACCGGGAATACCTCTCTGAGCATTCATGGGGCACTTTTCAGAATAGCATTTGTCGCCTTTAAGGAACAGCTTCTGCTGTTCACGTCTGCACTGCTTGCATACAGGACCTGTATATCTAGCCATTATGTGTTACCTCCAATAATAATTATACTCTACGTCTTTTCGGGGGACGGCAGCCATTGTGAGGAATGGGTGTAACGTCTTTGATCATGGTTACATCAAGACCTGCTGTCTGAAGAGCTCTGATAGCGGATTCACGTCCGGAGCCGGGGCCCTTAACGAAAACTTCAACAGACTTAAGACCGTGGTCCATAGCTGCCTTAGCAGCGGTTTCTGCTGCCATCTGAGCTGCGAAAGGAGTAGATTTCTTGGAGCCTTTGAAACCAAGTCCGCCGGCAGATGCCCAAGAAATAGCGTTACCGTTTACATCGGTGATGGTTACGATAGTATTGTTATAGGAAGAACTGATATGTGCAGAACCTTTTTCAATGTTCTTTTTATCTTTACGTCTTTTTATAACTACTTTTTTAGTGTTAGCTTTAGCCATTGATTAAATCCTCCTATACCTTACTTCTTCTTGTTAGCAACCGTCTTGCTGGGACCCTTACGGGTACGAGCGTTAGTCTTGGTTCTCTGACCTCTTACAGGAAGGCTCTTTCTGTGACGAACACCTCTGTAACAGCCGATTTCAACAAGTCTCTTGATGTTGAGGGCTACTTCTCTGCGAAGGTCACCTTCAACGGTAAGGTTTTTATCG
>JAZQLP010000118.1:0-6768 GCA_045542755.1 Eubacteriales bacterium
GGGGTGGGGTTAATGGCGGTAACAAGAATAAGCTTACCCTGCTTATCGCCCTTTCCCTTGGCATCTATCTTTGCCTTATACTTGCCGTAAGGGATTATTTCATCATCGGAAAAGCCTAATTTTGCGGCAATCTCTGCCACGGGGACCATTTTTGCGCTCTGGGCGATCTCAATATCGGAGGGAAACTTATTCATGGTCTTCTGTATCCTTTCTTATTGGCGTCTTTTTTACCAGTCCTGCCCTTTGCAATATAGGCACGACCCTATTTAATAATATGTACAACACGAAAGCATTGAGGGGGAAGTTTATCAGAGCCGAAAAACCTAATCTCGGTAAAGCGTAGGTCCAGTAGGGCTTACTGACAAATCCGTAAATGACGGCTATCCAAAGAGAATTGTGCAACGATGCCGCCGTAAGTAGGATAAATGACGTGGGGGCGAGAACGGAAATCTTCTTCATTCTTTCTCTGAAGATTATCATCACTATGCCCGTGATAAATCCTATGAGAATATTTGTAACACCGATACCGATGGCGTATCCGCCGCCATTACTGTCTATCAAAAATCCCAAAAAGTCTGCCCCAAACCCCACAGCCGCGCCCCAAAGGGGACCGTAAAGAATTGCGGTAAACATTATTATGGCGTAGCCCACATTTATCTCCTGTCCTTCTACGGTAAACATGGGGACAGAAACGACCAGCACGGCCTTGCAAACCACGGCTATGGCCATAAGAAGTGCACAACAGACCAGAGTTTTCAAAAGTGAGCCTCGGTCCTTTTTTGAATATCCAAGCAGAAGCTCGGATATTGAGTGTCTGTTCATCGAAGTATCTCCTTTCATCCCGACAATCGGGATTCAGGCGGTAAAACCGCCGTACGTCCGTACCGAAAAATTAATACGGGCGAACAGAGTTGTCCGAACTGTTTTTCAGTTTGACAGCGGATGCGGTGTTGTACCGCAGACAAAAGAATCGTCTTTTCGTCGGTAAGCGACATCCCATCTTACCGCACTTATCGCACATACACCTACTCTGATAGAAAAATTATACCACCATCCGCATTTTAAAGCAATAGCGGTTGGGGAAAATTAAAAAATATTTCAAAAGAAAAGGGCAGTTTTATACCTCTTTGGGGAATCCTCTGTTCTCCCAACGTCTGATTCTTTTTTCTACAGTATCGACGAGAGCCAATACCTTCTCTCCATAACATTCTCTTTTTAAAATCTTCGATTCAAGAGCTATAGCTTCTGTCGGAGAAATGCCGCCCTGCATCATTCTGTAAATATCCTCTGCAGACCTCTTCCCTACCACGGATTCCAATTCTTCAAAGGCAGAGGTTCGTTCAAAGTACAAAGGGTATGCATACAGAAGAAGCTCTTCCTTTTGTGGCCAATAATATTCCTTTCCTCGCTGAGCCTTTTTAAGGGCGAAGTACTCTCCCGATTGCATTTCAAGAAGCTCGGTATATACTATTTCACGCTGGGTAACAGTATAATCCTTTCGGCTGTCAATCATAGGCAAGTACCTCATAGCCTGTCTTATCTCAGATATGGACATATCAGGCTCATAGTAAAGAATCATTTCTACAGCTTTCTTTTTGGGAATGACCCCGTAAAGAGAAACAAAGCTGCGAAGATACTTATCTACAACAAGGTCAATGTGGGAATAAAGGGGAACCACACATTCTTCCTCAAAAGAACCGTCATCATCAGAAACTTCTGCCTCAAAATAAAGTTCGTCTTCATCAACGGGCAAAAACTCGGACACCGTTCCGCCTTTTGAATATATTACCGTCGGAGCATCACTGCCTGCTTTGGGAGAAATTTCTATAAAACAATCAAAAACGAATTCGGGCTCGTAACCTACCTGAAAAACAAAGCGGGACTCTTCCTCCGCAAGGCTCTCAAAAGGAATACCTTGAACATTCAGATATTTTGGGAATTCCGCCGTATCGGTATATAAAGTTCCCTCCCAGGGAGTATCTCCCGAGAAGAAAAAGCAGGCTCTGTCCTTTACTATCCCGTAGGTATCAAGTATACATTTTGCAAGAGCGGACAAACTTGTATTTTCAGCCAAAAGAATTTTTCGGCTACTCTTATAAGGAGTTTTTACAGTAACTGTGTACCAAGTAATATCGTTCATTCCTTACCTCCCGAATTTTATACTTTTGATTATACCACTCAACACTTTTTTTGTCAACAATGATTTAATTTTCGTGTGCCTATTTTCTCCACAATTTCCATAAATTAATATTAATATAAAACTGGCACTTTACACATAATACTCCTGCAAACGAAAAAAGCACCGAGAACAAAGCATCGAATACCTTCGGTATTGAGTGATACTGTTCATCGTATCGGTGAGGCATCCTTATTCCGATGCCCTTTTAGTTTGCATCCCGAAGAATTTTCGGGTTATTAATAAATGAAGACGGAGCGTGCTTTGTTCGTCCTGTGGTTGAGAGGGGCGAACCCGCCCCCTCTTCATCGCAGTAAGGAGTGAATACAATGTCTTCAAACAAGAAGCTCGTACCCGAAGCAAAGGAAGCTCTTGACAGATTCAAGATGGAAGCTGCCAGCGAAGTAGGCGTTAACCTCAAGCAGGGTTACAACGGTGATCTTACCTCTAAGCAGGCCGGTAGTGTAGGCGGTCAGATGGTTAAGAAGATGATCCAGGCTTACGAAAACGGTATGAAATAAATTTTGCCTGAACATTCTTAATAGAAATAAAGGTAAAAGCTCTCGCCTTTGAGTGAGTTGGGGTTTCGGAAATATCTTTTCCGAAACCCCTTGATTTTCTGTAATTATTGTAAAACAACTTGACATTTAGGGCAAATAGTGATATAATCGAATAGGAAAATACACATGCATAATATTAAAACTTGGAGGATACATACCATGTTAATGGACAGATATCATCAGGCAATCGACGACCTTCTTAAGAAGGTAAGAGAAACTCAGAGAGAAACCGTTATAAAAGTAGGCAATCTCGTTGCAGAAACCGCAGAGCAGAACCGCAAAATATATCTTAACGACATCTGCCACGCTATTGAAAACGACGTTATTCAGAGAGGCGGCGGCCCCATCTTCCTTAAGAGATACGAAAAGAAAGTTACCCAGCTCAATCCCGGCGACCTCCTCTTCGTAAGCTCCGTTTCCGGAAGAACAAAGAAGGTTGTAGACCTTGCTTGGGACGCTATGGAAAAGGGCGTAAACGTTGTAGCCTTCACCAGCCTTGAATACGCTCAGGCCGTTGAACCCGTTCATCCCTCCGGCAAAAGACTCCACGAGTTCGTTACCATTGCAGTAGACAACTGTGCTCCCGCAGCAGAAGCTATGCTTGACGTTGAAGGTATTGAAGCAAAGTTTGCGGCCGCTTCCGGCATTTCTTCCGCATATCTCCTTTGGAGCATCACCTCCTGCGCCGTTGAAAAGATGCTTGCTGACGGTTACACCCCCGGCATTCTTAAGAGTGCAAACTTCCCCGGCGGTTTCGATTACAACGACAAGATTCAGGAACATTACGAACAGTACGGCTATTAATAAAAACAAAAAAAACCATCGGGAACTCCCGATGGTTTTTTAACAAGTTACATTTTTATTGACATAAAGCCCTTACCATATATTTCGCTGGTATTGGTAACCACGGTAAAGGCACTGGGATCAGCCCTCTTAAGGAAGAGCTGAAGTTTTTTTGCCTGATAACGAGTGAGAGCCGTAAGAATCATCTTTTCCTCGTCATTGGTGTAGGCGCCGTGCACGTCCCATACGGTAGCGCCTCTGTTAAGGTCCTTGGTGATGTACTCTCGTACAATATCATAGTGTTTCGTAACCACTATCATGCTCTTCTTGCTGTTTATGCTTTCAATTACCCAGTCAACCATTATGGATTTAAGGAACAGACCGAGAAGAGAGAAAAGACAGGTTTCAAGACCGAAGAGGAATCCTGCAAGAAGTGCTATAACAAAGTCGCTTATAAGTAATCCCTTACCGATGTCCACCGCAAGATACTTTCGAAGTATCATAGCCAATATGTCGGTACCGCCGGTACTACCCTCAACGTTAAAAAGAATGGCCGTACCCAATGCAGGAATAAGCATTGCAAAAACAAGCTCAAGAAGCTTCTGCTCAGTTAAAGGTCCGTCAAGGGGAACAACGTACTCAAAAACTTTTATAACAGCGGAGAAAAGAAACGAGCCGTATATAGTCTTGGCTCCAAAGCTCTTATTAACAAAGATAAAGCCCAACACCAAAAACAGCATATTCAACACGGAGATATATGTTCCTGCCGATATTCCCACGGGAATAAGCTCGGAAAGAATAATGGATATGGCTGTAACGCCACCCGTGGTAAAGTTATTGGGGAGTTTAAAGAAGTAAACGCCGGCAGCAACGATAATAACGCCCGCATTGAGCAAAATAAACTCTCTTAGCCCTTGCCTGGTTATTTTGATTTTTTTCATACTAAAAAGATCCACTCCATAGACAATTTTGTATCGTCGGGCTTCATTCTATCACAAAATTCGCTAAAATTCAAGTACTTTACACATATTTCATAATTATCGGAGAAAAACAATGTCACCCTGTAACTCCTGTCCAAGAAAATGCAACGCAGACCGCGGCCAAGTTGCCGGATTTTGCGGCAGAAACAATGTTATTGAAATATCAAGAGCGGCCCCTCATTACTGGGAAGAGCCCTGCATAAGCGGTGAAAAGGGTTCGGGCACAGTATTCTTTACGGGATGTAATCTGGGCTGCGTGTTTTGCCAGAACTACCTTATTAGCCGCCGAACCTCTGCAGGGAAAGCCCTTACCGAGCAAGAACTTGCAGAAGTCTTTCTTGACCTGCAGGATCAGGGGGTTCATAATATAAATCTGGTAACCCCCTCCCATTACGCCCTTGAGCTTATCCCGGTACTGAAAAAGGTAAAACCCCTATTGCAAATTTCCATAGTATGGAACAGTAACGGATACGAATCTGTGGAAACTCTAAAACAACTTGACGGACTGGTGGATATTTACCTTCCTGACCTGAAATTCCATTCTTCAGAACTGTCAAAGCGCCTTTGCTCTGCAGAAGATTACTTTGAAAAAGCCTTAGCCGCCATAAAAGAGATGAAAAGGCAACAGCCCAACGACGTCTTTAACGATGACGGGCTTATGGAAAAAGGCGTTATAATAAGACACCTTGCGCTACCAAATCACACAATGGACACTATATCCGTCATAAAGGAAATAAAGACTCACTTTTCGGCAGATACTTATTTGAGTCTTATGTGTCAATACATACCCGAGGGAAAGGCCATGGACTTTGAAGACATTTCCCGCCGCCTGAAGCGTAAAGAATACTCAAGAGTGGTGGACTTTGCTCAAAATGAAGGCTTTTACAACTGCTTTATTCAGGATTTTACATCGGCAGACGAATCCTTTATCCCTGAATTTTCTCTCACAAAGGAGCATGAAAAATGAAATTCTGTACCTGCGGCAAGCTTGTTTCCCCCTGCGACTTTGGATATATTTGTATCTGCGGAAAGAAATATGACGCAGCTATGAATCCCCTTACTGACGAAAACGAAGCCCAACGAATATCAAAAAGAAAAGCTTACAGATTTAAATATCCCAATATGGGCGACGGCACAGATAACCGCCAAACCGTAGTCGTTAAAGAAAGCGATTATTACGAGGGAATGGAAGAATAAAATGAAAAGCTTTAAAAGAATAATCTCTTTGCTTATATTGTGTTTGATATTCTTATCCGCCTGCGATACCGACCAATGGGTAACGTACACAAATGCAAACAAAACCGTTTCCTTTTCCTATTACTCAAAATCAGATAAAATGTCTTCATTTGAATCAGAAGATATATACGGAGTATACAGAAGTGGCCTTTTTGCAGTAAGCATCACCATGCAAGGCGGTTCACGGGATATGGACCAGATGGGCGAAAGCCTTGCCCGTTACTACACCACAGAGGACGTTACCGTCAGTACGGAATATACAGAGGACGTTATCGGCGGAAATCCCTGCCGAAGACTTCCCCTTTCGGGTGAAGATATTGCCGAGGGCGGAGTATTCTTTTTCAGAAATGAAAACACCGATGTATTCTATACCGTTTACTATTCCATATCCAAGAGTGCTACGCCGGAAGTCATTTCCCACGTTCATGAAATATTGGCGAGTATAAAGTTTTAATTAATGAAGTTCTCAATATATAGCAAAAGAGCGACGCAAAAGCGTCGCTCTTTCTTTATATGAGAACTTAGTTGAGTTCTGCAAAGTACTTAATGGTTCTAACCATCTGGCTGGTATAGGAGTTTTCGTTGTCGTACCAAGAAACAACCTGTACCTGATAGGTGTCATCATCGATCTTAGCAACCATGGTCTGGGTGGAATCGAAGAGAGAACCGTATCTCATACCGATAACGTCGGAAGAAACGATTTCATCGGTGTTGTAGCCGTAGGATTCGTTGGAAGCAGCCTTCATAGCGGCGTTGATGCCTTCCTTGGTGATGTCCTTACCCTTAACTACTGCTACAAGGATAGTAGTAGAACCGGTGCAGGTGGGAACTCTCTGAGCAGAGCCGATAAGCTTGCCGTTAAGCTCGGGAATTACAAGGCCGATTGCCTTTGCAGCACCGGTAGAGTTAGGAACGATGTTCTGTGCGCCTGCACGTGCACGGCGAAGGTCACCCTTTCTGTGAGGACCGTCAAGGATCATCTGGTCACCTGTGTATGCGTGAACAGTGGTCATGATACCGCTCTGGATAGGAG
>JAZQLP010000119.1:0-9816 GCA_045542755.1 Eubacteriales bacterium
TGACGAGCTTGCAAAGATCGAGCATATTGACGGCTACATCTTTGGCCCCTTCGACCTTTCGGGCTCTGTAAACAAGATAGGTAAGGTTAAGGACCCCGAGGTTATATCTCTTATGAAGCACACCGTAGAGGTTCTCCATAAGGCGGGCAAGTACGTTGGCCTCTCCATAGGCGCTCACGACGAGGAAAATCTGAAGTTCTGGTCCGATCTGGGAATTGATATGCTTTCTTCCCACTCCGACCACGCAAGTATCTTTGAATCCCTCCGCGAGACCCTGACAATTCTCAATAAAGTACATAAAAACAGAAACTGAACGGAGAATAACCTATGACAGAAAGACTCAAACAGAATTTATATACCAAAAAGCCCCTCCGCTTCGGCAATGACCGTAAGTTCAGAATACTTATGCTTTCCGATATACAGGAGCACCTCACCTACGACCCCCGCACCCTTTGCGCCATGGATAGGATAATTGAGGCGGCAAAGCCCGACCTCGTGGTTCTGGGCGGCGACAACGAAAACGGTAAAAAGTTTGAAACCAAGGAGCAGTTCAAGGAATACCTTGACATCTTCTCCGCCCCTATGGAGAGCCGCAAGATCCCCTGGGCTCACGTTTTCGGTAATCACGACTACGACCCTCCCGTAACTGCTATGGAAAAGCAGGAGGTCTTTGAAAGCTACGAATACTGCCTTTCAAAGCATACAGGCGAGGGAGTTGACGGCATAAGCAACTTCGTTCTTCCCGTATACTGCTCCGACTCGGATAAGATAGCTCTTAACGTGTGGGGCCTTGACTCGGGACACACTATGGAAGAGCTTCTTACCATGCACGGCGGAAGTTCCGAGAACGCCTGCCCTCCCGTCCGTTCTGTAAACACCTCAAAGTGGGACGTGGTAAGGTTTACCCAGCAGATGTGGTACTGGGAAAGCTCCTGCGAGATAGAAAAGCACAACGGTTCAAAGCCCGAAGGCCTTCTCGTGGTACATATCGCTCCCCATGAAATACAGCTTATCAAGGATAACCCCGACGTTTTAGGCTGTAAGGGTGAGGTTTGCGAGGGAATGAAGCTGGGTGTGTTCAATTCCGGCCTTTTCTCCACTGTTTTCCAGAGGGGAGATGTACACACCATCGCCTCTGCCCACTGCCATAAAAACACCATTGAGGGTGAATATTGCGGCATAAGACTCTGCCTTGACGGCGCTATCGGATTCTCCGCATACGGCAAGGAAGAGAGCCGCGGCGGCCGACTCTTCGTTTACGACGAGGACGGTACCAGCGAAACCTCCCTCTTCAGAGCTATTGATTACCTGCCTGAAGAGATGCAAAGGAAAATGAAGACTGATGACTGACAGACTCAAACATAATCTATACACGAAGATACCCCTGCGATTCGGCAAAGACGGGAAATTCAGGGTGCTGATGATGTCGGATATGCAGGAGCATCTTAACTATAACCCCCGTACCCTCCGTACTATGGAAAAATTGATAGAGGTGGCAAAGCCCGACCTTGTGTTTCTGGGCGGCGACAACGTTAAGGGGAAGAAGTTTGAGAATACCGAGCAGCTCAAAAAATTTCTTGACATATTCTCCGCGCCCATGGAGAGTCGCAAAATTCCTTGGGCTCACGTTTTCGGCAACCACGACTACGACCCGCCCCTTCCCGCAATAGAAAAGCAGCTCGTATATGAAAAATTTGAGTATTGCCTTTCAAAGCATACGGGCGAGGGTGTTGACGGCGTAACCAATTTCGTTCTTCCCGTATACGACTCGGCATCTGACAAGATAGCCCTTAACGTTTGGGGACTTGACTCTGGTCATCTTATGGATGAGCTTCTTGCCATGCACGGCGGCGTTTACGAAGACGCCTGCCCTCCCGTCCGTTCGGTGAATATCTCAAAGTACGACGTGGTAAGATTTACCCAGCAGATGTGGTATTGGGAAAGCTCCCGTGAAATAGAAGAATACAACGGCTCCCGTCCCGAGGGGCTGATGATAGTACACATCGCTCCCCACGAAATACAGCTCATAAAGGACAATCCCGAGGTTCTTGGCTGTAAGGGTGAGGTGTGCGAGAATATGAAGCTGGGAGTATTTAATTCCGGCCTCTTTTCCACCGTATTCCAGCGTGGTGACGTTCATACCATCGCCTCCGCCCATTGTCATAAAAACACTATCGAGGGCGAATACTGCGGCATAAGACTCTGTCTTGACGGCGCCATAGGCTTTTCCTGCTACGGAAAAGAAGAAAGCAGAGGCGCCCGACTCTTCGTTTACGACGAGGACGGAAGCAGCGAGACCCTTTTTCTCAGCGCTATGGATTATTTACCCGAAGAGACCTTAAAGGACTGATAAGACCCATGACCGAAAGACTTAAGCATAATTTATATACGAAGATACCCCTGCGATTCGGCAAGGACGGGAAGTTCCGCGTGCTGATGATGTCGGATATTCAGGAGACCCTTGACTACGATGTCCGTTCCTTTGCCGCCATGGACGGCCTTATTGAGGAGCACAAGCCCGATTTCGTTATGCTGGGTGGCGACAACGCCAGTACAAAGAGATTTACCGTGCCCGAGGAAATGTACGCATACCTTGAGTATTTTGCATCTCCCATGGAAAAGAGGGGTATACCCTGGGCCCACGTCTACGGCAACCACGACCATGACCCACCCCTTGACGACCTTCTTCAGCAGTTGGAGTACGAGAAGTTCCCCCATTGCGTGTCAAAACACACCGACCCCGACGTTGACGGCATAACCAACTTCGTTCTCCCCGTGTGGGATAACGAGGGGAAGGAGATTGCCCTTAATATCTGGGGACTTGACTGTGGAACCTGGGAGACCCACGCTCAACTTATTGCCCTCCACGGACAGACCTATCCCAAGGTCCTGCCCAAGGTAAGACCCGAGCCCTCCAACAACCGCGACGTGGTGAGATTTACCCAGCAGATGTGGTATTGGAAGAGCTCCTGCGAGCTTGAGGAGTACTGCGGTAGAAAAGTTCCCGGCATGATGGTGGTACATATTGCTCCCCATGAAATGCAGCTTATAAAGGATAACCCCGAGGAGCTTGGGCTTAAGGGAGTTGCCGAGGAAAGGCTGAAGCTGGGCATATTCAACTCAGGCCTCTTCTCCACCGTTTTCCAGAGGGGAGATATAAAGGTGATCGCTTCGGGGCATACCCACGAAAGCAATATGGAGGGTGAATACTGCGGTATCAAGCTGACCCTTGACGCTTCCGTTGGATACACCTGCTACGGCAGGAACGACACCCGCGGCGGCAGAATGTTTATCTTTGACTGTGACGGCACCTTTGAGACCTATACGGTGCTTTCTGCCCCCTACATTACCCCCGATATCGCCCACGGACCAAGAGAACAGCTGCCCTATTTGATAGAACATGGCGGATTGAAGATATAGTTTTATTCGCCGGCTTCGCGGCGAGTTATATTGCCTTGCAGTTTTATTCTTTTACAATTTAGCCCAAAGGTGCTAAATTGTAAAAGAGTGATATTCGGTTACGCCGAGTTGAAAAAAAACACGGCGGATAAAATATCACTACGACCGTGAGGGCGTAATACCACTTCTGCCAAAGGCAGAAATATCACTGCGACGAAGTCGTAATATCACTTCCATGTATAAACAAGAAGGGGGAATTGTTTTATGGCTGACAGTAAATTAAGAAATGATTCTAAAGAATTTGCAAAACAAGTTATTTTGCTTTGTCGTGATATGAAGTTGCGAAAGGTGGAATCTGTGTTAGTCAATCAGATTTTGCGTTCTGCCACTTCAATTGGCGCAAATATCTATGAAGCGCAGTATGCGCAAGGAAGAAGAGATTTTATTTCAAAATTTGAAATAGCTCAAAAAGAATGTTATGAAACTGAATATTGGCTTGATATTCTTTATGAAACGGGTTGTATTACTGAAGAAGAATATAATTCCGCACATAATTTTTGCGGTTCAATTCGCAGAATGTTGATTTCTTCTCTTAAAACCATCAAAGCAAGTAAATAAAACTGAACCCAGATAAATAGATATCACCGCGTATTTACTACACGGTGATATCTTATTTTTTATTCAATTATAACCGAAAAGCCTTCTTTTCTGGGCTTGGGGTCGGGGAGAGGTCCGTCGGAATATCCCAGAATAAGATTGCCTATGCCCTTGTAGGAATCGGGAACGCCCCAGGAACGGGCAAGGTCGCGGCCTTCGGGTGAGTCGAACATCTGTCCTGCGCGGTGTATCCAGCAGGAAGCAAGACCCAGGGCGTGGGCGGCGTTGAGCATATTTCCCATGGCAAGGGCTCCGTCCTCAATATACGTGTATCGGGCGGTATCGGCAAAGACCACGATAACCGCGGGGGCGCCGTAGAAGGGGTCTTTGTCAGCACCCATAACGGCTGCGTTCATTTTGGAAAGGCGGTCACGGAGCTCTTTGTTCTTGACCACAACGGCCATGGTGTTTTGGGAGTTCATTCCCGTGGGTGCGTATCTGCCTGCGTCGAGAATGAGGGAAATATCTTCATTCGAGGGCATTTTGTCGGTGTAGCTTCTTACGCTTCGGCGTTCAAGAAGTGTTTTTATGGTTTCATTCATAATTTTATTCCTTTCTATTGGACTTCTGCGGTTTTGAATTGAGCCTTATAAAGGCCGTAATATCTGCCCTTTTGAGCCATAAGCTCTTGGTGGGTGCCTCGCTCGGATATTATGCCGTTTTCAAGCACGGCTATGCAATCGGCGTTTTCTATGGTTGAGAGGCGGTGGGCGATAACGAAACAGGTCTTGCCCTCCATAAGCTTGAGCATTGCAGCCTGAATAAGCCTTTCCGTGCGGGTGTCAACGTTTGAGGTGGCCTCGTCAAGGATAAGCATGGGCGCGTCAAGGAGCATGGCTCTGGCAATGGTGAGGAGCTGCTTCTGACCCTTGGAGATATTGGTACCGCCATCCTTGAGGATAGTGTCGTAGCCTTGGGGGAGTGACTCGATAAAGGAGTCTATTTTAGCCGCCTTTGCCGCCTGCTTTACCCTTTCGGGGGAGATGGATTCGTTGCCGTAGGTGAGGTTGTTATAGACCGTGTCCTCAAAGAGCCAGGTATCCTGAAGCACCATTGAGAATGCGGAGCGAAGAGATGCTCTGGTGAGGGTGGATATGTCCTGTCCGTCCACGGTGATAAGACCCGATTGGGGGTCGTAGAATCTCATAAGTAGATTTATTACGGTGGTCTTTCCCGCACCCGTAGGTCCTACTATTGCCACCGTCTGACCCTGCTTTGCCTCAAGGCTCAGCCCCTTTAATACGGGAGTTTCGGGGTTATAGCCAAAGCATACGTCCTTTAATACCACGTCGCCCTTTACATTTTGAAGAACCTTTGCATCGGGCGCATCGGGGGCTTCCTCTTCCACGTCCATAAGCCTGAATACCCTTTCGGCGGAGGCCAGGGCGGACTGAATTTCGCTGAAGATGTTGGCAAACTCATTTATGGGGCCGGAGAACTTTCTCGAATAAAGAACGAAGGCGCCCACGTCACCCACCGAGATGCCGCCCGCCATATAAAGTATGGCTCCAAAGGCGCTCACAAGGGCAAGGGTGATGTTGTTGATAAAGTTCACGCCGGGGCCTGTGGAGGCGGAAAATCTGTCGGCGTAATAGTTTGAGTAGCAGGCTTCCTTGTTGTGGAAGTCGAATTTTTTATTGAATATCTTTTCTCTGCCGTAGACCTTGAGAGTCTTAAGGCCACCCGTCATTTCCTCTGCAAAGCCGTTCATTATACCCAGCTTTTCGGAGCGCTTTTTATACATTGGGCGAACCTTTTTACTGCGGTAGGCGGTAAATATTACCGAGGCAGGAATGGTTATAAGGAACACCAGCACCAAAACGGGGGAGATGGATACCATCATTACAAAGGAGAAGACTACCGTCATAACGCTGGTAAATATCTGCACAAGGTCGTTTGAGAGAGAGGCGTTGATATTGTCTATATCGTAGGAGAGTACGCTTAAAATATCCCCCACCTGACGGTTGTCGTAAAAGGACACGGGGAGGCGCATAAGATGGGCGAAAAGGTCCTTTCTCATGCGGTAGACGGTGTCACGGCTGATTTTGACCATAATCACCGACAAAACGTAGCTTAAAACCGCCGACAGGGCGTAGCAAACCAGCATTATTGTGGTGTATTCGAATACCTTGGGGAAGTCCACCTTGCCTTGGCCAAATTCAATGGCATCTATGGCGTAGCCCGAAAGCTTGGGGCCGTAGAGGGCAAGAGCGTTGCCCGTAAGGCTTAAAATTACTGCTAAAGCCAGTAGCCATTTGCTCTTTTTAAGGTATGCCCACAGTCTTTTGATAATAACGGTGGGGCGAGCCTTTGGTCTTTCGAAGGCGCCGCCCGTGGCTTTTCCCTGAATGTTTCTTGCCATAGGTCAGTCCTCCATATCACTCATTTGTATGCGGGCTATCTCGCAGTAATCGGGGCAGTTTTGAATAAGCTCCCCGTGAGTTCCCATGCCTATTACCATGCCGTCGTCAAGGACGAGGATAAGGTCGGCATCCTTTACCGAGCTGACTCTTTGGGCTACGATTATCTTGGTGGAGTTAATTCCCCCAAGCTCCTGCCTTAATGCCGCGTCAGTCTTATAGTCAAGGGCGGAGGATGAATCGTCAAGGATAAGTATTTCGGGTTCTCCCGCAATGGCTCTGGCTATGAGAAGCCTCTGCTTTTGGCCTCCACTGAGGTCCTGCCCCTTGGGGGCTATAGTGCCCTCAAAGCCGCCCTCTCGGGTGAGTATGAAGTCTGCCTGAGCCAGTCTTGCCGCTTCTTTTACCTTTTCGGAGGAAATATCTCTTTCAAAGGCTATGTTTTCTTCTATGGTGGCGGCGTAGAGGAAGTCGTTCTGGAGAGCTACGCCGAACATTGAGTGAAGCTCGTCCTTGGGAATGGAAAGGATATCCCTGCCGTTTATGAGTATTCTGCCCTTGTCGGGGTCGTAAAATCCCATAAGCAGGCGGAGAAGGGTGGACTTGCCGCTTCCCGTGGGGCCTATGATACCCAAGGTCTGGCCTTTTTTAAGGGAGAAGGAGATGTTTTGGAGATTTTGTTTGCGCTTTCCGTAGGAGAAGGACACGTCCTCAAACATGACGTGGGAATCCGTCTTTTCCGAGGGAAGGTCTACAGCCTCGCCCTCTGCGGGAGCGTTGAGTATCTCTGCAATACGAAGGCCGCTGGCAGTACCCTTGGTGCACATCATGAATATACGGGAAATGACTATCATTGAGTTGAGAATAATGGTAAAATAGGTAAGGAAGGCGATAAGGATACCGCTTTGCATATAGCCGCCGTTTACTCGGTAGGCTCCCACTATGATTACCAGAGTAAGGCCTGTATTGAGGATAAGGTTCATAACGGGGCTGGTTATGTTCATAAGTATGCCGGCCCGTCTTTCGGTGGCCACGGCGTCGGTATTGGCGCGGTCAAACTCTTCCTTTTCGTACTCGGTTTTTGAGAGGGCCTGAATTACCCTGATACCCGTCATGCTTGCCTGAGCCCGTCTGATAAGGGCGTCAAGCTTCTTTTGGGCAAGGGTGTAGAGGCGGATACCTCTGGTGGTTACAAGCCATATAACAACTGCTATAAGGGGGAGTGTAAGAATCAGGACCGAGGTTAGTACGGGGTCAAGCACCATGGTTACGGTGATGCCGCCCAAAAGGAGAATGGGGGCGCGGACTCCGATACGCTGCATACGGTCTATCATGTTGTGGAGATTATATGTGTCGCTGGTGATTCGGGAGATAAGGGAGGGGACGGTGAAATGGTCGGCCTGAGCGCAGGAGAGGGAGGTTATCTTTCCGAAAAGGTCACTGCGTATGGACTGGGTAATATCCCTTGAGGTGCGGGTGGACATTCTGTTTGCGGTAACGTTTGCCCACAGACAGAAAAGGGCGCAAAGAACCATAAGGCCGCCCCATATCCATATAAGGCGCATATTCCTTTGGGGAACGTGCTCGTCAATCATTACCGACAGCATCCAGGGGAGGAGAAGCTCCACCACCGTGCCGGCGAATTTTATTATAAGCCCCAGCGTTATTCGGCCGGTTTGAGGTTTAACGTAGCGGAAAATGGTTTTCATCTTATTCTCAGCTCTTTTGTGTAAAATGATTTGCCGTAAAGGCTTTATGCTTTACATATGCCGAAGCATTAATTGTATTTCAATTTTACCACAAAAACCCCCGTTTGTCAACATTTCGGTGAAAAAGGGGGCTTTTTGGTTGCAAAAAGGGGATAGAAGTGGTATAATAATAGGCAAAGGAAGTGTTGGCGTGAAAGATAATCTGCACTGATAAGATAAAGTGCATTCTTCACGCCTAAATTCAAAGATTGTTACGCAATCTTTGAATTTGTTTTTTTGGGAGGATTTATATGACTGCTGTCAATGTAAAAGACTTTACAAAGGGTAATATAACTCGTCAGCTTATAGTTTTTGCTCTGCCCCTCTTTTTGTCCAATCTTTTGCAGGTTGTCTACAATATGGTGGACATTGTTGTGGTTGGTCAGGCCCTGGGAAACCCCGGCATTTCCGCCGTATCGGTGGGTGGTGACGTTTCAAACTTTCTCACCTGCGTGGTAATGGGATTCTCGGCGGCAGGTCAGGTGCTTATTGCCAAGTACATAGGGGCGGGAAAGCCCGAAAAGATAGGTAAGTTTGTGGGAACCATGGGTGGCTTTCTCTTTCTTTCCGCCCTTGCGGTGAGCGCTCTGGGACTTGTTTTCAGACAAGAGCTTTTGCAGATGATGAGCACCCCAGACGATGCTTATCAGGGGGCTTTGGCTTACTCCACCATATGTATGATAGGCATGCCCTTCATCTACGGATACAATGCAGTCAGCGCGATTTTGCGAGGAATGGGGGATTCAAAGCATCCCTTTATCTTTATCAGTATTGCGGCAGGGCTCAACCTTGTCCTTGACCTTGTATTGGTTTTAGGCTTTAATATGGGTGCGGCAGGTGCGGCCATTGCCACCGTTATAGGTCAGGCGGTAAGCTTTATTTGTTGCGCCGTATTTCTGGGGGTAAAGAGGGAGAGCTTTGGACTGGTCTTTAATATAAAGGACTTTGTACGTTGGGACGGGGGTATGCTTGGCTCCCTTGTAAAGCTTGGCACTCCCATGGCCATAAAGACGGCCTCTATACATATATCAAAGCTCTTCGTAAACTCCTACGTCAACTCCTACGGATTGGACGTTTCCGCTTTCTCGGGTATTGCAAATAAGATAGGAAGTATCAGCAACCTTATCTCCGCGGCCATGAACACGGCGGGCTCCACCATAGTGGGCCAGAACATAGCTGCCCGCGAATACGGAAGGGTAAAGGGCGTACTTATGAGACTGGCGGTGATCACTCTGACCGTGTCTACTATAATGTCTGCCCTCTTGCTTCTGTTTCCTAATACGGTGTTCGGCTTTTTCGGGGATAACGACCCTGCCATACTGGATATCGCAAAGGGCTATCTGCCCATAGGAGTGCTGCTATTTTACGGCAGCGCGGCAAGGGCAATAATGAACGCCCTTATGAACGGCAGTGGCCATACTAAAATAAACTTTGCTACCGCGATCCTTGACGGCATAGTGTTGAGGATAGGTTTGTCCCTCCTTTTCGGCCTTTGGCTTGGGTACGAGCATTACGGCTTCTGGCTTGGGGATGCTCTGGCAGGGTTTACACCATTCTTTATAGGCATTGTGTTCTATATAAGCGGAAAGTGGAAGAAGGTTCCTGACGTTAAATAAAATAAGCAACCCCTCTCCGCAGTCGAAAGACTGCGG
>JAZQLP010000120.1:0-3492 GCA_045542755.1 Eubacteriales bacterium
TTGTTCCATGGAGTTGTCTTCCTAAGACCGCTTGGCCTCCGACTTTTCAAAGGGCGGCAGCGGCGACGTTTTGGCAGGCTATGCGGGCGGTCTTCTTGCACAGGGTTATACTCTGGTTGAAGCGGCCGTTATATCTGCCTATCTCCACGGCAAGGCCGCCGATAAGCTTGTTGAAGAGGGCAGGGAAGAGTCCGAAATTCTCCCCGCCGACATACTCGATTATATAGGAAGGAAGGGCTACCTCCTTGGAACTTTATAAAAACAGAGCTTGGGTTGAAATAAGTCTTTCGGCCCTTCTCCATAATCTTGAACAGATAAAAAAGGTCACCACCCCCGGCTGTAAGATAGTCTACGTTATCAAGGCAGACGCTTACGGTTGCGGCGCAAAAAAGGTTTGCGGCCTTGTGGAAGACAAGATAGATATGTTTGCCGTGGCTACTGCCGACGAGGCTCTTGAGCTCCGCGATTGCGGAATGACCAAGCCCGTCCTTATCCTCGGTCCCTCACCTCTGCCCATGATACCCACTTTGGCAGACAGAGATATTACCCAATCCATATTCTCCGTTGAGTACGCCCTTCAGGTAAAAGAGGCTCTCGGCGGCAGAAAAATGAAGGCTCATATAATGATAGACTCGGGCATGAGCCGTCTTGGATTTTATTGCCATAAGCTCTCTGACTGTGACCAAACGGTAGAAGACCTGCTCTCTATGTACGAGCAGACCTCCGACTGTATTGAGTACGAGGGTGTATATTCCCACTTTGCGGTGTCCGACAGTCAGAAGGACTCTGACGTAGCCTTTACCGAGGGACAATTCGTTAACTTTATGTACCTCACCGAAAGGCTCAAGGAGGTATTCCCCGTACCCCTTCTCCGTCATTGCTGTAACTCCGCATCGGTAGTCAACAGCCCTGAAAAGCACCTTGATATGATTCGCCCCGGCATTATCCTTTACGGTTGTATGCCCTCGGGTCTTACAAATGAAATAGACATTCGCCCCGTGGCCTCCATTAAGGCCTGCATCTCCCAGCTTCGCACCTTAAGGGACGGAGATACCGTAAGCTACGGCAGAAACTACACCGCCCAGGGCACCCGCGTAACCGCTACCATTCCCATAGGCTACGCTGACGGATTTCCCCGTAACCTTACGGGAAAATTTGACGTTATCGTCAACGGCAAGCTTGCCCATTCCGCGGGCAACGTCTGTATGGACCAGCTCTGTTGCGACGTTACGGGCATAGAGGGCGTAAAGGCAGGTCAGGTAGTCACCCTTATAGGTAAAGAAGGGGATACGGAGATTCGCATCGAGGACGTGGCCGCCCTTATGGGTACCATAGCCAACGAGCTTATCACCAATATGGGCCCCAGGCTTCCCAGAATATACGTTGACTGACAGATATTGCCATTTTGCCAATAGTTGACAAAAATTGATATTTATGCTATAATAATGATGAAAGTATGGGGTTCTCCATACTTTTATCTATGAAAAAAATCAGGAAAGGAGCCGAAAAACAGTGAAAAAAATAATATTATTGCTTGTTATTATTTGTGCAGTATTTTCCTTTACTGCCTGCGAAAGCGGCTCCGAATACCCCCTGAGCCTTGAGCAGATGATACTTGAGGACCTTATAACCGAGTACAAGGACCTTATCTATACCGAGGAATACGCGGCTGATATTGATGCCTTTTTGGAGCTTGTAAATAATCCCAAGGCCACCTCTGCCGACATTGCGGAGGCCATAGACCGCGTCCGTCAGATAAAGGACGAGATCCTCAACAGGGATATCGTCTTCGTGGATAAGGAGTTTGAGGCTCTTGTCAGACTTTCTCTTAATATAGGAAACAGCGGCTTTGTTACCTTCGGGGATATTATGGGGGTAACGTCCCTCGACCTCTCCGCAAGGGAGGGCCACGTTATAAACTTTATAGAGGACCTTTCTCATTTCCCCATGCTTGAGGAGCTTGACCTTTCGGGCAATGCCATAACCGACTTTTCAGCCCTTGCAAAGGTGAGCACCCTCAAGACCCTCAATCTTACGGGAGCATCCGCTTCCGAGGGTACGGGTATTGATCTGTCCGTCCTCTCTGCTCTTCCCAGCCTTGAAAGCCTTTCCGTAGGCTCCTTGGGTCTTACCGACCTTAAGTTCCTCCAGGGATGCCAAGGTATTACCTTTCTTGACGTTTCCTATAACCCCATTACCGATTATTCGGGGCTCTTTAACTGCCACGACCTTTCTTCTCTTAACGTAAGCGGCGGAAGCTTCGGCAGTATGTCCCTTTTTGCCATATTCCCCAATCTTTCCACCTTCGTTCTTGAAAACGGAACCCTCACCAGCCTTGGGGGAATAGAGTCCATGACCCTTTCAACCCTTGACCTCTCGGGAACCAAGCTTGATTCCTGCGACAGTCTGGGCATGGTGTATTCTCTCCGTGTTCTCGACCTTTCTGGCACGGGAATTACCTCCGCCTCCTGCCTTGCAGGTCACGGAATTTCCCGCCTTTATCTGGCAGATAATCGTCTTACCGACGTGTCCTTCCTCTCCTCTATGGGCGCTCTTATGACGGTGGATATTTCGGGTAATGATCTCAAGACCCTTTCCATTACGGGACAGGGCTCACTTAACGAGCTTAAAGCCGCCCACAACGATATTACCTCCGTCACTCTGGGTGGGGATATGACTTACCTTACCAAAATAGACCTTTGCGATAACGATATTACATATCTTAATATAGAGGCTGCATCATCCGTTGCGGAGCTTTATCTTGACGATAACAACCTTGACTCCGCCGCCTTTATTACACCTCTGAAATCCATAAGAGTCCTTTCCCTTTGCGGCAACGATATTATGTCCATGCCCTCCCTTAAGGAGCATAAGATAACCCATCTTTACCTCACCGACCTGCCCATTTCAAGCCTTTCCTTTATGGCGGACGTGGATACCTTCGTTGAGGTTGACCTCTTTGGTACAGACCTTGTAAATATCTCGGGACTTGAGGGAAAAACTGCTCTCCGCACCCTTAAGATCAGGGTCAATAAGGTTACCGACCTTTCGGTATTTGAAACTCTTCAGGGCGTTACCGACCTTTCGGTATACGGCACAAACGACGACTTCTGGCCTCTGCTCTTAAATCCCAATATGCAGAGCCTTGAAAGGCTTTGCGTTACCCGTTCAAAGATTACCTATGCGGCGGTTACGGGGCTTGAAAAACTCAAGACTCTCGAAATAATCACCTGTCGTACCCTGACCGACCTTTCCCGTATACACGACCTTCCCGCCCTTGAGACCCTTTACGTTGAGGCCGTGGATACCTACCGTCCCTACGTCAGCGGATTTGAAAATCTTAAGCACCTTAGCATAATCGACGGCCACGTGGAGAACGTTGAGAACATTACAGAGCTTCCCGCCTGCGAATATCTTGACCTTTCGGAAAATACCACCTTCACCGACTTTGATTTTGCCGTCCTGCCCTCCCTTAAGGAGCATAAGATAACC
>JAZQLP010000121.1:0-10918 GCA_045542755.1 Eubacteriales bacterium
CTGGCGGCAAGACTTCTTGACGTGTCCGAGATTATGATAGACTGCTACGATGACCCTGATATGGTGCATACCATACTTGAAAAGGTCACGGCATTCCTTATTGAATATGCAAAAGCATACAAGGCGGCGGGAGCTAACGGCATAGTAATGGCAGAGCCCGTTGCCGGATTGCTTTCTCCTACCCTCGAGGAGGAATTTTCCTCGCCTTATGTAAAGAAAATAGTTGACGCAGTGCAGGACGATAGCTTTATCGTAATTTATCACAACTGCGGAGATAATGTACCTGTAATGCTGGATTCAATTCTTTCAACCGGTGCGGCGGCGTATCACTTTGGTAACGCCGTGGATATGGAAAAGGATATTATTGCGAAAGTACCCTCCAATATCGTAGTTATGGGTAATATTGATCCTGCGGGAGTGCTTCGTTTGGGTTCGCCCGACAGTGTAAGGGCGGCAACGTTGTCTCTTATGGAAAGATGCTGTAAATACAATAACTTCGTTTTGTCATCGGGCTGTGACGTTCCTCCAATGACTCCTTGGGAAAATATAGATGCATTCTTTGCGGCTTTCAACGAGTTTTATGGAAAATAAAGGAAAGCTGTTCTGTTTTGATTGACGGAGAAGAATAATGAGTGAAAAAATTATCGTAACGGTAAACGGCAAACCAATCCTTGCCCATGTCGGTATGCTGCTTTCTGAGATAATCAATGGTGAGAAGCCCTGCGGCGGACACGGAAAATGCGGAAAGTGTCGAGTTATCGCAAGAGGAAATCTTTCCCAACCGACCGAGGCGGAATTAAATCTGTTATCAGCGGACGAGCTTGCAAGTGGTGTTCGACTTGCTTGCCTTACGCAGGCATTGGGCGATTGTTGTGTGGAATTCATTAAAGACGCTAAAGCAACCCAGATAGTAACAGACGGCGTGCTTCCTGAATTTGAGATTTCGCCTTCCTTCTCAAATTACGGTGTTGCCATAGATATCGGTACTACCACACTTGCTGCAAGGCTGTATGACGTAAAAGGGAATATCCTTGCTGAGGTATCACGCTTGAATCCCCAGTCGGAATGGGGCGCTGACGTTATCTCTCGTGTTGAGGCCGCCCTTGACGGTAAAGGGGAGTTGCTTGCAAACTCTATCCGTGAATCTTTGAATAATATTCTCCTTGAGATTGCTTTTTCGGCAGATATTGATGTGAAAAAAATAGACGGTGTCGTTATAACAGGAAATACCGTTATGCTGTCTTTACTTGTTGGCGAATCGACAGAGCCGTTTTCTCATGTGCCATTTAAAGCAAAAAGGCTTTTTGGGGAGACTATTATCGCGAGCGAATTAGGGCTTTCAAGTCTTTCTCCAAATACCGATGTATACCTTCCTCACTGTATTTCTGCCTTTGTTGGGGCCGACATTACCTGTGCGATCATTGCCACACGCCTTTGTAAGAGTGACACTGCAATGCTTTCGGATATAGGAACAAACGGTGAAATGGCTTTGTGGCATAACGGTACCCTTACCCTTTGCTCTACAGCAGCAGGACCCGCCTTTGAGGGTGTTGGTATTACTATGGGTATGAGAGGGGCGCTGGGGGCTATAGATAAAGTAGAGATATCAGGCGGAGAGCTTTTAGCCAATATAATAGGAAACGTTACTCCTGTAGGGATTTGCGGAAGCGGTCTTGTTGACGCCGTTGCTTGCATGCTCGATAAAGAGATAGTTGATGCAAGCGGTTATCTTGAACATGATCCATTTGTGATAAAGGAACCTGTATCTCTTACTCAAAAGGATATTCGTATGCTTCAGCTTGCAAAGAGCGCAATATGTGCAGGCCTGCTAACACTTATTGAAAGCCAAAATCTCAAGATCGAAGATATTCCCACACTATACATCGCCGGAGGCTTTGGAAATTATTTAAATAAGGAGAGTGCCGCAAGGATCGGACTTTTGCCAAGAGAGCTTGCAAACGTATCGGTCACTGTGGGTAACGCCGCACTCAGCGGTGCTTCGATGCTATTGCTAAATTCTGTATTTAAGACAGAATGTGACGCGATTGCAAAAAAAGCCTGCGTTCTTGATCTTTCCTCAAATAAAATTTTTTCGGATCGCTATATGGCTGGAATGATTTTTGAATAACTTTGTAAATATATTTTTTATTGCATATATGCCCCACTATGGGGCATAATTTTTTTGGAGATGATTAAATGAAGGTTAAAGATGTAATGACTGCGAGAGTAGTCAAAGTTTCTGCCGACGAGCCTGTGAGAAGAGCCGCGGAACTCATGAAAGAGTGGAACGTGGGGGCTGTGCCCGTGGAGAAGAACGGAAAGTTCGCGGGAATAGTGACCGATAGGGATATTATTCTTCGGTGCATCGCCGCGGGACGGCCGGACACGGTCAAGGCAGAAGAGGTCATGACTGACGGTAAACTTGTTTGCATATCTCCCGAGCATTCGGTTACCGAGGCTGCGAGGCTGATGGCAAAGGAAAAGGTACGCCGCTTGCCCGTATGCGATAGCGGAAAAATAGTGGGTATTCTCAGTCTGAGCGATATTGCGGGTGCAGAGAAAATGTTTTACGAGACCGCATCGGCTTTTTGTGAAATATGCAGGGGTAGGGAAGAGTAGCTCTTTCTCTGTAAAAGCAAAAAGAAGGCGTACAAAAAAGATTTCCCCGTCAGACGGTTGGCCTGGCGGGGAAGTTTTTTATTTATTTGCAACGTAGAGTTTGTGGAGCGCTCTTGAGCAGGCGACGTAATAGAGTCCTTTTGCTTTGGAGGAGAATGTTCCGTCCTTATCGACTACCACTACTCCGTCAAATTCAAGACCCTTGGTCAGATAAGAAGGGATGATAACTGTGGTTCTGGGATAAATAATGTTATCTTCACCTATTACCGTTGCCTTAATTTTATCACCGAGGATATCTTTTATTCTATGACACTCGGCTCTGTCCTTACATATAATGGCGTTGCTCTTGTGACCCGAAGAAATCAGCTCTTCTATTGCGGAGGTGATATCCTCTGCAGAAGAGGATATAAAGGACACGTCCTCACCGTTTCTTTCAAAGTAATCGGTACCCTCTGCCTTTGTCGGCTCAACAGATTTGAGGTAGCTGTTGATGTTGGATGTGGATCTGTAAGAGCGTGTGAGCTTATAGAATACGGTCTTTCTGGTAAAATAATCTTCTATTTTATCAATGGAAAGGCCTATATCAGATGTCTTCTGGCTTATATCACCAAGAATGGTAAGCTTTGCCATAGGGAAGAGGCTGTTTATGATTCTGTAAAGAATGGGAGGATAATCCTGAGCCTCATCAATAACGCAATGAGCAATCTTTCTCATAGGTCTTACCGCACCTGAGAGTATACCCAGATAGGTCATGGGGAATAGATCTGTGTAGTCCAGAAGGACACTACCTGCGGCATTCTTGGATATACCTGTATAGCTTTCTGCTTCGGGACAACCCTTTGCAAGTGCTTTTTTGTAAATGGCCAGAAGATCGGGCTGGAGAAGTCGGTCTATCTTTCTTTCCATTTCCTTAAGTGCTCTTTCCCACTCGTTATTTTTGAGTATAACTTCTTCTTCATCGGTAAAGTCAAGAGCTTCATCCCTCTTCATCTTTTTAATAAAGGATGCAAGGTAGTAGTCTTTGCAGTTGTTTTCAAAGTCCTCCATAACGGTATTCTTTATCTTTTGAATACGGTTTGCGGGAGGAAAGTTTTTATACCAGTTGTTGTATCTGTCAAGAACCTCTTCGGCCTTCATAAGGGTGGTATTCTTAAAAGTAATTGCAGGTGCACTTTCTCTTACGGCCGTTTCTTCCATAAATACGGAGCGTAAAACGGAGGCAAATTCCTCAGTTGTCTTGAAGTGCTCGTTGGTTTTATCTTCTTCTGCCAGCATACGCTCATGATACTCTACGGGGGTTTCAAAGCTGAACTGGGGGAAGAATGATGCGAAGAGCTCGTGGAAGGACTTCTGTACCGCCTTTTGTTCACCCAATGCGGGAAGGACGTCTGCAATATATCCGTTAAATACGTTGTTGGGGGAGAATATTATTATGGAGTCTGCGGTAAGGGAGTTTCTGTACTTATACAAAAGGTATGCCAGTCTGTGGAGGGCTATGGAAGTCTTTCCGCTTCCCGCAACGCCCTGAACAAGAAGTATATCACCCGATATATCTCGGATTATCTTGTTCTGTTCCTTCTGGATGGTGGAAACTATGGTTTTAAGCTTTAAGTCGCTGTCTTTTGCAAGTTCGTTCTGGAGTATATCGTCCTCGATTGCAACGTCGGAATCAAACATATACTTGAGCTCTGCGTTTTCGATTTTAAACTGACGTCTTAAGGAGAGGTCACCGTTGATGGTTTCGTATGTGGTCGTGTAGGATACGGGACCTAAGCCCTGCTCGTAAAAGAGGGAAGATATATCGGCTCTCCAGTCGCAGACGTATATTTCAGATGTTTCGTCGTTTGAAAAAGAGCAGGCGCCTATATAATAGGTTTCTACTTCGTCGTATCCGTTTTCCTTAAAATCAATCCTTGCAAAGTAAGGATTGTCGTGGAGCATAATAAGACGGTTTTTTCTTTGCTCTATTCGGTCGTAGCTGGCGGCTCTGAGGTAGTCGGCCTGGGAGTCGGTTGTAACGTCCTGCATTTCGGTAGCAATATCGTAAGCTCCTTTTGAAAGGTCATCCCAGATTCTTGCTCGTTCTTCGATTATTTCCTTCTTAAGCTCGGCCTTTCTTTTATCGTCAAGCTTAAGCTGGTCGTTTATAAGGTCGACTATCTTCTTTAGATGCTGTTTTTCCTGAATCAGTTCATCCATGGGTATCGCTATCCTTTCAAGATGTGTTTGCCGTGCCTTTTTAGGCAGAAAGGTTACAGGTATCACTGATTTTATCGGTTATGCCTGCCCGCCCTGTAGAGCGGCATACTATTATATCATAAAAAGTTTGATTTGGCAAGTACTTTTTCGCATTTTCTTGAAAATGTTTCAAAATTTCCTATTTTCAACGGCATTTTTGTAAAATTCTCATTAATGTGTATTGTTACAAAAATGTGTCTGAAATGCCCGCTTTTTATATGCCATTTAAATGTCACACTTTATATCTTTCGTTGCCATAATTCTGACAAAGGAGGGTGCTATAATTACTGCAATAAATTCCGATAGTTTCGGATAAGGAGGTAATAACATGGATGTGTCTTCTCAGGTCGCTCAGATAGCAGAGCGTGTTAAGGGGTTAAGACTTATCCTCGATATCTCGGTTGAACGCATGGCTCAGATCTGCGATACCACCGTAGAGGATTATGTCGCTCACGAGAGCGGTAAAGTTGATTTCTCATTTACATTTTTATATAAGTGTGCAAAGCATTTTGGAGTAGACATTACCGAACTCATTACCGGCGATAAGCCTACTTTGGGATTTTATACCGTAGTCAGAAAGAACGAAGGTCTTCCCATTGATAGACGCAAAGGCTTTAAGTATCAGCACCTTGCATATCTTCTCAAGGATAAGGTTGCCGAGCCCTTCCTCGTAACTGCAAAATATGACGGGATCGTGGATGATGACTCTATTGCACTCTCCACCCATAAGGGTCAGGAATTTGACTATGTGATTAGTGGACGTCTTAAGGTTAAGTTAGAAAATCACGTAGAAATTCTTGAGGCAGGAGATTGCGTTTATTACGACAGCTCCCACGGCCACGGTATGGTCGCTCTTGACGGCGACTGCGTTTTCCTTGCCGTCGTAATGTCCGAGAATTAAGAAAGGAACAGGCATCAGCCGATTACGACAAACAGTATGTTAGTATATAAGAATTTCGTTGATGAAACCTTAAGCCCCGAAGGGTATCTGAAGGAGCTTAAGTTTAATATCCCCGAGGATTTTAACTTCGGATTTGACTGCGTTGACGCAGTTGCTGCAAAATCTCCCGATAAAACGGCAATAGTATGGCTTTCCGAACATTCTGAAGAAAAAAGATTTACTTTTGCCGACGTTGCTCGCGAAAGCGCGAGAGCAGCAAATTATTACAAAAGCCTTGGTATAAAGAAAGGTGACAGAGTTCTCGTAGTTCTGAAAAGACACTATCACTTCTGGTTCACCATAGTTGCTTTACATAAAATAGGAGCTATTGCCATCCCTGCAACCTTCCTCCTTACAAAAAAGGATTACGTATACAGGTTTAACGCCGCAGGTATAAAGGCCGTTATTGCCACCGATGAAAACGATACTCCTAAGCATATAGAGGATGCTCTTGCAGAGTCGCCCACTCTTGAGATAAAAGTTATTAACGGTGCCGAAAGAGAAGGGTGGTATAACCTCGATAAGGAATATAAGGCCTTTTCCGACGTGTTTCCCCGTCCTTCAGGGGACGAGGCAATAAAGTCCACCGACCTTATGCTTATGTATTTTACCAGCGGAACTTCCGGCTATCCCAAAATCGTTGCCCATGACTTCACCTATCCTCTCGGTCACATCGTTACCGCCAGATATTGGCATAACGTTGACCCTGACGGTATACATCTTACCATAGCCGATACGGGTTGGGGTAAGGCCGTATGGGGTAAGCTTTACGGTCAGTGGCTCTGTGAGTCCTGCGTATTCGTTTACGACTTTATGAAGTTCCAGGCACACGACATCCTTACCAAGATTCAGGATTACAAAATAACCACCTTCTGTGCGCCTCCCACAATGTTCAGATTCTTTATTCAGGAGGATATGAGCAAATACGACCTCTCCGCTCTTAAATATGCTACGATAGCAGGCGAGGCCCTCAATCCCGAGGTGTTCTATAAGTTTAAGGAGATAACGGGTATTTCTCTTATGGAGGGATTTGGTCAGACCGAGACCACCCTTACCCTTGCAAATCTTATAGGTATGGCTCCCAAGCCCGGTTCTATGGGTAAGCCCACACCCCAGTATGACGTTGTGATTCTTGACCCCGACGGTAATCCCGTAAAGACGGGTGCCGTAGGTGAGATATGTCTTCGTACTGACAAGGGTAAGCCTATCGGTATGTTTAGTGAGTACTACAACGACCCCGAGAAGACCAAAGAAGTTTGGCGCGATAACCTCTACCATACCGCTGACACTGCTTGGATGGGCGAGGATGGATACTGCTGGTTTGTAGGAAGAACCGATGACCTTATCAAATCCAGCGGTTATCGTATAGGCCCCTTTGAGGTAGAAAGCTGCCTTATGGAGCATCCTGCTGTTACCGAGGTTGCCGTTACAGCCGTTCCCGACCCCATAAGAGGTCAGGCAGTTAAGGCTACCATCGTTCTCTCCAAGGGATATTCTTCCTCTCCCGAGCTTATAAAAGAGCTGCAGGACTACGTTAAGACCCATACCGCGCCTTATAAATATCCTCGCGTGGTTGAGTTTGTTGACGAGCTCCCCAAGACCATATCGGGTAAAATAAGACGCGTACAGCTTAGAGAAGAAGATAAGCAGAAAGCAGAACAGAATAAATAAGTATAAAAAATGACTCCCGAGGGAGTCATTTTTTTTGCATTTAGATATTTTTAAGATGTTGTTTTAGTTTTTCGAAAGTTGTTTCGCTTATAACGTGTTCTATTCTGCAGGCATCGTCGGCGGCGGTATTTTCGTCAACTCCTATCTTCCTCAGAAAGTCAGACACTACCTTGTGTCGCTCATATATGTTACCTGCAAGAGCTCGCCCCTTATCTGTAAGGGTTATACCTCCGTTAGGCTCTACCGTAATGAGGCCGTCAGCCTTGAGTAAGCCTATGGCGCGGCTTACACTGGGCTTTGAAAAACCCATTTCTGCGGCTACGTCTATAGAACGAACCTGCTTTCCTGTTTCAGAAAGCTTGTATATGGTCTCAAGATACATTTCGCCTGATTCGTGTATACCCATAGTTAACCGCCTTTCTTGCTGTTAAGGTGCTTTTGTCTTTCTGCTTTGAACCTCTCAAACCCTTCTATACCTTCTTTTGTAACGGGCTTTATCCATTTTAGCTTTGCGTAATGGGTCAGGCAAAGCACAACTTTGGGAACGTCCTCAAAAACGTACATGATAAGGAATACAAGAGGGAAGGGAAGCTTGAGAATATAAGCCGCTATAAAGGTTACGGGGAGAGAGCAGAGCCAAAGACAGGAAAGGTCCATTTTTATACCTGCTACAGTATCTCCGCCCGACCTGAATATGCCTACTACCTGAATATAGGGAATATTTCTTATGCCTATCCAAAGATTGTATATAAGCATAAGGGTTGCCGCTGTGGTGATCGTAAGCTCTGTAAAGTTTCCGCTGCTACTGAATATGGAAACAAGATCGTGTCTGAAGGATATACATATGAGACCGAGAACAACTCCCAGAGTAGGTACAATAAAGGTGAAACGGAGTGAATCACCCACAGCTCTTTCCGTAAGGCCCTTGCCGATAGATTTTCCTATCATTACGCTGCAAGCGTTGCACAGACCGATGAAAAATACGAAGGCTATATTTTCAAAGGTTCGTAGAATGGTTACAGCGGCGTAATATTCGTGGCCGAGGTTTGAAAAGATGATGTTGCAGAGTACTGTACCCAATGCCCACATTCCCTCGTTTATAATTACGGGGGTGGCCTTTTTGTAAAACTCTGCTATCTGGGATTTTGTGAAGGAGAATATCTCTTTAAGTGGTGCCCAAAGGATATTTTTACTGATACCTGAAATAAGAATTATTAATATTAGGCCTATCCATGCTGATATTGCGGTGGCTACTGCGGCACCTGCCACTCCCATTTTGGGGAATCCCAATTTTCCGAAAATAAGACAGTAGTTGAAAAACACGTTTATTCCCGTGGTCATAAATGATATCCACATGGGAAGTTTTACATTTTCAGTAGAACGTAAAACGATGGACATAAGGGATGTGAACGCCGTTGCAAAATAGGACAGCGATACGGCTTTAAGGTAGGACACGCCCTCTGTGACGACCTCGGGAGTGCGGTTAAATACCTTCATGATAACTTCGGGTGCAAAGAATGCCAATCCCGAAAAGATACCGATTATTATTACCGTTGATATCATCGCAATGCCGTAGGTTCTACGGATAGCAGCGATGTCCTTTGTTCCCCAGTATTGGGATATGAACATTGCGGCAGCAGAACCGATACCGAACAGCATTATATTCATAAGCCAGCTCCATTGGGTGGCCATGCCGACGGCAGAAAGGGAAATATCTCCCAACTGACCGACCATCAGGGTGTCTATTAGCGATAGCGAGCTTATGAGAAGATTCTGCAAGGCTATGGGAAGGGCAAGTCTGATAAGCACTTTCCAAAAGGCCTTGTCGCCAAAATACTTTGAAAACATAAGATTTTATTCCTTATTGTATGGGCATCTGAATAGCGGAAATATAGATATAATAACCGTAGGTTTTTTCCTCAGTTACGGGGATACCGTCCTCACCCTCGATAACCGTGTTTTCGGTAACGGATATTCTCTGCATTTTATAGGTTATGGGGGTAGAGAAGAAGAGTCCAAGGGGATCTTCGGTATGAGCGATGGTAACGGTGTATATATCGTTGTCCGACTCGTCTTTTATTACGGTAATTGAGGGGGTGACAGCCGCTGAACCGGAAAATACATATACACCCTTTTCAGCGTTAAAGTATGGAGAAGTTGCATCAGAGAGAGTGCTTATCTGGAAGTATCTGTTTGCGGCTGCATTTATTTCAGTCTGGGTAAATTCTGTTTTACTGCTGTCTCCGTACTTTCTGGTAAGGAACATACAGTAGTTTATAAGGGCATTGGTATCTATTTCGGAAGGAGAGCCAAAGGGAAGCTTCGTACATCTGGAAATAAAGGTAATTATGTCGGCTATTTCTTCCTTTTCAAAGTCTGCAGTATCTATATCGTCGGCAAATTTAAGTGTGCTTATGTACAGCTCTGCAGAGCTTTGGTTGTAGGCTACGGTCATTCTGAGCTGGTTGTCGCCTTCCTTTAATGAGGACTTCTTTGCGTTAGATACGGTCAGTACCAAATCGTAGGTTCCAGGCGTTTCGGTAGCCTGCGCCGTGGCTTCGGAAATGGTAGCGGAGAAGAAGTTATCGTATCCCCATTTTTCCATATCGTCTACCTTAATGTATTTTGAAATCTCAGCTATATCGCCCTTTTCAATGGCATCTGCAAAGCCGAAAGCTACGGCGTTGACCATGACTGTCATATAAGCGGAGAGTTCGTCGCATACGGTCTGGTAGGGTTTATTTTGAATAGTAAACCATACGTCGGTTATAGAACCGTCAGCTTCGTTCTTTGAATATACGTTGAGTACGGCAGTGCCGTCTGACAGGGCGGCGAAGGTAAGCACAGCGTTTCTTTCACCGTCAAAGGTGAGTACGGTCTTCTTGTCTGAAGAAACCACAGGCTTTTGATCTAGGGCCTTTATGGAAAGTGATGCTATCCATTTTGAGATATCGGAAACGGAAGTTCTTTCTCCATTTGCAAAGGTGGTGGATACGCCTTGGTACAAAGCAACGTGAAGCTGATTTTGGGCAGAAACAAGGGCTAATAGCTCTGCATCTGTAATGGTGACAGCTTCCTCCACGGCGTTTGTCGTGGTATAGGTTTCTATCTGGGAAGCCATATCTGCGGGACAGAGGTATATTGCTTTTTCGGTTTCGGAGAGATGAATTTCTGCTATATTAAATTCGGGATATATTACAAAATAACTTTCGTCGGCAAATTTAAAGGTAATAGCTTTTGCCGATTCGCTGTTAAAGGATTCGGGGAGTGTAGATTTCTGCCAAAGCTGAAGATTGAGCAGTAGTCTGAAATCTTCCTTAATGTCAAGAGTCGCTACAAGGTCAGGCGCTTTTACGGAGAACTTGCCGAGGGCTGTTTCTTCGGCCATGATCTTCTGTATGAACGCCATCATTACAGTATCCTGCTCCTCTACGGGAGGATCGTTTTCAT
>JAZQLP010000122.1:0-8101 GCA_045542755.1 Eubacteriales bacterium
CCATTTTATAAATATGGTCGCCCGAAAGAACCAAAACGTATTCGGGAGAATATCGGTTTATAAAGTCAATATTCTGATATATGGCGTTGGCAGTACCCTTATACCAATCGGCAGACTTTTTGCCTTGATATGGGGGAAGAACCATAACCCCACCAAACGCTCTGTCCAAATCCCAGGGCTGACCGTTGCCGATATACTCGTTAAGCACAAGAGGCTGATACTGGGTGAGCACGCCCACTGTGTCAATACCCGAATTTACGCAGTTTGAAAGGGTAAAATCAATTATTCTGTATTTTGCCCCAAAGGGTACGGCGGGCTTTGCCGTTTTTTCGGTAAGGGCATAAAGTCTGCTTCCCTGCCCTCCTGCAAGTAACATTGCTATACATTCTTTTTTCTTATACATGAACATTCCTCCTCGGATTTACGTTTCGTATTTTTTATAGGCATCAGACAAATTCCGGATAAAGACTTCAGATTAACTGATACTTTCCCATTTTCAGGGTAAAGCAAAAGAGCATCTTTCTCTGAGGATTCCTCGGTTGAAAAAACAGCTTTATAACAAGCATCTTCAATGCAAACAGTTCTGTCCACCGCCGAGAAATTAAGGATAAATATAAGGCTGTTTTTCTTAAGGTCGAATCTTTTGAATGCGATTATATTTTCATCATTTGCGTCGGCATATATCCATTCAAAACCTCCCCAGGAAAAATCATCCTCCCAAAGCTCTCTGCGGCTTAAATAAAATTTATTTAAAGCGGCTATATACTTCCGGAGAGAAGCGTGACTTCCGTATTGGAGCATAAACCATTCAAGCTGATTCTCATAATCCCACTCACGGAAGGGTCCGTATTCACACCCCATAAAGGTCATCTTTTTTCCAGGGTGGGTCATCATCCAGAACATAAAAAGACGGAATCCGGACATTTTTTGCTCGTAGTTACCCCACATTTTATCAAGGAGTGACTTTTTGCCATGAACCACCTCGTCGTGAGATACGGGCAGTATATAATTCTCGTTAAATGCGTACATCATTGAAAAGGTTAGCTTTTCGTGGTGGTATTTTCGGTATACGGGATCAGTAGACACATACTCAAAGGTATCGTTTGAAAATCCCATATCCCACTTAAAATTAAACCCAAGTCCACCCTGAGATACGGGCTTTGTCACCATAGCCCAATCGGTTGACTCCTCGGCTATCATAAGAACGTCGGAAAATTCACCGAAAACCGCAGCATTAAGCTTTTTAAAGAATGCTACAGCTTCAAGGTTTTTATTATCACCGTATATATTGGGAATCCACTCTCCCGGTCTTTTATCATAGTCAAGATATAGCATTGAAGCTACGGCATCCACCCTCAAGCCGTCAACGTGGAACTCCCGAAGCCAATAAAGGGCGTTGGAAATAAGAAAGGACTGCACCTCGTTGCGACCAACGTCAAAGAATCTCGTTCCCCATCCCTCGTGCTCCATACGGTCCTTACCCTGATATTCGTACAAAGGCTGTCCGTCAAACTCGTACAGGCCGTGACTATCCTTTGGAAAATGGGCAGGGACCCAGTCGAGAATAACGCCAATACCCGCCCTGTGCATTTTATTGATAAAATACTTAAGATCATCGGGTGTTCCATATCTGGAAGTGGGAGAATAATAACCGCAAACCTGATACCCCCAGGAACCGTCATAAGGATGCTCCATAATGGGTAGAAGCTCTATATGGGTATACCCCATTTTTCGGAGATAAACGGAAAGTTCGTCGGCAAGTTCTCGGTAGCTGAGATAATTCGGTTCATCTTTTGTAGAAGCTCCGCCCTTTGTTTTCCAAGAACCCAGATGAACCTCGTATATATTCATAGGATATGGATAAAAGGATTTATGCCCGAACAGAGCCTCCCGCCCTTTTAGATAAGCGCCGTCTGTCCAACGAAAGGGCTTGTTTTCCCACAAAATTGAGGCAGTATCCTTGCGGCTTTCCGAATAAAAAGCGTAGGGGTCTGACTTTAAAAGCACACCCCTTCTGCTGACTATTTTATATTTATATCTGCACCCCTCGGGAGCATTTTGGGAACATATGCACCCCTCCCAAAGACCGTTTTGGGTTACTTTTTTAAGAGGGATACCACTCTTCCAAGAGCAGAAATCACCTATTACGTGAACAGAAAGGGCGTTGGGTGCCCATACCCTGAATATCCAGCTTTCTCGGTCGGCCGACAGATGAGCGCCAAGATGTTGGTAAGCTCTCGTATCCGTTCCCTGATGGAAATAATAGGCGGCCAGTTCTCTGTTCTCAGGCATATACGCACTCCTCCCTTTTTTTGCCATACAGTTTAATTATATTCTTGCTAAAGGCATAATATTCCCTATCGGAGGCTAATTTTTATTTATTTTGGTCACCCTCATTCATGGGTATCCACAACCTTGATTTTATAATTTCAAATCACTTCATGCAGGTTATTGGTTGGAGGCAGACATCTGTGGCCACAGCATACGTAATAGGTAGTTCTGCCGTCTTTGAGAGTATATACCCCTGTTGGCTCCTGCAAAAGATTTATAACCGAATCACGGGGTAACGCAAGTGGTAAACTGCTTTTATCGGTCTGTTCATCAAGAACTACCGTTATTTTCATCGGTGGATTATCATACTCCAAAAGAGATACTAAAAACATAGCGTAGCTTGTGGGATACTGCGCTGCGCTTTGAGCGAGAAAATCAAGCTGTTTCTGCGCCGCAGTTTTGTATCTCTCTTCATCGGTAAGGAAAGACAAACCAACAAGATTATAAGCCATCACCGAGTTTCCGCTTGGGATAGCTCCGTCATAGGTTTCTTTTGGCCGTAAAATTAATTCCTCGTGGTCTTTGCCGTATAGATAAAACCCTCCCACATTATCACCGAAATCTGTCAGCACCTTATCACACAAATTTCTTGCACGATCCAAATATTCCTTTTTTAGCGTCGCACAATACAATGATAATTGAGCAAAAATATATGCGGCATAATCGTCGAGAAAGCCTCTCACGCCCCGTTTTTCCATATGAAAGCTGACGTGGAGCGTGTCGCCGTCACACAGATATTTCTGTATAAAGCGGTCAGCATTTTGCGCGGCAGTAAGATATATTTCCTTTCCACTGGCAAGATACAGCCGGCACATGGCGGCGATCATCAAACCGTTCCACGACGTTAATATCTTTTCATCACGGTGGAGAGATGTTCGCTTCTTTCGGTACTCATCCAATATAGGTAAAAAAGCATCAAAAGATTTATCCATAGTGTCACTTTTCAGCAGATTCGGGATATTCTTTCCTTCAAAATTACCAGCACTTGTAACGTCAAAATGACGATTGAACCGATTCCCCACCTCTTGACCAAGAACCTCTATAATTTCGCTGGGAGTGAACAGATAATATTTACCTTCCTCGCCTTCACTGTCGGCATCTTGAGAACTGTAAAATCCTCCGTCGGGTGAAGTCATCTCCCGAAGAATATAACTTGCAGTTTTCTCGGCAACTTCAAGATAAATCTCTTTTTTCGTCACCGTATACCCTTTGCAATAAGCAAGGATTAAAAGCGCATTGTCATAGAGCATTTTTTCAAAATGGGGAACAAGGAATTTTTTATCGGTGGAATATCGGCAAAACCCAAATCCCACATGGTCAAACATTCCCCCGCGGTACATCTGCGTAAGCGTATATTCCGCCATATGCAGACACGCAGTACTCTTGTAGCGTTGATAATAGTCGAGTAAAAACATTAAATTGTGGGGTGTGGGGAATTTTGGTGCCCGTCCGAATCCGCCGTATTTTTCATCATATATGCGCTCGTATTGTGACACAGCTAAATGAGTCAGGTCTATATCTGCCACGCCGGATATAGCTTCCTCTCTATTCAGGTGATTTATTATTTTATCGGAATTCTCCAATAACATATCGCGGTCAGATACCCATTTTTCGTGTATGACAAGCAGTAGTTCACGAAAGCCTATCATACCGCCTCTGGATGTTTTGGGAAAATACGTTCCTGCAAAAAATGGCTTTTGGTCGGCTGTCATAAAGATACTTGTTGGCCAGCCACCGCTTCCCGTAAGAGCTTGACATACTGCCATATAAATGCTGTCAATGTCAGGACGTTCTTCCTTGTCCACCTTGATAGATATAAAATATTTGTTTAACAGCTCCGCAATTTCTTTATCTTCAAAGCTCTCGTGAGCAAGCACGTGACACCAATGACAAGCGCTGTATCCAATGCTTAAAAAGATGGGCTTGTCCTCATTTTTCGCGCGCTCAAACGCCTCATTTCCCCAAGGATACCAATCAACGGGATTGTCTTTGTGTTGAAGTAAATATGGGCTGGTTTCGTTTGCTAATCGATTACTCATACAGTCACCTCCGTATACTTTTTATTTTGGCATGACAGATGTGATTTATACGAAAAAAATTGGCATGTATGGGCGTTAGGAAACAACAAACAATATTTATATTAAAATTTGGAGGTAAAAAAAATGAAGCAAGACCAAATGCCTGTGGGCTTTACCATGGCTTTAGCGATGAATCCCGATGCTATGCAGAAATTTGCAACGTTAAACGAGGAACAAAAGCAGAAGATTATAGATGGAACTCACTCTGTAAAAAGTAAAGAAGAGATGCACAGATACGTGGCTTCTCTTGTAAACGGCAATAGATGAGTCATAACATTATTAATTCAATTTGGGAAGAAACTACGGAGCGCTTACGTTTTGCTCCTTTAAAAGAAAACAGAAGCACCGACGTTTTGATTATCGGTGGCGGTATAGCAGGGATATTATGCGCCTATAAACTCAAAGATGAGGGCGTGGACTGTATGCTCCTTGAAGCCAAGGAGATATGTAGTGGCATTACAAAAAACACCACGGCAAAAATCACTCTAGGTCACGGATTGATCTACGGTAAAATGATCAAACGCTTTGGTGAGAACAAAGCAGGACTTTATATTGAAGCGCAAATAAAAGCTGTGGAAGAATATACCTGCCTCTGCAACAATATAGATTGCGATTATGAAAATAAAGATTCCTACGTTTATTCTCTTCACGACAAAAAGAAGATAAAAAACGAGATTTCTGCACTCAACTGTCTTGGCGTTAAGGCAGAATTTTCGGATGCTTGCGAACTCCCCATAGAGGTGGCGGGGGCAGTTGTCGTAAAAAATCAAGCGCAATTTCACCCATTGAAATTCCTATACACAATCGCAAAAGACCTGCCGATTTATGAAAACACAAAAGTAGTGGAGTTAAAGCCAAATAAGGCAATTACAAACTACGGAGAAATTACCTACAATAATCTGATAGTGGCCACACATTTCCCTATTCTGAATAAACACGGCGGCTATTTTTTGAAGCTCTATCAGCATCGCTCCTATGTTATTGCTCTTAAGGGCGCGCAAAACGTCAACGGGATGTATGTGGATGAATCGGACACGGGACTGTCCTTTCGAAACTATGGCGACCTTCTCCTCCTCGGCGGAGGAGGACACCGTACGGGCAAACAAGGAGGATGCTGGAAAGAGCTGGAAGCCTTCGCAAAAAAGTACTATAAAAATGCAGAAATCGTCGGCAGGTGGGCAACGCAGGATTGTATGACTTTGGACGATATTCCATATATCGGGCAATACTCAAAGGCTACTCCCCACGTTTTTGTGGCTACGGGCTTTAACAAATGGGGTATGACAAACGCTATGGTAGCGGCCAATATCCTATGCGATCTGATCCACAATAGAGAAAATCCTTACGCCACCATATTCTCTCCCTCTCGAACAATTCTCCGTCCACAGTTAGCCGTTAACGCCTTTGAATCTATCGTAGGGCTACTCACCCCTACGGTACCCCGATGCCCCCACCTGGGCTGTGCCCTCAAATACAACCCTGCCGAGCACAGTTGGGATTGCCCTTGCCACGGTTCCCGATTTACCGAAAGGGGCCAGCTTATCGACAATCCAGCCACAGATGATAAAAGAATGTAAGAATAGTATTCTCCCCCGTTGGAAATAATAACGTCAACACCATAGACGGAGGTTAATTTTATTATGTTTAAACACGAAAAACAGTTATTTCATCCCGTGGAGATAGAAAGACCTAATCCTCAGTATGCAGTGCTCCTTCAGGAACAGCTTGGCGGCGGTAACGGAGAACTCAAGGCCGCAATGCAGTATATGTCACAAAGCTTCAGAATCAAAGACCCCGAAATCAAGGATCTGTTTCTTGATATCGCGGCAGAAGAGCTGGGGCATATGGAAATGGTCGCGCAGACCATTAATCTTCTTAACGGCCACGACGTAGATGTTACGAAAATTCAGGCGGGCGAAGTACAGACACACGTTCTTCTGGGGTTAAACCCAGGACTTATCAATTCCTCGGGGTATTCATGGACGGGAGATTACGTTACCGTTACGGGCGACTTATGTGCCGATCTGCTCTCCAATATAGCATCAGAACAGAGAGCAAAGGTGGTTTACGAGTATCTCTACCGTCAGATTGAGGATAAGAAGGTCAGAGAAACTATTGATTTTCTTCTCAACAGAGAAGAAGCCCACAATCAGATGTTCAGAGATGCCTTCAATAAGGTGCAGGAAACGGGCTCAAACCGCGACTTCGGTACAACAAAGGCGGCAAAGATGTATTTTTCCATGTCAAATCCCGGAGCTAACGCTTTTGCCACAGGCAAAACCCACGCACCGTCCTTTCAGTAAAATTATTGCAGATCTCGGTATATAACTTAAAGCAAAAAAAGAAAAAAGCTCAGGAATCAACGATTCCTGAGCTTTTTTGGTCGGAGTGGCGGGATTCGAACCCACGGCATCTTCGGCTTCGCCGCCGGTTTGCGGTGCCCGAAATTTATACGTTGCTGTTAGCAACTTTAAATTTCGACCGCTGCACCTTCTCGCACTCCCTGCATCCGTCACCGACGGCGGTCGTGCTCAAAGCCCAAAGCAAGCAGCGCTTGTTTTGCTCGCAAGATGCCAATATAAAAAATCAGCACAGATATTTTACAACTCTGTGCTGATGGTCGGAGTGGCGGGATTCGAACCCACGGCATCTTGCTCCCAAACGCAAAAGCATCGGTTTTTTGCCTCTTTTTTCGTGCTTTTCCGTGCTTTTTCGTCCGAAAACCGTGCTTTTTTGTGCTGTAAAGTCCATAATTCCCACGTAGTCCGATGCTGTAAATGGTCAAGATTGTGGTCAGCACCAAAATCCCGTATATCCATACCACCTCACACGAGCCGCAAGCTCAACCCGAGGTGGATTTTTTGCTGTAACCATTATAGCATAAAACAGAGAAATATTCAAGTCCTTCACGGATCAAAAAGTGATACGCTGTAATCAAAGATTAAGGCCGAGCGACCACGGACTCACGATTCAAAAATACCTAATCACGATTTACCAAATCGTACTTGACTAAAATGAAAATATGTGCTGCTCCGACAAATACCCCGACATTATTACCGCCCCAATAGCGCCATCACCACTCAAAATATGTGGTGCTGTAACCAAAGAATACGAGCCGCGTCCCTCTATGCAAATTTTTGGAGGTTCGGCGTAAATCTCCCTGCCATCCGCTGAGCGAAAATTCGCTTTATTCGCTGAAAATTCGCTCTGTTCACTGAACAAAGCGAATTTTAATTATTCCGTAAATTTATAATTATTATTCCGCAACCTATTGACATTGTGCCGAAAATGTGGTATACTTATACTGATATATTATAATATTCGAAATCTCAACATAACGAGGTATGAATAATGGCTATGACAACAAAGCAAGCCGCAGAGAAATGGGGCATCTCCGACAGACGTGTCCGCACTCTCTGCGTAAACGGACAAATTGATGGCGCATGGCGCGAGGGCAAACTCTGGTTTGTTCCCGACAATGCTCCCAAGCCTGCTGACGGACGCATTCGCGGAAAGGAAACCCTTCTCGCCCAGATCGAAAGAAAGAAAATTGAACTCGACGGTCGCAGACCTCTCACCGAGGGAGAGGTAGCGCGTCTGAACGAGGACTTCATGATTGAATATACCTACAACTCCAACGCCATCGAGGGCAACACGCTTACCCTGCGCGAAACCGATATGGTACTCAAGGG